>JAJRTY010000063.1 GCA_024278055.1 Alphaproteobacteria bacterium | reverse complement strand
GTGACAAAGGCAGACATGCACGCTTTGCCATGGGAGCCGGCAGCCTGCCGGTCAATGTTTCGGTCGAAGTTGATGCGGTTTTTGAAATTTCCTGAGTTCAAAAAAAATGAATTCTCCCCTCATCGACAATCGCCTGATTGACGGTCGAAAAGTGCAGGCCCGCATCCTCAGCGAAGTAGCTGAATTTGTAGCCAATGCCGCCACAACCACGCCAATCGGCAAGCTGGTTTCGATCAGCTTTGGAGATATTGCTGAAGTCGCCGTCTATGTTCGCAATCAAAAACGCGCGGCGTCCAGGGCCAATATCCCCTTTGAGCAGATTGTCTGGCCGCCCGACATTTCAGCCGAAGAGGCTAAAAACCGCATTCAGCAGATGAATGATGATGCCAGTATCACCGGGGTTATTCTGCAACGCCCCGTACCCGACCACATCAATATCCGTTCACTGCAATCAGCCGTTCATCCGTTGAAAGATGTGGAAGGCATGAACCCGGCATCAATTGGCAATATCGTCTATAGTGATGTGGCCCTTGCTCCATGCACCGCAGCCGCCTCGGTCGAGTTGATCAAACAGACCGGGCTCGATTTGCCGGGCCTCGAGGTGGTGATGATCGGACATTCTGAAATTGTCGGCAAACCGGCAGCCTTTCTGTTGATGGCAGAAGGCGCAACAGTAACAATCTGCCATCACAAAACCCGTTCGGTCGCCATGCATTCCCGCCGGGCTGACGTGGTCATTGTAGCCGTTGGCATCCCGCATTTTCTCGGAGCTGATATGGTGAAACCCGGTGCCGCGGTCATTGATATCGGCATCAACCAGAAAATCATGGCCGATGGCTCGGTGCGTATTGTTGGCGATGTCGACACCGATGCGGTTATCGAAATCGCCAGCTGGATCACCCCGGTTCCAGGCGGTGTTGGCCCGGTAACTGTCGGCATTTTGATGCGCAATGCCACCGTTGCCCATCAACGCCAGATTGCGGCGGGCTGGCTGGCCCGGTAAATTCAAATGATGGTTTGCGATTCGCAAATGGTGCTTACAGGAAAAGCTGGATTAAAATTTTGTCTGATCTTGGTTGGTTAACACGCCGTCCCATTGCACACCGCGGGCTGCATGATGCAAATGCCGGTGTCATTGAAAACACTCAAAGCGCTGTAAAAGCTGCAATCAGTTACGGCTTTGCCATAGAAGTTGATTTACAGATTTCAAAAGACGGCGAAGCCATGGTGTTTCATGACGACACACTCAACCGGCTGACAACCTCAAAAGGTAAAGTCATAGACCGTACGGTCAAACAGCTCAAACGGGTCAATTTCGAAGATACCAAAGACAAAATGTGGCGTTTGAGTGATCTTTTGCAACTGGTGCGTGGCGTCGTCCCGTTGGTTATCGAAATAAAAAGCCCGCGCGACAATGTGGGTCCGCTGGAAAAGCGGGTGGCGGAAGTCCTTGCCTCTTACACCGGCCCCGCTTGTGTCATGTCCTTTAACCCTAACTCAGTCATCACTCTTAAAACTCTGGCACCAAACCTGCCTCGCGGGCTGGTTGCCGGGCGATTTGGTGATATTCCAGAATGGGCTCATTTAAGCGAAAAAGAGCGTTTTAACCGGCGACATCTGCTCTATGCTTTTGAAGCAGACGCCAATTTTATCGCCTATCACGTCAAGGCCCTGCCCGCGCCCGCCCCCTGGGTTGCCCACACCTTGCTTAGAAAACCATTGCTGAGCTGGACAGTGCGCAGCGAACAGGACCGGCGCACAGTCAGGCGCTGGGCCGACCAGATGATATTTGAAGGTTTCGTGCCTGATAATCCCGCCTTGCAAAAGATATAGAGTTCAAGCGCTTTTTAATCGACCACATCTTTCAGCCGGCCAGTGCGGAAATACATGCTGGCGGATTGATACCAGGAAATCGCCTCGTTGATGAGTGTACTGTCTTTTTGTGCTATCGGGCTGCCGGAAGATGCGGGCAAGCCATTTGTCACAACCGCTTTACGATTTACATCAAGCACCACCAGACCGTTGGCCTTGAGATAACCCAGTTTTTGATAGGTGCTGATGAAAGCGCGTTCGCGTCCCGGCTCCAGATTGAAAATATCGTAGCCAAACAGTCCGCTGGTATAATTTACCCCCAACCAGCCCAAAAGGGTTGGGACCACATCAATCTGGCTCATAAGACGGTCCATTTTGCCGGGTTCAATCAATCCCGGCCCATACCAGATCATGGGGATATGATAGCGTGATGGCGGCAAATCAGTCTTTCCCGCAGCTTTGGCAGTATGATCTGAAACAATGACAAACAGGGTATTTTTAAACCATGGTTTTGACGATACCCGCCGGATGAAATCACCCAGTGCCCAGTCGGTATATCTGACAGCGCTGGTTCGACGTTTTTGCGGCATATCTATGCGATTTTCGGGAAAGGTAAAGGGGCGGTGATTGGATGTTGTCATAACATGGGCAAAAAAGGTATTGCCCCGGGCGTATTCACGATCCAGATTAGCGATTACCAGTGAAAACAGATCCTCGTCGGCAATGCCCCATATATTTTCGGCGCTGATCGCAATACCTTCCGCATCTGCGTCGGTACGGTCGATGACCTTGTATCCGTTCGCACCAAAAAAAGCGTTCATATTGTCGAAAAATCCATAGCCGCCGTAAATCCAATACGGCGTCCAGCCGTTTTCTTTCAGCTCTTCTCCCAGGTTCTCCAGTCCGGCGTTTTTGGGTCGGCGAACAATACTCTGCCCCGGCGTTGGCGGTGTCCCGACTGACAGGGCTTCGAGGCCACGCACGGTTCTGGTACCGGTTGCATAAAGGTTTGTGAACAAAAGCCCCTGACGGGCCAACCTGTCCATTTCCGGGGTGAGCCCGGATTTATTACCGAAAACTCCCAGAAAATCGGCCGACAGGCTTTCAACCGTAATATAAACGATATTAACGTCTTTTTTTGTTGTACGCGCGGTTATCTGGCGTTGAATGCCAGCGCTGGAGATGAATTTGGAATTGCCCTCGCGGACCAGGCTGCGAATTTGTGAATTGAGATCAGCCGCCTTGATCGTCGGGTAGTATTTTTCATAACTTAACTCATTATTCCGGTAGGCACTGATCAAAGCATAAATGCCATTATTGGAAAGCTGCTGCACATATACATTCGGCGTTGTCTCGGCGATGTCCTGGCTGACGATGCCAATGCCCAGGGCCACAAAAACTGCCAGCGCTGCCACGCGCGCCCAGCGAAAAACCCAGGTTGAACGCGGGCTGTCTTGATTGCGCGGCCATGTGAACCAGGCAATTGCCAAACTAGCCCCCACAACGCTGCTGGCCCACAAGGTGATCGGGTAACTTTCCAGAATATTGCCAATGACAACATTGGTATAGATGAGGTAATCCACCGCAATAAAATTAAAACGGCTGGAGAATTCTTCCCAAAAAGTGAATTCGGCAACAGCGACAAAGATAATAAACCCCAGCAGCACAGTGCCCGCCAGGGCCGCCAGGCGGTTCTCCCAACGATGCCAGGTACTATTTGTGGAAAACTCGGGCATCAGGGCATCGTAAATTGCACTCGGCAGCAAAATCCACGTGCTCACTATCAGGTCGAAAAGAAAACCCACAACTATAAGACGCACCCATTCTGCAGGGGTGTAATCCCCACCACTGAAAAAGGCCAGACCAATGCGGGTTATAAAAGATATGAAAAGAAAAATTGCAGCGGTCCATATCAGCCGCTGTGTACCACGAGACATAAATTCCCTACCGTTTAAAATTCGAACAAAAAGCAAGCCAGCCCGAAAAACTCTCAAGGCACATCATAAACATCGCACGCTTGCTTCAGCCTCCAAAACTGTTTTACAAACGATGCCATGGGAGAAATGGAACAGGCCATCGTTCGGGTTGCAAACTCGATTACGGATATCGGAGTTGAGCAATGGGATGCTTGCGCTAACCCCTCAGGTTGTGACACCCGCAATCCCTTCATCTCCTATGATTTTCTATATGCGCTGGAAGCCAGTGGTTCGGCTATCCCGGAAACCGGGTGGCTCGCACAGCATCTGATTTTGGAAGATGATAAAGGCAGCATTGCGGCTCTTTGTCCCTGTTACCTAAAAAACCATTCGCAAGGGGAATACGTGTTCGATCACGGTTGGGCCGATGCATTTTATCGCGCTGGCGGGGAATATTATCCCAAGCTGCAAACATCCGTGCCCTTCACACCGGTCACCGGCAGGCGATTACTGGTAAAACCCGGACCGGAGCAGGCCGAACAGGAAAAACTACTGGCCAGTGCCACCATCGAACTTACCCGGCGCATAGGTGCATCGTCCCATCATTTGACGTTCCTCACCCAAAGCGAATGGGAACATTTGGGAAAACTGGGATTTCTGCAACGAACCGACCAGCAATATCACTGGAAAAACAAAGGGTATGACAGTTTTGATCAGTTTTTAAGCCAACTCAACTCACGCAAGCGCAAAATGATCCGCAAGGAGCGCGCTCTGGCAAATTCCAGTGGCATCACGATTGACTGGATCACCGGCAATGATATCTGCGAACATCATTGGGACACGTTTTACCGCTTCTACATTGATACCGGCAACCGCAAATGGGGACGACCCTACCTGACGCGTGAGTTTTACTCTCTCATTGGCGAGACCATGAAAGACGATATCCTGCTGGTTTTCTGTCAACGAGACAATCAGGTCATTGCCGGTGCCCTCAACTTTATTGGTTCAGACACACTTTATGGCCGCCACTGGGGCACCTGCGAACATCATCCTTTCCTGCATTTTGAAGCATGTTATTATCAGGCCATCGAATTTGCCATCGAACACGGACTGGGCTCGGTTGAAGCCGGCGCACAAGGCCCGCACAAGATCGCCCGGGGCTATGAACCTACCTTAACCTATTCCGCCCACTACATTGCCGATCCGTCCCTGCGCCGGGCGGTGGCAGAGTATCTCGATCACGAAATGGATTATGTAAATCTGGAAATGAAGGAACTTGCAAAGCTCGTTCCATTCCGAAAACAGGATTGAAAAACTATGTACGACAGTGAAAACATTTTTGCTAAAATCCTCAAGGGCGAAATTCCCAGTCACCGGATTTATGAAGATGACACCACCTATGCTTTTCTCGATGTCATGCCGCGCAGTGACGGCCATACGCTGGTGATTCCCAAGGCTCAGGCAACAGGACTGCTTGATGCCAGCTCTGAAGTTATCGCCAACTGCATGGCAACGATACAAAAGCTTGCGCCAAAGATTGTCGATGCCATGGCAGCCGATGGGTTTTTAATCCAGCAATTCAACGGCGAAGCTGCGGGCCAGACGGTTTTTCACCTGCATTTTCACATCGTACCGCGTAAACTTGGGGTAAGCCTGCGGCCACATGGCCACGAGATGGCTGACCCGGAAACATTAGCTTCCCATGCGCATATCATCCGCGCGGCGCTTTAGCTCGTCTTTCGGGTGCGGGGCACCGGGTTTTAAGACAAAAAACTTTTCATGCAGTTCAATCAGGCTTTCATCACAGAGCAAATGTTCATGGCCCAGAAACAGTTTGCATAAAAACTGATCGTAACGCTCCAGTTCCTGCACAAGTTCATCGGATTGCTTTTCACTCAACTGCGCCGAGGTAATCAGCCAGCATGCGGTAATACCATAGCCATACATCAAAGCCTTGCGTCCACTTCCTCTGGCTTTTCGTGCATTGTTGGAAAACTGCTGCGACAACAGCTGCGCCCCATCGGGATGCAGACGATAGCGAATATCTGCCAGAACCAGCGGCAGGGGTTCGCGCACTTCAGGCCAGCGTGAAATCATCCGCATGGTGATACCCAGGCTCAAGGCGACAGCATCGCGAAAAACTTCGCGTTCATCTGGTTGAGTCTGAAGATAGTCCAGCACATCAACAAGTATCTGATCACTCAAATGATAGTTTTTGAAAAATCCAAACATAAGCCGCAACCCTGAAATGGTGTTTTTTATCCTTGAAAGAATTATAACAGAGCGACAGCAGGAAATGCCAGATAACTTCATTATATCTTTGCACTTGAACTTGCGCGCCAAATTGCTTAATCAGATTCTATTGAAAATTCTCAGGGCGGGGTGTAATTCCCCACCGGCGGTAAATGTAAAATCACATGAGCCCGCGAGCGCCTGTTTAAGTTTATGCAGGGTCAAGCAGATCCGGTTGAATTCCGGAGCCGACGGTCATAGTCCGGATGGAAGAGAATGGAATTGGACGTGTGTAATTGTGCATAGATTGCGCGAATTACAGCCTTTCGTTTCAGGCACCCTGAGGTAACATAAGGGTGCAACTGATGAACCACATTCACGCCTCGCTGGCCAAAACAAAGCCTGCAAAACTTTCTTCTGGAAAAATCGCCTTTATCCGGGCCAACTGGCACCGGGAAATTGTCGATCGAGCTCGCATCGGTTTTATTAGCGAAATGGAAAATCACGGAATTTTCGACAGCGCTATCGAAATTATAGATGTCCCCGGAGCTTATGAAATCCCGTTACTGGCCAAAAACCTGGCAAAAACCGGCAACTACGAGGTCATCGTCGCAGCCGCCCTGGTTGTCGATGGCGGCATCTATGCCCATCAGTTTGTTGCCAGCACCGTAGTATCTGCAATGATGCAGGTGCAACTGGAACTCGATATACCCATTCTGTCCGTCGTGCTGACCCCGCAACACTTCGATGAAAGCGACGAGCGTCAAAAGTTCTTTTTTGACCACTTCATTATCAAAGGCAAAGAAGCCGCCGAGGCCTGTGTAATGGTGTTGGAGCAAAAAGCGGCCGTCACCGCTGCTTAATCCTTCAAAGCCCGTGCATGGTGGCGAATGTGATCTGCCATGAAACTGGCCATCAGGTAATAGCTGTGATCATAACCATCCTGCAGCCGGACTTCGACGGCCTGACCAGCCTGCTTACAGGCCTGTTGGAATAGATGTGGTTTAAGTTGTTCCTCTAAAAACGGGTCAGCCGTTCCCTGATCTATCAAAATAGTACCATCAATGACCTTGCCCGACCTGACCAGTTCAGTGGCATCATACTCCCGCCAGCTTTCCCGATCTGGTCCAAGATAACCGGTAAACGCTTTTTCACCCCACGGGCACTGCATCGGTGCAACGATTGGCGCGAAGGCCGAGACAGATTTATAGGCGCCGGGGTTTTTTAAAGCAATTGTGAGTGCGCCGTGACCGCCCATTGAGTGACCAAAAACACCTGCACGCGTTGTATCAATGCCAAAGCCTTCAGCGATAACGCCAGGTAATTCGGCAGTCACATAAGAGTACATGCGGTAGTTGGCGGCCCATGGCGTTTGCGTTGCATCCACATAAAACCCGGCTCCTGTGCCGAAATCATAATCATCATCTTCGCCGTCAATGCCTATCCCTCTGGGGCTGGTATCCGGGCACACCACCGCCAGACCATGTTCGGCGGCATGGGCCTGAAACCCGCCTTTGGTGGTAACATTTTCCTGGGTACACGTAAGACCCGACAAATAGTACAAAACCGGCACCGGTCCCTGTTGCGCCTGGGGCGGCAAAAACACGCTGAATTCCATCTCACAGGCTGTTTGTCTGGCCTCATGCCGGTATACACCCTGCATGCCACCAAAGGCCTTCTGTTCGCTTACTGTGGTCAGCACCATGCTTTAAAATTCCACAACGGAGCGGATACTTGTGCCTGCATGCATCAGCTCAAACGCCTTGTTGATGTCTTCCAGTGGCATGGTGTGGGTAATCAGATCATCGATATTGATTTTACCCTCCATGTACCAGTCAACAATTTTCGGCACGTCCGTACGCCCCTTGGCACCGCCAAAAGCCGTACCGCGCCACACCCGGCCGGTGACCAGTTGAAACGGTCGTGTGGAAATTTCCTGCCCCGCTCCGGCAACACCGATAATGGTACTCTCCCCCCAGCCCTTGTGGCAGCATTCGAGCGCCTGCCGCATGGTGGTGGTATTGCCAATGCACTCAAACGAATGATCCGCACCACCCTTGGTCAATTCAACCAGATATTCTACCAGATCACCATCGACATCCTTCGGGTTGACGAAATCTGTCATGCCGAACTTTTCGCCTAAAGCTTTGCGGTCATCATTGAGGTCAACCCCGACAATCATGTCCGCCCCCACCAGCTTCGCCCCCTGAACCACGTTGAGCCCGATGCCGCCAAGGCCGAAAATAATGACATTATCGCCCGGTTTTACTTTAGCCGTATTGATAACCGCACCAATACCGGTGGTAACGCCGCAGCCGATGTAGCAGACCTTGTCGAAGGGTGCATCTTTGCGGATTTTCGCCAGGGCAATTTCCGGCAATACCGAATAATTCGAAAATGTCGAACACCCCATGTAGTGGTAAATTTTCTCGCCATTGATGGAAAACCGCGAGGTGCCATCAGGCATCAAGCCCTGACCTTGCGTTACCCGAATAGCCTGACAAAGATTGGTGCGGCCCGAGGTGCAATAATCGCAACTGCGACATTCCGGCGTATACAGCGGAATAACATGGTCACCCTTTTGCAGTGACGTCACACCAGCGCCGACATCAACCACAATGCCCGCACCCTCATGGCCTAGAATAGCGGGAAAGATACCTTCAGGATCATCGCCCGAGCGGGTAAATTCATCGGTGTGGCAAATGCCCGTCGCCTTCATCTCCACCAGAACCTCACCGGCGCGCGGGCCTTCGAGCTGGACGGTTTCGATGCTTAAAGGCTCACCCGCCTTAAAGGCTACAGCTGCTTTGGAATCCATAATTCTAACCTCCCCGGAGTTGGTAGCAATTTTAGGCTTTTACAATTTTTTCTTTCAATTCTGTCGAAAAATCCTTACCGGCATTGCGCGTGTCGATGACCAGTTGAGAATGGCTGGTCATTTCTTCCCAATCAATGCTGGCATGTTTGGTGGCAATGATTGCGGCATCATATTCAGCAATGTTTTCCATTGTCCACTCGATTGACTTCATTCCGGCAAATTCAGCATGTTCGCGTGTCGGCGGTATAACCGGAATATAGGGGTCAAAATAATCAACGCAAGACCCGTGCTCAATCAGCAACTCCATCAACTCAAGTGACGGGCTTTCGCGCATGTCATCAACATTTTCCTTGTACGCCACCCCGACAACGAGAACCTTTGCGCCGTTCAGCGCTTTTTTGAAACGACTGCTGAGGGCTACCGCCAGGCTGGCGATAACATGTTTTGGCATATTTTCATTTATTTCACCGGCAAGCTCGATAAACCTCGTATGACGACCGTTTTCACGCGCCTTCCAGGCGAGATAAAACGGGTCAATGGGAATACAATGTCCGCCAAGACCGGGACCGGGATAAAACGGCATAAAGCCAAATGGCTTGGTGGCCGCAGCATCAATCACCTCCCAGACATCAATATCCATTTCGGAATAAATCAGCTTGAGCTCATTAACCAGGGCAATGTTTACCGCCCGGAATATGTTCTCGGTCAATTTGACAGCTTCAGCAGTTTCCGCACTGGAGACCTGAACAACATTTGGCACCAATGGTGTGTACAGGCTGGTGATCATGTCCAGGCCCTCTGGACTGCTGGCCCCTACGACTTTGGAAATTGTTGTGGTGTCAAAATTCGGGTTGCCGGGATCTTCACGCTCAGGCGAATAGGCAACGATGAAATCGTCACCCGCTTTCAGACCGCTGCCCTGCTCCAGTAGAGGTTGCATCACCTCGCGCGTTGTGCCGGGATAAGTTGTCGATTCCAGCACAATAATCTGGCCGGTACGAACATATGGCGCAATGGCGATTGTCGTGTCCCTGACGAAGGAAATATCAGGCTCGCGATGTTTGGTCAGCGGTGTTGGTACGCAAATCAGAATTGCATCCGCCTCTGAAATTCTGGAAAACTCAGTCGTCAGCTCAATGCGCCCGGCATCCAGCATATTTTGAATTTCACTGTCTTCAATATGGCCGATATAGCTTTTACCCCGGGTGAGAGAGGATATTTTACTCTCGTCTATATCCACACCCAAAACCCTGTAGCCACAGGAATGATAGCCCATGATCAGCGGCAGACCAACGTAACCAAGACCGATGACGGCAATCACGGCTTCCTTGCCATCCATCTTTTTTATGAAACACTCGGAAATGGAAGAACTCATATAATTGCTTTCCTCAAGATTTCAGACATTGGCTGCATCAGCGGCACTTTTTACACTTGAAATTATATATTCCTGCACATTGTCACCCAGATAAGGGTGCATCGGCAAAGAAAACACTTCCCCGGCCAAACGCTCGGTTACCGGCAATTGACCTCCGCCAACGGGATAATGTTTATAAGCAGTTTGCTGGTGCAGTGGTTTGGCATAATAAATCACCGATGGCACTTTCATGTCCTTGAGGGATGCCATAATGGCATCACGCGCCGAGGAAACCACCGTATATTGCGCCCAGGTGGAAACTGCACCTGCCATAACCATCGGCACATCTACCACACCCGACAGGCCTTTGGCGTATCTGTCAGCAATCCTGTTGCGTTTGATAATTTCCTCGGGAAAAACAACAAGCTTTTCCAGCAATATTGCCGCCTGCAACGTATCAAGGCGGGCATTGACGCCAACGCGAACATTGTCATATTTGTCCAAGCCTTTTCCATGCACTCTCAAGGAGCGCATAATATCGGCAAGCTCTTCGTCATTGGTCAAAACCGCGCCACCATCGCCATAACATCCAAGCGGTTTGGCCGGGAAAAAGCTGGTGGTGACAACATCGGCCCACTTGCCTGCATGCTCACCCTTTAACGTCGAACCAAGTCCTTGCGCTGCATCAGAAATCAGTTTCAGGCCTTCGCTATCGGCAATTTCGCGCAAAGCCGGGTAATCGGCAATCTGCCCAAAAAGATCAACGGCAATAATAGCTTTGGGTGACAAAGTGCCCTCAGCCTTGATTTGCGCAATGGTGGTTTTCAGATGCTCCGGGTCGATATTGTAGGTCTGTGGGTCAACATCGACGAACACCGGCGTTGCACCGCGCAGAGCTATAACTTCAGCGGTTGCAGCGAACGTGAAACTCGGAGCAAAAACGGCATCACCGGGCCCAATCCCATAGGCCATCAACGGTAGGGTAATTGCGTCCGTGCCATTGGAACAACTGACGGTCTGGGTCATGGCGGTAAATTGCGAAAGCTGTTCTTCCAACTCAGCTATTTCCGGTCCCATGATATAGCGGCCATGTTTGAGCACTTTGGCAATAGCAGCATCAATTTTTGCCTTGAGGTAATCCTGCTGGGCAGCCAGATCGATAAAAGCGATATTTGAGGGAGTTTCCATAGACCTGTTTTCTTGTATCGTTGCAACCACTTTACAGAAGCACCAGACCGGCGTCTGTTTCTTTATATTTTTCACCTGTGCGCGGGCACTTGAGATCATTGCCCAAAACGTCACCGGCTCTGCTCACCCAGCCAATACGAACAGCTGGAACCCCGACCATCAATGCATGTGCCGGCACATCTTTGGTAACCACGGCACCGGCACCGATCGTACAATATTCGCCAAGTGTGTGGCCACAGACAATTGTCGCATTTGCGCCAATGGTGGCACCACGCTTGACCAGCGTTTTGGAAAATTCATCCTTGCGCTCATATTCAGCGCGCGGGGTAACAACATTGGTAAAAACACACGAAGGTCCGCAAAACACACCGTCTTCCAGGCTAACACCCTTATAGATACTGACGTTATTTTGAATTTTGCAATTATCACCAATTGAAACCAGCGGCCCCGCCATCACGTTTTGACCCAGTGAGCAGTTTTTACCGATTTTCGTACCCGAAATTATATGGCAGAAATGCCATATCCTGGTGCCATCGCCAATTTCACAGCCTTCATCCACATATGCACTTTCATGGATTGTTGCGTTTTCAAAAGCCAATGTCATTCCCCTTGTGATGTCGCATCACCGGCCTGCAAAACCTTAAGAACCGCGATTGCTTCGGCACCATCGCTAAACGGTGTTTGATTGTTTGCGGCAAACTCCAGAAAATATCTGCATTCATTGAGCAACGGCTCAAACTCTTCAATTTCAACAAGTTCCGCCTCAGCTTTTTCAACCAAAGGCACGCCATCAACAATTTCGGCACGATGGCGATAAAGCTTAAGCTTCTCACTCCACGGCGCACAATCATCGAATTCAGCCATTGCTTTATCGCCAACAACAACCAGCCGCTGTTCCTTGAACGGGTTCAACCACGAAACATTGACATGCGCCTTGATGCCATTTGGAAAGCCCATATGAATACTGGCAAAATCGCTGATATGATCTTGCAGAAAATTTCCGGCACTGCCCTGAACCTTGTCGGGTTCCTGTCCGGCTAAAGCCAGTATCATCGAAATGTCATGCGGGGCAAAGCTCCACAGAACATTTTCTTCCGTGCGCAGTTTGCCCAAACTGAGCCGTCGCGAATAAATATAACGCAAATTGCCCAACTCGCCGTCAAGCACCAGGCTTTTCAGTTTCAAAAAAGCCGGGTGGTATTGCAGCAAATGGCCAACCATCAAAATCTTCTGCGCCTGCTTGCCCGCCGCAATCATTTCTGCGGCGTCTTCCAGGCTGAGCGCTATCGGCTTTTCAACAAAAACATGTTTGCCCGCGGCAAAACTCCTGATCACCAGTTCATGGTGCAGATCAGCGGGTGATGCAATGGCAACGGCTTCGATGGCATCATCTGCCAATATGTCATCAATCGAGCGCGCCTCAACGCCATAGGCGTCGCCCAGCTGGCGACAAACTTCCCCATTGGGATCAGAAATCGCAGTCAGCACACCCAGCTCATGAAATTTTCGCACAAGGTTTTTACCCCAGTGCCCACACCCAAGGACGGCCACCGGCAGGTTTTTTAACGCCATGATTTCTCCACATCATGCAATGACAGATGAACGGACATGTCTATATCGCAAATGGCGATTTCTGCCTAACATTTATTACAAAAATTCCGGAGTGCCGACTGCCGGAATACGGCTCTCTTTTGAAGTGGCTGCAATACATCTATAACCGGTTACGGGAAATTTGACCGACCGGATTTTCCTTCACTTTCTTCTGGCATATTCCTTTGCCTGATTTTTTCCGGTATAGCGTGTGAATGACTGATAAAAAACGTAAAATTCTTTTTGTATGCACGGAAGACTGGTTTTTCCATTCTCATTTTCTGCCTTTGATTGAGGCAGCGAAGCTGTCAAAATTCGACAATATATTTCTGGCGACATCGATTGGCAGCAAATATAAGGAAATTGAACAACTGGGCGTAAAAGTTGTCTCTGTTGATTTTGAACGCGCCTCAAAAGGTTTTTTTTCAAACCTGAAACTACTGCGCCAGCTCAGGTATGCCATTCACGCCATCGAGCCTGATATCATTCATTTCATCTCTCTCAAACCGGTCCTTGTAGGTGGTCTTGCAGCCTTGTTTTTCCGGACGTCGGCAAAAGTGTTCCATATTACCGGCCTTGGCACCCTGGGCGAGGGAAATTCGCGGAAAATCAAATTGTTGCGGTCAATTTTATTGCGTTTGCCGGTCTTGTATTTACGCCAGAGGAACACGGAACTTTTGCTGGAAAACCCGGATGATCTCGAGTTCCTCAAAAACTACGGTCTGCCCCCTGATACACCAACAACCATTCTCGGTGGTGCTGGCGTTGATCCCGGATTGTTTCCCGACCTCAGCCTGCGGCCCGCCGCCATCGGGCGGTCAAAAAAAGTAACCCTGGCTTTTGTCGGGCGCATGATAGAAACCAAGGGAGTTGATGTGCTGGTAAAGGCAATGGCCTCGCCATCTGTCCGTACATTGAACATCCATCTTGATCTCTATGGTAAGCCTGATGCGGCAAACCCCGGTAATTACGCAATAAAAACCATTGAAAGCTGGAACGCCAAAACCAATGTAAGCTATCAGGGGTTTTCCGCCGATGTTGTTACCGTATGGAAAAATTCCGATATCTGCGTGGTGCCAACACGCACCAGAGAGGGCCTGCCCCGTGCCATGCTGGAAGCGGCGGCTTGCGCCCGCCCGCTGATTGTCACCGACGTTCCCGGCTGCCGCCATTTTGTTCAAAACGGCGTTGAAGGACTGGTTGTACCACCTGAAGATGCCGAAGCGCTGGCCTGGGCCATTGTAACGCTGGCCGATGACCCGCTGTTGCGTGCGACCATGGGAAAAGCCGCACGTCAGCGGGTTTTAGACAGCTTCACAAAGGACCATGTTATCAAAGATGTGGCCCGGAGTTACGACAGGTTGATGAAACGACGCAGTCCTTAGGGCCTGTCATACTTTAATTGAAACGCTCAGGGTCGCGTCTGCGGCCCGGCGCTCCTGCGCCGCCCTTGCGGAGCATTGCGCAAGGCGCAATTTGCGTGAGCGAAATGAATCTGGACTGATTCAATTAAAGAATGAAACAGTTTAGGGCAGGAACGGAAACACAAAAAATCATCCGGCACCGTCCCGGCCTTGAGCCACTATTGTCCGGTTAAATTCCAATCTACCTCCCTCCCCCTTGTGGGGAGGGATTGAGGGTGGGGGTTAAAATTGAGGGTGGGGGTTAAAATTGAGGGTGGGGGTTAAAGATGTCATGCATGTGCCCGGCACATTCATAAAAATAGTAACAAACAACAGCTTATAAGAACTCACGCATAAAAGACCCCCCCCACCCCCTCCCCACAAGGAGGAGGGGCTCGATAAATCTTCATTTGCCAATTATATCGAGTTTTTCAAATTCGACCTGTCGTGTTGAAAACAAATTTGAACATTCCATCGATTACCGTTTAACCGGACAGTAGTGGCCTTGAGCCGGGACGGTGCGGAAAAAGGAACCAGTAATTCAACACAGCTAAAACGATCCAACCTTAATTCGGCTGTTGCGGTCGCATGTCATCGGGATTAATGCCCGCAACCTCCACCGGTTTTTTCATGGCATCGCGTCGGAAGGGCTCACCCAGTTCCTGATTGAGAAGAACCTCGATAAATGTGGTGATGCCCTTGTCCTGGTCTTTGCATGATTGCGCCAGCGCTTCGGTCAATTCTGTCTGGGTTTTAACCTGCACGCCCTTGAGGCCACAGCCTTCGGCCACTCTGGCGTAAGACAGGTGCGGATCAAGCTCGGTGCCGACAAAATTATTGTCATACCACAAGGTGGTGTTGCGTTTTTCCGCTCCCCACTGGTAATTGCGGAAGATAACCATGGTGATCGACGGCCAGTCGTCGCGGCCAATCGATGACATTTCGTTCATGGAAATACCAAACGCGCCATCACCGGCAAACCCCACCACCGGCACATCAGGACAACCGATCTTGGCACCAATGATTGACGGAAAACCATAGCCGCACGGACCAAACAGTCCCGGAGCGAGATATTTGCGCCCCTTTTCAAATGTCGGATAAGCATTGCCGATGGCGCAGTTGTTACCAATATCGCTTGAAATTATTGCATCTTTCGGCAGACCTGCCTGGATTGCCCGCCACGCCTGACGCGGTGACATGCGATCAGCATCGCGAACACGTGCTTCTTCATTCCAGCTGGTGCCGGGATCATCATCTTCATGGTCCATGCTCGACAGGGTTTGCGCCCAGGCAGATTTGGTATGATGGATGGTTGATTTGCGTTCCTCGCGATTTGTGTCACCGGCTGTCGGGGACAATTGCGCCAGAATTGATTGTGCCACCAGTTTGGCGTCACCGCAAATACCAACGGCAACATCCTTGGTAAGTCCGATCCGGTCGGAATTAATATCAACCTGAATAATCGCCGCATCCTTCGGCCAGTAATCAATACCATAGCCGGGCAGCGTTGAAAACGGATTGAGCCGCGTGCCAATAGCTAAAACAACATCGGCCTGGGCAATCAGTTCCATACCTGCCTTGGAACCATTATAGCCCAAAGGTCCCGCAGCCAGCGGGTGAGAGCCGGGGAAGCTGTCATTGTGCTGATACCCACTGCAAACTGCCGCATCAAGACGTTCGGCCAGAGCCACACAATCGCCAATAGCATTGCCGATAACAACGCCTGCACCCGACAGAATAACCGGAAACTTGGCTTCTGACAGAAGTTTAGCCGCCTGGGCAATCGCCTCAGCGCCCCCGGCGGGGCGTTCAAGGCGCACAATCTGCGGCAGATCGATATCAATCACCTGGGTCCAGTAATCACGCGGAATATTCAGTTGCGCCGGGGCTGAGCCGCGAATGGCTTTTTCAATTACCCGGTTAAGCACTTCGGCAACGCGTGATGGATCGCGCACCTCTTCTTGATAACACACCATATCGCGAAACAGCGCCATCTGCTCAACTTCCTGAAAACCGCCCTGACCGATGGTCTTGTTGGCCGCTTGCGGTGTTACCAGCAACATCGGTGTGTGGTTCCAGTAAGCAGTCTTTATTGGCGTCACAAATCCGGTAATTCCCGGCCCGTTCTGCGCAATTGCCATCGCCATCTTGCCGGTGGCTCTTGTATAGCCGTCACAGATCAATCCGCCATTGGTTTCGTGCGCCACATCCCAAAACGTAATCCCGGCTTTGGGAAAAAGGTCCGAGATCGGCATAAATGCCGAACCAATAATACCAAAAGCATGTTCAATACCATGCATTTGAAGAACCTTCACAAATGCTTCTTCTGTCGTCATTTTCATGTTTTAAGTCCTCTAAATTAGGAAGGTTGCGCAAAGAATTGGGAGAGTTCAGCCAGATGCAATCAAACCTGGCGACTTTGCACAACCCGGTTCCAGTCTGTAATCCACATAGTGGTATTTTGTAAACGTTTTCTAGGTCCAGATCAGGCCAAAGGAAGGAGCCAGATATCGCGCTAGCGATTGACTTTTACCCTGCCTGAAACCTTCACCAGCATTTCGCACAAGTAAATCGGGCCAGCCTTTAAAAAAGTAATAAATTTCCTTGCTTTTAAAAGTTTTTGCGAATTATTATCATTAAAAAATATTACAAAAATCCACAGAGGATAATTTGACAGCTCCACCCGACAAGGGGTTCAGGCGCGATGAATTCCGGCCCAGTCTGCCTGAAGTACATCGCAGCGTGCCCACCCACCGGCACAAGCACTGGCTGCGAAGGTTTTTTGCATTCTCCGGCCCGGGCTATCTCGTTGCCGTCGGCTACATGGATCCCGGCAACTGGGCCACTTCCATTGCCGGCGGCTCTGCCTATGGTTATACGCTGCTGTCGGTTGTGCTCCTGTCCAATTTCATGGCCATATTGCTGCAGGCACTGAGCCTGAAACTTGGCATAGTCACCGGGCGCGATCTGGCTCAGGCATGTCGCGAACATTACAGCCGTGCGGTCGGCTTTGCCTTGTGGGTGATCTGCGAACTGGCCATCATCGCCACCGATCTGGCCGAAGTGATCGGCACCGCGATTGGCCTCAAATTGCTGTTTGGCATCCCCCTGCTGATGGGGGTCATCCTGACGGCTTTAGATGTGCTGCTGATTTTAATGCTGCAAAAATGGGGGTTTCGCTACATTGAAGCTTTCATCATTGCCCTGATGGTGATTATCGCGGGATCTTTCATTTTCGAGCTTTTCCTGTCACTGCCGGTCCTGAGCGAAGTTATGGCCGGTTTTTTACCCAACAGCGAAGTAGTCACCAATCCCGGAATGCTGTATCTGGCCATCGGCATTTTGGGTGCCACCGTAATGCCGCATAATCTTTATCTGCATTCGGCAATTGTCCAGACCCGCGATTTCGAACGCACCCAAAGCGGCAAGCGCGAAGCCATAAAACTCGCCACGATCGACAGCACCATCGCCCTTTTGCTCGCCTTGTTCGTCAATGCTGCAATTCTTATCCTCGCCGCCTCGACCTTTTACAAGGCGGGCTACAATGAGGTGGCGGAAATTCAGGATGCCTTCTACCTGCTTGCCCCCCTGCTTGGCGTACCGGTAGCCAGCACCGTTTTCGCCATAGCACTTCTGGCTTCGGGCCAGAATTCAACCATCACCGCAACGCTTGCCGGGCAAATTGTCATGGAAGGTTTTCTCGACATCCGCCTGCCCCCATGGCTGCGCCGCCTGATCACCCGGCTACTGGCCATTGTCCCGGCAATTTTTGTCACAATTTATTATGGCGAAAGCGGCGTGGCAAAACTGCTGGTTCTCAGTCAGGTTGTACTCAGTTTGCAACTGCCCTTCGCCATCGTGCCCCTGGTCAATTTCACCAGCAACCACACCAGAATGGGCGCCTTCGTCAACCCAAAATGGCTAACCGCCCTGGCCTGGACAGTAACCCTCATAATCATAGCCCTCAACATAAAGCTGATCATAGATTTTCTGGCTTTTTGAGGGGGAGAGAACCAGATTACACCAGGATACAACTCATTTTTTTTCATTTTAGCTCTTTTGCCAATTTCCTATTCTTAACCCCTCACACCAGATCATCCAAATCGACCCCAAGCACAGTAGCGATTTTTTTCATGGATGAGATGCTGCCGTCTTTTTTGCCGGTTTCTATTTCGGAGATATAGGCAGCGCTTAGTTCTGTTCTTCGGGCCAGTTCCCGCGCCGTCATTCCGCGATGGTTACGCCAGAGGCGTACCGGATTGGCGCCATCAATTAGCGCGTTGACGATTTCGGAGGGAACCAGTTCCTCTTCACCGGAACGAATGCGTTCGCTGATTTTGTTGGCCTCGCCGACATCTACCAAATCCTCGTAATCCTCACGGGAAAGAATAACAAAGTCCTTGCCATCAAGGGTCAGGGTTTGAATGTTCATAGTAATTCTCCTTATTTGTACACATCGCCACGAGGGGCAATTTTTATGACGGTGATTACAGTT
Organism: Alphaproteobacteria bacterium; assembly: GCA_024278055.1. Classification (GTDB taxonomy): domain Bacteria; phylum Pseudomonadota; class Alphaproteobacteria; order Rhizobiales; family JAJFHR01; genus JAJFHR01. The sequence goes on along the minus strand of JAJRTY010000063.1, from coordinate 7,306 downwards.
CCATCTTCATCAATGATAATCCGCCATTGACCAACCCGAATACGGATAAAGTCAAACCCCTTCATTGGCTTGGCGTCGACCGGGTGCCCTCCTGCATAGTCCTCAATTTTGGCAATGATCGCCTTGGCACGTACAGGCTGCATGGTGCGTAAAGCCTTGAGCGATTGTTTACTGTAGGCGATCCGCTTCATTGCAGAACATTAGCTAAAAGCTAACTATTTGTCAAGATATAGTAGCTGATGGCCATGCCGCCTAACCCTTCACACGCTCAGACGTCGGATCATAAAACGGCTTTGACGATACTTCGGCTTCACATATCTTACCCGCAACGTTGATCGTGTAGCTACTCGCCAGCATGTCTTTGAGCGCCTCCCCTTCCCTTACCGGCACGTAACCCATGCCGATGGCCGCGCCGAGGTAGTGGGCGTAGTTGCCTGATGTGAGGTGGCCGACGACTTCGCCGTCGCGCAGGATGGGTTCGTTGTGAAACAGCAGGGGCGCAGGATCGCGCAATATGAAGGTGAGCATGCGTTTTTGCAGGCCGGATTGTTTTTTGGCTACAACGGCATCGCGACCGATGAAGGAGCCGAAGCGACCGGATTTTTTGTCAATCTTGACCACAAACCCTAAGCCCGCCTCAAGCACGTGGTCTTCATCGGTAACGTCATGGCCGAAGTGGCGGTAGCCTTTTTCCATGCGGCAGCTGTCCATCATGTGCAGCCCGCACATTTGGGCGCCTTGTTTTTCTCCCCCAGCATGAATGGTCTCGAAAATATGTTGGGCCTGATCGCTGGAAACATAGATTTCCCAGCCCAGCTCTCCCACATAGGTGACGCGGTGCAGCCGTGCCATTCCCATGCCGACTTCGGCTTGCTTGGCCCAGCCAAACGGAAAGGCCTCATTGTCCAGTGCTTGCGGCGTAACTTGTGCCAGCACTTCGCGCGACTTTGGCCCCATGACGCAGATCACCGCCTCCATTGCCGTTACATCGACAAAACTGACCGCTGCGTCTTGCGGCTTGTTGCGCTGTAGCCACGCCATGTCGCGGGTGGTGGTGGTTGACGGTGTGACGACAATATAACTGTCCTCGCCCAGACGCGTGACGGTGACATCGGCTTCGATCCCGCCTTTATTGTTGAGCCACTGGGTATAGACGATTTTGCCCACCGGCACATCCACATCATTGGCGCAGATCAATTGCAGATAATCTGATGCATCCGTCCCATCAACGCGAATTTTGCCAAACGATGACATGTCATAAATGCCGACATTTTCGCGAATGGCCATATGTTCGCGGGCTGAATGATCAAACCAGTTCTGCTTGCCCCAGCTGTATTCATATTCGGCGGTTTTTCCTGCTTCGAGTTCTGCGCGCGGCAAAAACCAGTTGGCGCGCTCCCAGCCACCGGTCTCACCGAAACACGCACCCAGCTTTTCCAGATGCTGATGCAGGGGCGAACGCCTGATGCCCCGGGCAGAGGCATATTGCCGATAGGGGAAATGATCGGCATAGAGCAGACCTAAGGTTTCAGTGACGCGGGCTGCCAGATAGGTCCTGTTGTTCTGGAAAGGGAGATTGCGGCGAATATCCACGTCCCACAGGTCAACCGGCGGTGCGCCATCTTCCATCCATTGCGCCAGCACCATACCGGCACCACCGGCAGATTGAATACCGACGGAATTGAAGCCCGCGGCCACATAGAAATTTTTGAGCTCGGGCGCTTCGCCCAGATGATAACGGTCATCATGGGTAAAACTTTCCGGCCCGTTGAAAAAGGTCTGGATGCCTGCTTCAGCCAGAGGCGGAAACCGGTTGATGGCCTGTTCCAGAACAGGTTCGAAATGATCAAAATCTTCCGGCAACTGATCAAAGCAAAAATCATCAGGAATGCCACCCCCACCCCACGGTTTGGATTCCGGCTCAAACGCACCCAGCAATAATTTGCCCGCATCTTCCTTGTAGTAGGCACATTCATCGGGCACCCGCAACACCGGCAATCCCCGCGTCATAGCAGCCATCGGCTCGGTGACAATATAAAAATGTTCAGCTGCATGTAGCGGTACGGCAACCCCGGCCATAAGTCCCACATCGCGCGCCCACATGCCCGCACAATTGACCACGTAATCAACTTCAATATGCCCCTGATCTGTTTCAACACCGCTCACCCGGCCATTAGCCTGATCAATCGCCGTTACCTTGACGCCTTCAAAAATCTTTACGCCTTTCATCCGCGCGCCTTTGGCCAGCGCCATGGTGATATTGGCCGGGTCACCCTGCCCGTCCCTGGTAATAAAGATGCCGCCAACCACATCACTCACATTGAGATGGGGGTATTTTTGTGCGATTTCATCAATGGAAAGCTCAGCCACCTCAACCCCGAAAGACTGCGCCATCGCCTGCCCCCGGCGCAACTCCTCCATGCGGTCATTACTGAGTGCCACGGTAATGGATCCATTGGCCCGAATGCCGGTGGCAATTTCCGTTTCCTGCTCAAGGCGGGCATAGAGATCGGCGGTATATTTTGCCAGCCGCGTCATATTATTGCTGGCCCTGAGCTGGCCGATGAGACCGGCCGCATGCCATGTGGTGCCACAAGTCAGCTGTTTACGCTCTAACAACACCACGTCTTTCCAGCCCAGCTGAGCAAGATGATAGGCAACGGATGCACCAACGACACCGCCGCCGATAATGACAGCGCGGGCTTTTGCAGGAATTTGTTTCATGTGGTTTTTCTTCTCTCAAATCGCATTCAAATTAAATAAACCAAACTGACCGGTTCCCTATCCCCGTACCGTCCCGGCCTTGAGCCGGGACCTGATGGGTCTCCGCCAGGTTTTCAGCAGGTCCCGGCTCAAGGCCGGGACGGTGCGGGTGATCTTGTATTGTTCACCCATTTTAAGCGCGCATGCGTTCGTTATCCGGGTCCCAAAGCGGTTGATCCGGTTGCACGGTGGCTTTGTATTTCTGGCCGTAAATTTCGACTTCGAGGATTGTACCGGGCTGAGCCAGATCAACACGCACCATACCCAGAGCTATGGATTTACCAACGCGATAGCCCCAGTCACCCGACGTGGTTTCCCCGACGATTTCACCATCATGCCAAAGCGTTGACATGTAGGGAGCATCTTCCTCACCCGCTTCCACAATGAGCGTGACAAAGCGTTTGGACACATCTTTTTGTTTCTCAATTGATATGGCGGTTTTACCGATAAAATCCTGTGGCTTGTCGAGCTTGACAAATCGGTCAAGACCACCTTCCAACAGCGAGTAATCGCTTGAAAGATCGCCCTTCCAGGCGCGGTATCCTTTTTCAATGCGCAAAGAATTAAGCGCATACATGCCAATGGGGATGAGCCCGCGTTTTTTACCCGCTGCCATCACGTCATCATAGATTTTTGCCGTATTACCTGCTTGCGAATGAATTTCCCATCCCAGTTCCCCGGCAAACGACACCCGCACCAACTGCACCCATATGCCGTTTATCTGCGCTGATTGATGGCTCAACCACGGTTGGGTCAGATCAGCATCGCTTATCTCCGAGAGAATATCGCGCGTCCTGGGGCCGGAAAAAATCTGCGTCATAAACTGGTCGGTAACGTCGATTACTTCGAATTGAGCATCTTCAGGCAGGCGCGAATTAATCAGTTCAAAATCGTGCCATTGTGCCGTGGCAGCGGTGATGAGAAAGAAGAAATCCTCATCCAGCCGCATCACCGACATTTCGGTCAATATACGCCCGCGACTGTCACTCACATAAATCAGGCCAAAGCGGCCAACCTTGGGAATGCCGCCAGTGCAAAATCCGCGCAGCCATTCCGCCGCGCCTTCGCCTTGCACCCGAAAGCGCGAAAACCCCGGCAGGTCCAAAATGCCCGCTGCATCACGCACCGCCAGACACTCCTGCTCAACGCGTTTGGTCCACGGCCCCTGGCGCTTCCAGGTCAAGGTTGCCTGTTCCGATATGTCATCATCCGGCCCGGCAAACCAGTTGGCTCGCTCCCAGCCATTATACGCCCCCATCTGCGCGCCCATTTCAATCAGCCTGTCATGCACGGGAGAAAGCTTCTTGTTGCGCCCGGCAGGCCATTCGTGGTGGGGGAAATGCATGTCATACTCATGGCCGTAGATTTCCATGCCCTTGGCCACACAATAGTCAGGGTCGGTAAAATCGGTAAAGCGCCGGGGATCGCAACTCCACATATCCCATTCGGTCTCACCGTCAATAATCCACTCGGCCAACACCTTGCCAGCACCCCCAGCCTGACAGATGCCGAAAGTGAATACGCATGCTTCAAACGCATTGGCGACACCGGGCATGGGGCCAATCAGGGGGTTGCCATCGGGCGTATAGGGTATCGGGCCATTGATAACTTTGGACAGGCCGGCTGTAGCCAGCACTGGTACGCGCGCCATCGCATCTTCGAGATACCATTCAAGACGTTCAAGATCATCGGGGAACAGCTGGAAGGAGAAATCTTCCGGCATCGGGTCCTCCGGTGTTGTCCAGTGCGCCTTGCAGCCGCGCTCATAAGGCCCGAGGTTGAGCCCGTTTTTTTCCTGACGCAGATAATACGATGAATCCACATCTCGCAGCAGCGGCAGGTGGTGGCCGGTGGCCTTCGAAAGCTCGGCAATTTCATCTATTTCATCAAACAATATATACTGATGGCTCATCACCATCATCGGCACATCGCGGCCAAACATTGCGCCCACTTCACGGGCATAATATCCCGCCGCATTGACCACATATTCGCAAGCAACCTCGCCCTTGGGTGTTTCGACAATCCAGCCCTCACCATCACGACGCACACCGGTTACCGGGCAAAACCGCTCGACCATGGCACCCTTGTCACGCGCACCCTTGGCCAGAGCCTGGGTAATCTGGGCGGGATCAATATCGCCATCACCGGGGTCATGCAATCCGCCAAGCAGATCATGGGTTTCCAGCAGCGGATAGATTTCCACCATTTCGTCACAGCTCATGATCTTCAGGTCCATGCCTTGCGTGCGCCCCATGCCAACAACGCGCTCAAACTCAGCCATGCGTTCCTGAGTGTGAGCCAGACGGATGGAACCGGTGACATGATAGTTGATCGGGTAATCAACCTCCTCGCCCAGCCTTTGATACAAATCGACCGAATAACGCTGCATGTTCATCAACGACCACGAGTTGGAAAAAGTCGGAACATTTCCCGCTGCATGCCAGGTTGAGCCTGCCGTCAGCTCGTTTTTCTCCAGCAGCAAACAATCGCTCCAGCCTTTTTGCGCCAGGTGATAAAGAGCCGAACAACCGACAATACCACCACCAATGATAACAACACGCGCATGTTCAGGAAGGCTCATGGTCTTGTTCTCCCGTTAATAGACCGGTGGGGTAATCACCCAGATTGCAATAGCTGGTGTGTCATAAGGATTGCGCCATTTGTGCTTCTCGCCCTTGAGACGGATACTGTCGCCAACCTCTAACGTGTGCCACACATCGCGCACAAAAATATCAAGCCTGCCGGAAATGATATAGGCTGCTTCTTCCGTATCGCGCTGGCGCGAGGTGGAACTTTCACTGCCGGGTAAAAACGTTGAGCGGATAATTTCAAAACTGCCATCAAGGTCCGGTGAAAGTAATTCCTCCTCCAGCCCCTCTTCCGCATTACCCAAAATGCGGCGCGAGCCCGACCGCACAATCAGACCCTTTTCAGCTGCGCTGGCATCGCCCTCACCAGGTTCGCCAAAGAAAAAACTCACATTAACATCAAGTTTTTCAGCCATCATCAGCAGATTGCTGATGGAAGGTTGCGTAATGCCGCGCTCCACCTGCGACAACCAGCCGACAGAGCGACCAAGCATCACCGACAGTTCAGTAAGCGTCAGCCCGCGCGCCTTACGCAAAGCTTTAAGGTCAGCCCCAAGGCTGGAAACACTGGAAATTTCACGCGGCGCAGCTGCTGTCATAACATCATTCCAGAACCGCAAATACAGTAAAATGAAAATTTCTCTAATATTTTCATTTTTTGGAATTTTGTCAAGCAGATAATTTAATCCACTGGCAATGAGGTTCAACCCATCTTCCCCGTCATACCGGCAAAAGCCGGTATCCCGGGTGCACAGTATGAGCTTGTAGCACTGGTTACTGGCTTGTCCCCGGTATGACGGTGTGAAGTTGCGTCCAAAAGCCAACGCCTTTGGTACTAGCCCTTGGCCGAAAGGGGGGCAAACCCTTTCTGGCGAAAGAATAACATCGTTGCCGAAGAGTTTTTGGTCCTATAGTATCGAAGTATGTATTTTCGGATCAATTATCAGGGCGAGAGAATCAATACTTGAAGAGCACCTTAACAATGTGGGAAAAATACAGAAAATTAATATATGCTATAATGTTAATTAATATTGTCATTCCTTTTTTGTACAGACTAGTGATAAAACCGTTCATTTCAATTGATGTAAATTTTTCAGTCGCTATGTTTATATTTACAACAATTCAAATATTGAATTTAACACAGTACAAACGTAGATATATTGTATTCATTTATCTAATTATTCTAAATTTACTCGGGTTAATACTCGTAGGTGAGATCAGTATTTTTTTCGCACTCTCAAGCGCTTTGCGCATTTATCTTACATAAACGGAAATATTTTGCCCGACAGAAAAACTTTTACATCTGATTGATATGGCCGTCGCAACATTACCCGACACAGTCACCACCTCCGAACCGGGACCGGTTGTGTGAATAAAATTATCACCACCTCTGATTTCCACTCCAAATGCAGAGGTCGCATCTGAAACAGTCTCAAATGAGATACCAACAATAACAACGTGGGTATCGCGATCTGGCCCTGTCACACCAAATTGCCTCCAAATTTCCGCCCATGGCCCCCAGGAAAGAGGTGGGGCCCAAACACTAAAAACTCCCAATTTTTTCTCAATTTCCGGGCTTTCCGAAGGGTCCGCAAAAGCTTCACCTTTTATTGCCATTCTAACGGTGCTGTATAGTGTATTGCCTTGGTACTCTCGATCCATAGTCTCTTCTCTTCTTCAAATATGATTGATAACAAACTATAAACCCGTCAGGGAATTCGGGGATATGTATTCATTTTTCAACTCGAAAGCAGAGACAATAGTTACTCAGAAACCCTTCGACTTCCTTCACTTCTGTCATCGTCGGATCAAGTCCACTGCTGTCCGGTTTAACATTTACATCTCTCCAAAGCACATTTGGTTATGGTTTATCGGTGGATTTATTTTCGGCTTGTCGAGGGTGTTGACAGGTCTTTTTTGCATGAGATTCAGGCGCAACAGGCGCATGAATGTGG
>JAJRTY010000062.1 GCA_024278055.1 Alphaproteobacteria bacterium | reverse complement strand
ACAGGAACAAGCCACAAGCTGGCTATGGACATACAACAACGACCGGCCCAATATGGCCATCGGCGGGATCACACCCGCTATGAAACTGAAACAAGCTGCGTAGTTCTACAAATAGGCCCCGTTAAAAATGGGGAGATTACCACAATGGTCTCCATGCGATCGCAAATAACAATGCGAAGGTATTACAATCGTGATTCTACCAAATCAGCAATCAGGGTTGTTATTGTCGAAATGCCCCGTTTTATGCGTCATGATTGCCAAAATCTGCCTTGATTAAAATATGTCGGGCAAACAATTTTTGGCATAAGTTTCATCCTGCTTTTTTGATTTTTGCGATAAACCCGTTTATTTCATCGCGCGAATTCTGCAATTCAGATTTCTGGTTTGAAATTTCGCTGGCGGCTTGTAAAACCTTAACCGCTGCCTGCCGGGTTTCGTCAGTCGCCTCGCCAACAAGAGCGATACTGGCGTGGACAACTATCCTCTTATCTTTATCGATAGCCACGGCGCATTCCCTGTCCCAGCGTCATGACAAATTCATCATAACCCATGCCGCGTTCGGCCAGAAAAGCTGAGACAAAGGATATTGATTCCTCCAAACCCTGCTTGCGGTTCTCATGTTTTTGCTCAAGGATTTTCAGCTCTTTGTAAAGCGGGATAATCGCTTCATCGAGTATCTTACGGTCGGGTACACGCCGGTTTGAATGGTAACTGACAATATTTCCACTTGCATCCACACTAGGTGTTACGTGGGCATAAACCCAGTAATGATCACCGTTTTTACAACGATTGATCACATAAGCAAAAATCTCCCTGCCATCCTGAATGGTGTCCCACAGCAGCTTGAAGACGCATCGCGGCATATCGGGATGACGGATAAGGCTGTGCGGCTGGTCGAGAACTTCATTTTCCTTGAAACCGGCAACATCAAGAAAAACCCGGTTGGCGTAAATGATGCGCCCTTTAAGATCTGTTTTGGAAACAATAATATCACCGTCATCAAAGAACCTTTCGGTTCCAGTGAGGGAGATGTTGCGAGCCATAAAATCCTCCAAACGATCTCAATTCCTGCGAATCATCAATCGGTGAACGTTTTCAGGATGCCCCATTCCAGACGATAGAAAGCATTTAGCTTCATGCTTTGGTACAATTAAATCGTACTGGATTGCTGACTAAAAATTGGTTAATTAAAATTGGAAACAGCTCGGATTGTCTGACATATTTGGTCTATGTCAACCAAACACGGCTTGTGCCTCTTGCGGTGGAAATTTCATTTTCTTCCATGAGGCAGAAAGCGGTGGACAGGCCGTCCGCTTCTGCGGCGGTTTTCGACATCACACTCACCGTCGACCATTTGCCACTCGAAACGCCGGAGCGCGGATCCAGTATGTGCCCGGCAATGCCGCCAGCATCAAAAACCGTACCCAGTCGGGCAGATGTTGCTATTGCCGAATTATCAAGCCTAACGGTCTGACCTCTGTGTCCTTTCAGTCTGACAGACCAACGCTCACCATCAGGAGCGGTCCCCAGGGCTGCGATTTCACCGGTGTCAACCAGCACGTTGGTGATACCTTCTCCATGCAGAAATTGTGTTACTTTATCCGCAATGAACCCCTGAGCGATGCCGTTTAAAGTCAACGCCACGCTAGGGCGGTGGAGGAAAACACCTTTTTGCGAAAATTCAACATATTTCCACCCGGTCATTGCTCTGGCTTTTTCAACTTCATTTGCACTGGGTGCCGTCCCGGTCGAATATTTTTGCGCATAAAGCGACCAAAGCTTTTGAACCGTTGGATCGAACACACCGTTAGTGCGCACATTCAAGGAGCTGCAGACAGACAACAATTGAATCAGGTCAAAAGAGGGATTCAATAATTGTCCATCCCTGTTGAGAACCGATAACTGACTGTCAGAGCGGTAGAGGCTGAATATCTGTTCAAGCCGGTCAATCTCGCTTAACGCCCGGGCAATCAGGGTCTGCGCATCTTTGTGATCAAGAATAATGCGCGCTTTGGCACCAAGCGCAATACCACTCCATTGGCGCGTGTTTGCTCCGGCACCTTGCCCTAACAACGGCAAGGCAGCAGTACCGGCGAGGATGCATAGCGTTCTTCTGCGAGTGATCATGGCTCCACCCTTCGAAGTGCAGCCCAGGCAAGCAGCAAAGCCAGAACAGGCCATAGCAAAAGTGACGTAATCTGACCGGCAAACCCCGATACCAGACCGGCACTATTGAAGCCGGAAGCCAATTCCGGCACCGATATCTCGGGCATATTCAACAAACGAAAAGCGTCAGCCGGATTTGCCACCAGCAGCCAGGGAAAGAGAGTTTTGGTAAAAAAACCGCCGCCATCTGCCACCAGTGCCCCCAGCAAAACCAGATCATAAAGCACAACCGCCACAAGCCACATTGCAATCGCCGCTCCCGAAGCAACACCGGGCTGGCGTACCAGCGATGAGATCAGATACCCCAAACCAAGGAAGGCTGAACCCAAAGCAAGTGAGGTAGCAAAAAGGCGGATCAATGGAAAAAATGATATGTTGGCATTGCCGCTTTGCCAGACGACCAGCAGCCCGCTCAAACCCAGACCCGCCCCAACAGCGAAGCCAAGCACCAGCAAATGAGCAAGAAATTTACCGATAAGGATTTCAGCGCGTGAAAGCGGGTATGACAGATTTAGCGCCAGCGTGCCTCTTTCGACCTCACCTGATATGGCATCAAACGAAAGCAGCAGTGCAACCAATGGCACCAGATAGACCGAGAGCGTGGTAATCGAAGTCGTTGCCACCAGCAGTGGGCTGGCACCAACTGTGCCGACGGGTGTTGCACCGGCCAAGGTCAATACCAGCGAGAAAACCGCCATCAATAAAACCGAGGTGGTTACCCACATATTGCGGCGGGCAATCAGTAGTTCCAACCGTGCGATGTTTAGTATCGACATTACTGGTCCTCCGACAAAGCAGCACTATAGTGGCGGTAAAGTTCCTCAAGGCTGACCGGGACCACATCCACATCTTTTACTATATTGCCAAGCCCGCTAATCTGGCCTAGGAGGGCAACTTTGTCTTCCTGCTGGCAAATCAACTCTACAGCGCTGCAATTAATTCGCCTGGCACCAAGTTTAGCCGCAACCTGGTCAACGGTACTGGCGGTTGCTGTGACCTTTAAGCGGATAGGCAAATGTGCAGCCCGGCGCAGGCTGGCCAGATCATTGTTGGCCACTAATCGTCCGCGGGATAAAATGACAATGCGTTCGGTGCTGGTTTCAAGTTCGGTCAGCGCATGGGATGACAGCAGCACAGCAGTTCCTGCTTCAGCAAGTTCGTAAACAATTTTGTAAAATTCATGACGTGAAACCGGATCAAGGCCACTGGTAGGCTCATCCAGTAAAACCAGTTTGGGTTGACCAATCAGTGCCTGAGCCAGTCCGATGCGCTGCCGCATGCCTTTCGAGTATGTTCGAATACGGCGGTCACTGGCAGCATTTAGTCCAACGCGTTCCAGTAACTCATCGGCCGCTTTAATGGAAACCGATTTCAGTCGGGCAAAATGGTGTAATTGTTCACGCCCGCTCAAGGACCCATGAAACGCCACGCTTTCGGGCAGATATCCGGTATGGCGACGGGCTTGTCGGTCGCCGGGAGCTGCGCCCAGGACCTCTATATGCCCGGAAGTTATCGGGGTTAAGCCAAGTATCATCCGCATCAAAGTTGTCTTGCCCGCACCATTATGACCCAGTAGCGCCACACGCTGGCCAGCTTCAAGGGAGAAACTGACATCATCAACTGTTGTCAGCGCACCAAACTGTTTGACGACATGTTCTATTCTTAACAAACTCATTGCGCAGCCTTCCATAACGGGATTTCAGGGGACACGGGTTGCATCAGCGGATAGCGATCAATGACCCCCCCCGGCAGCAGGGCGGGGAAGGCTGATTGTGACCACCGGATCAGTTGAATGGCTGGTGAACCAAGCAGGGATTTGGCGGCCGGTTGTTTCCACAGTATCTGGTCGACGATGTCGTTGGGACGATAGATCCGGTCAGCAATACCATCACCATCAAAATCATAGGCTGCATGGTCTGACCAAAAATTACCGCGTCCCTTTGCACTCCATTCCACCCAGCGGGTGCTGACATATTTTACCTGCTCACGATTGGCGATGAAGGCATTTCCTGTAATCCGGTTGCGTTCAGAACCGGCAGTGAAATGAATGCCGGTGTTGCATCCTTCAAACCGGTTACCTGTCAGGATATTCTTGTGGGCATTGTAAATGAACACGCATTTGCCATCGACATTTTCAATGGTGTTCCCCTGGATCTTACTGCTGTTTGTGTAATTCAACATAAGTCCATACTTGCGGTCTTGGCGCGACACATTCCCGGTAATTGTAACATTGTTGGAAAACATGATCGCGTAACCAAGATGGTTGCCGATTGAAATATTTTTCGAGATTATACTGTTGTGGACATACATATAATGCACGGCAAATCGCAAATCGCGGAAGCGGTTGCCTGAAAATTCATTATCAGTGGAGATGTTTACAAAAATACCATCGCGGCCCCAGCGTATATCATTGCCAATGACTTTTGAGCCGGGCGCATTCCACACATAGACACCATTGCCGCGTGAATTCATACGGGCATCACGACGTCCTTCAATCACATTACTGCGGACAATTACATTTTTTGCACCCTGAATATTGACGCCGACCAGATTGCCGATAATCTGATTATCCTCCACCAGTGCGCCAGTTGCAGTTTGCCATAGAGCAACGCCGGCATCCTTGCCTTTGCCCAAAGACCCTGAGCCGGAAATCATCAATCCCCGCAATGTCACATTGGGGGCTCTGACCGAAACAACTGAACCAGTGCCATTGCCGGAAATTGCAGCTTTTCCACCACCATCAAGCACCAGGGTCGTGTTGATCTCAACCGGTCCTTTGTGAGTGCCGGGGCCAAGGCGAAGGATATCCCCGGCCCTGGCTGATTTAAGCGCTATGGCAAGTGATCCATCTGTTGCCTCAACAAGGATTTCTTTCGACATGGAAGGAAATGCCGAAATCAAAAATGCAAATAACAACATATGGAACCACTTTGCCATAACTTCGCCCTACGCCGGTTCAACCAGCATACGACCACGCATTTCCAGATGGAGTGCGTGGCAGAACCACTGGCAATAAAACCAGTGTACGCCCGGACGGTCAGCCTTGAAGGTAACCGAGGCAGTCGCCTGCGGACCTATTTCCATGGCAACACCAAAATTCACCATGCAAAAGCCATGGGTAAGATCGTCCACATCATCCATATTTGTAATGTAGACCGTCACCTCATCACCCTGTTTGACGGTGAATTTCTCCAGCGAGAAAGTTGGTGCAACAGAGTACATGTATACACGCACCTTGTTACCATCGCGGATCACTGTTGCAGCATCTTCCAGATCAACCCCATCGGCCGCTGCCTGCTTTACTGCATCAGCAAAAAACCGATCATCGCGCTTGTACACGTTACTCGGATTTACCTTGGAGCGATGTACAATAATGCTGTCATGGGGCTCAGCAAATGTTGCGCCATCATGAACGACCTTCAGATTGCCGTCAGAAATATCGATAAGCTGCTCATTTTCCGGTTTCAGCGGGCCGACATTAATGAACCTGTCCTTGGAAAACTTGTTCATGGAAATCAACCATTTGCCATCAGCTTCAGCGGTTTCACCCATTGAGGTAGAGTTATGGCCCGGCTGATAGGCAACATCGACTTTACCGATAATCGGGTCGACTTTTTCACCCGCATAGGCGCGGATTGCCTTGTCAATATTCCACTTTGCAACCTGGCTGTCGAGAAACAGGGTGGTAAAAGCATTACCCTCACCATCAAAGGCTGTATGCAATGGCCCAAGACCGAGTTCCGGCTCAGCAACGATGCATGAACGCGGGTCAACATCGCTGGAAAACAGGGCATCCACCTTGGTAACATCGATCACCGATACGGTCGGCGACAATTTTCCATTTATCATGATGTGCTTTTTGTCGGGGGCAGTATTGACCCCGTGCGGTGAATTGGGGATCGGCACATAGCGGGTATATTTAGAGCCTTTGCGCCCATCAAGAACCGGCACGCCGTTCAGTTTCTGAAAATCACCGGCGGCAACGCCCGCCTCGATGGCCTTAATATCAAAGATGACACAATGGTCCATTTCACTGGCAGTCATTTCGGCCAGATTCATACCCATTTCGGAGTTGTAGCTCGATGCGAAGGCATATTTGCCCTGATAATCGGCATCGACATTATCCAGATTACCACTGACCTGTAATTGCCATTTGACTTCCATAGTGTCACCGTCAATGGCGGTAAAAATTGATACATACTGCGAGGGATCATCGAGAATTTTACCATCATTAACCAGCGGAGATTCATGTTCGCCATTGGCAAACACATAGCCGGTGCGCGGGAACTTTTGCGGCCGCAGCCCGTGAATGGCAAAGGCGTTGGGGATTTCAATTATCTTGTCACATTTCATGATATCGACCCGGACCCGTGCAACGCGGGTATTGGCCTTGTCATTCATGAACAGATAACGCCCGTCATAGGTGCCGTCAGTAAACGACATGTGCGGGTGATGCAGATCGCCGTTGTCGTAGGTTTTCTTGCCCTGGGCGGCCAGCATGGCCCTGGTTTCGGGCAAAAGGCCTTCAGTAAGGATTTTCAACGATTCATTGGTTTGCCCCCAGCCGGTGGCTGAGCAGCGGTTAAACACGGGCACACGCATTAATTCGCGCATGGAAGGCACGCCGAGAATGCGCATTTCACCGGTTTGACCAGAAGACCAGAAGCCATAATATTCATCTAGTTCACCGGGCTTCAGATCATTTTTTTCAGCCGCTTCGGCAGGCATGGTTGCGTGCGCCAGAAGAGCTGCTCCTCCGACACCTGTTGTCGCCAGAGTACCTGCTAGAACGGCACTTTTTGCCGGAACAGTGAGGATATCACGCCTGGACGGTCCTTGTTTTCTATCTTTGGTATTTGGCATCTAATTTCTCCTTTTTTTTAAGGCCCTAGCTTGGCCTAGGAAGCGGTCCTGAGCATCGGCAGACTGGGCTGTGCTCAGGGCCAGTTTTTCCCGCGATTTACGAGCTTTGATTCGTACGGGACATTTCTGGTCGTCCTGGTACAGAAGCTGGCAATGCAGGCAGGACAGACATTCGTTGGGATTGATTTCACCGGTTGGATGGATGGCTTGAACGAAACATTCGTGGGCACAGATCTGGCAGGGGCTGCCACATTCCTTGTAGCGTTTGAGCCAATCAAACATTCGCATGCGCCCGGGAATTGCCAGAGCTGCGCCCAAAGGACACAGATAGCGGCAATAAAACCTTTCAATGAACAGACCGGCACCCAGAAGAGCAACCGCGAACAGTACAAATGGCCAGCCGCGCTGGAACTTCAGGATAATAGCCGTTTTGAAGGGTTCAATTTCCGAGAACTGTTCTGCCAGTGAGATGGACGCCAGTGACAGCCCAAACAACGCCAGGAAAATCATATATTTCAGAGGCCAGAGGCGTTCATGCAACCCCCATGGCAATGTCCATTGCGGCACCTTGAAAAAACGGGCAATGCGGTTTGTAAGCTCCTGCAATGCGCCAAACGGGCAAAGCCAGCCGCAAAACGCTCCCCTGCCCCAGAACAATAGCGCCGTTGCCACCGAAACCCACAGGATAAACACCAGCGGATCCATAAGGAATGCATCCCAGGTAAATCCCTCTTTCAAAGAGGCCGCCAGGGCCATCAGGTTGACGACTGAAAGCTGGGCGTTGGCATACCATCCCAGGAACACCAGTGTTACTGCCAGAAAACTCATACGGAACCAGAAAAAGGCTTTCTCGTTCCGGGTAACCTGTTTTTGGAAAAAGAATACACCGGTTAAAATGCCCAGCATCGCCAGCAGCGCACCTATTTCGACTTTCTTACTTTTCCAAATGCGTTTCCACAATTGTACCCGTGCTTGCGCATCATTGTCGGGAAGTACGGCAATCATTGCCGGCTGCTGCTTAATCGCCAGAAGGTATTTCTTTGGCAGTTCGTAACCGAGATCAAATGTCAGGAAAGATTTTTCTATCGGCCCCACAGCGCGCTGAACCAGCAATTGGATACGCCAGGGCTGACTGGCATCAAAATTGGCATCTGCCGGAATTTTGAATAAGTCAATTTCGGAAAATGTCGGCGCATCATCCGCAGAAATCTTGCCAAGCCGCCGGTGTTGGCGATCACGAAAACGGACTGAATTGTCGCCTTGTATTAAATGGATACGACCAAATATTCCACCACGCACATACCCGGACCCCTTAAATGAATACCGGCCGCGCGCCATCAAAAGTATGGCCTGTTCACCTTCCTTGAGCCAGGCCTGCAGGTTCTTGTATTCAGCATCGCCCAGTAAACTTCTTCCTATCACCGGCACCGAAACAAGTGCAGCTTGCATGTCAATATATATGGCATCTGACGGAGCTGGCTCAGGGCGTTCAATTGCACGCAAATCACCCGATTTTTCGAAGGCCGCATTGATCTGGCCGACATCCAGCGTCAGTTTGCGAATTGACCCGTCCGAGGCAAGCGTTGCCCAGTCTGTAGGGGTATTCTTTTCCATGTCCACCGTATAACGCGGTCCGGCTTGCGTCACATTTTGGGCCAGCCCGCCAAGACCAAGTGCGCGCGCAACCTTGATACTTGAGCGCACAATTGAATCATCAATGATCATGACAGTTACAGTGGCGCCTGAAATGATCTCCAGATTGGGAGTGGAATTATCCGCAGTAGCTTTCGCTACAATATCAAGGCCGGAATAGCTTTCTGTCAGGGCCTTGATTTTCCGTTCGGGAATGCCGATCAGTACAATTGGCTCCGAGTGTTTAACCAGCCTGGCGCTTTGCAATTTGCCGTCAAGCCCGATTGCCACCAGAACATGAATAGGCTTGCCGGAGTACCCGGTAGTGCCGACAAAATCAGAAGTGATAAAAGCATATCCAAGGGTTTTTCCGTCTTTCAGAACCGGCACTACCGGAACATCTGTACGAATTGGACCATAGGAAGTGGCCCCTTTTACGAGTTCGCCGGCAGAAATATTGGCTGTAAACTTGTATAGTACGGGTCTGGTTTTGCCGGCAGCAACACCGCTCAGCACCACAAGGGCAATCAATAGTATAATTATTCGATGAAATGTCTGCCAGCACGCAGTACTGATACAGGAAATTACCGCCATTGTGCTCCCCCAATTTTCAAGGAAATCGCGTCAATGGCATTTTGAGCGGGAGGGATAGTTCTGGCTGGAAAGCCAATTAAAATTCCTGAGTGTGGCGGCCCCCGACTATTCAATCGGTACGGCCGCAGATGCTCAGATGTTATCGCTTGCATGAGAAAAAATTCAGCTTGAGTAAATTCGCTCAATTTTTGCCCATCATAATTTACAGGCAACTGTCCCACATATTGCCGGTCGGCAAGCAGGAAAACCGGGCAATGCTCACAACTCTCCAGTTGCGTTTTATCGTTTGCATCTGACCAAACACATAGAGTGTCCATTTCTTCGCAAACCGTACATTGTGGAGTTGACTGGCGGTTTTCCGCGTTGGCGCTTGAATGAAAAATCTGACTGGAAACAAGAAACAATATCGTGAGAACCGCAAATTCGCGACACATGCTATACGACCCCAGCCGGATTTTTTGACGCGAGTATATGTCCTGCTTTAGCGGCATCAGATGCGATGAGTCCAAATAGCAAATCAACTGATTGGGACAGTAGATGGGCCAGGCATCGACATCTTTGACTTCGATCAAATCACCCCACGAAATTTAATCGTTCTGTAGTGATCTACGCTCAGGCCCGGTAATCAGGTGTTCCGGGACGCTGCTGTCAATAGCAGCATAAGACCAGACGTCTGCTTGTGCGCACCTTCAATTGTCCCAGAAACAGATCGACAAAACCGATCTGCTGCCACATTTGGATTTTGATGTGGAATAATGTGTGGAATACGCTTATCAGATTAATACGCAAATTCAGGTTATTCAATTTCCGGCCAAAAGCGGGGAGGAAATGAGTGACTGGTACAACTGGCGGGCAAAACAAAGCATTCGGGCACGCGAACAGGCATTTGCCTAAAGGTATCTGATTATGATTTCTATTCTGTTTTTGGGATTTTTATTAGGCATGCGCCACGCTGTTGAAGCGGACCATATAGCTGCGGTTGCCTCACTTTCATCGCGTACCAGTTCTATCTGGGAAGGGGTGCGGCAGGGGGCTGCCTGGGGCCTGGGGCACACTCTTACCTTGTTTTTGTTTGGTTCAATCGTCCTGTTTGTTGCCAATATCGTGCCCGAGCAGATTGTGCGCGGCATAGAATTTACCGTTGGCATTATGTTGATTTTTCTGGGCGGTGACGTTCTAAGACACGTAATCCGCGATCGCGTCCACTTTCATGCTCATACCCATAGACAGGTTGACGGCTCCCGCATGCGCCATTTCCATGCCCATTCCCATAAAGGTGAAAAAAAGCAAAGCCATGATGCTGCCAGTCACCAGCACACTCACCCCAGGGGGTTTCCCATCCGTGCTTTGCTGGTGGGATTGATGCACGGCATGGCAGGATCAGCCGCTTTAATCCTGCTGACACTGCAAACCCTGTCCTCGCCGTGGCTCGGTCTGGTCTATATTGCGGTGTTCGGCATTGGTTCGATTGCCGGAATGGCCCTGTTTTCCATCGTCATCGCCATTCCCTTGCGCGCCGCACGCCATATGACACTGGTCTACAACAGCCTGCAGACAACCATCGGTGTTGCAACAATCGCCCTGGGAGTTTTCATTCTGGTCCAAAATACCAGCGCGTAAATGTTGAAATCGGCGTTTGAGAGGTTGACCTCAACCCAAGTTTTAAAATTTCTGTGCGGTGCCAGCCGATTTCATCAGGCGGGGTGAGGCTTTTTGCACTGATTGATCGCGACTTGTTGTTGTGGCCCGCTTCTTGCTGATGTTTATGGAAATGATCAACATCAACGCGTGAAGGGTGCTGCATGACCAGTTTTGAGACAGTTTCAACCGAAAATCTAAACAAATCGTCCTATGAAGAAACTCGCAAGTTCGCTATTCATCTCAAAGTTCGCCTGGGCGACAAGGCAATTTCTACTGCTGATTATATGGCTAAAGAGCACGCACAGGCCGGGGATCTCCTGCGAGCGCAAATGTGGCGGGCGGTTTTTTCCAGCTTAAAAGCGAACGAAGCTGCCCACAGCAGGGGTGCTGACATGGTTAACGGCCCGCACTGACACACCACAGCCCGGCGAACGGAATTTTAGGAGCTTTTTGCTACACTGACACCTGATCCAACAACCAGAGGCTGAATTAAAACAGCAGATGCTCAATTGATGGATGCGGGGGCAGGAAACTATGACGCCATAAGCAGGAACAAACCAGGATGGTTACCACATCGCTCAACGTCTCTTCACTGCATGAGAGGCTTCAGGCGTTGCTTCAGGGCACAGATGAGCACGCAACGGCACAACGTGCCGCCCTGTTTGCCTTTGGCATTCGCGTCGTCAGCGCGGGCATTGCGTTTGCTTCCCAGGTTTTTCTTGCCCGCTGGATCGGTGCCTTTGAGTTTGGCATATTTGCCTATGTCTGGGTCTGGGTGTTCATTCTTGGCTCCCTGTCAACCTGCGGCCTCAATACATCGGTTCTGCGTTTCATTCCCGATTATCGCGAAAGCTCTCAATTCAACCTGCTGCGCGGCTTTGTAAATGCCAGCCGGTTAACAGTTGTAAGTGCCTCAACTGCTCTGGCGATTGTCGGCGTTGGCTTGTTGATGAGCATCGATGGCATGGTATCGGATTATTACATTGTGCCCCTGATACTGGGAGCAATATGCCTGCCGATGTTTGCGCTTACAGATTTGCAGGACGGTATTTCACGCACCTATGGCTGGATTGATCTGGCATTGGCACCGCCCTATATCATTCGCCCGTTATTGCTGCTGATCTTCTTTGCCATCGCGATTGCGTCGGGGGCTGAAGCCTCCGGACAAACAGCCATACTATCGATGATTGGAGCCACATGGATAGCTGCCATCGGCCAGACATTGCTGTTGACCAAAAGGCTAGAGGGTAAGATTGAGCCGGTTGAAAAATCGTATGATTACGGCTTCTGGATTAAAATCTCGATGCCGATCATGATGGTTGACGGGTTTTACATATTGATGACCCACACGGACATTGTAGTTTTAAACCTGTTTTTGAACCCTGAAGATATTGCGATTTACTATGCCGGGGTAAAAACAATAAGCCTGGTTTCGTTCGTTTATTTCGCCGTTGTTGCAGCCCAGATGCACAAGTTTTCCGCCCTGCATGCAGATGGTAAAACCGAACAGCTTGATGCTTTGTTGCAAGAATCAGTCACCTGGATATTCTGGCCGTCATTACTGGCCGCCATCTTTATACTGGCATTGGGCCTGCCGCTTTTAAACCTGTATGGACCGGAGTTTTCCCGCGGGCTATCCGTTATGGCCATCCTGGCTATCGGACTTTTGGTGCGAGCATCATTTGGACCGCTTGAATTCGTTTTAAATGTTCTGGGTCAGCAAAAATTTTCCGCTGTGGTTCTGTTTTCGGCTGCCGTCCTTAACATCGGGCTCAATTTTCTGCTTATTCCCTCATTTGGTCTCGAAGGTGCCGCCACCGCAACCACACTGACTGTTATTTATGTATGCAGCCTGCTTTATTTAGTGGCCAAAACACGGCTCGGTCTTCACTCCTTTATCATCGGCAATGGTTTCAGCTTGCGCCGCCAACAAAATGGGGCGTCTGCCGATGTCTGATGTCATGTTCAATGTAATCAACAGATTTCCGTCGATTGCCGGTGAGGCTATAACGGCATTGCGCCAGGTGCCGTTTGAAGTATCAGACGCAAAAATAACTGCTGAACGTCTGCCGGCGCACGAAGCTCTTGCACTTTATACACCACAACTTCAGGAATTGAACAAGCGCGCCCTGGTGTCAAATCTGGTGCAGGGTGCCGCCATCCTGGGTCCCGCACTCAAACTTCTAAATGAAAAAACACAATCGCCCGATGTTATACTCGCCTGGCAGCATCTTAGGGAGGCCGAAGATACAAACCAGAAAAACAGGCGTCTGGTTGGCTGGCTGGTGGTTCATCGTGTCCTGGCCCTGCCCGCCATTGGTCCCGCATATTTAACTGTCTGGCACCACCTCCAAAGCTATATGGGTCACCCCATTGTCGATCGTGACAATAGCGACAATGCACTTTCAGTTCTTTTTGATAATGCCTTGACGCAAGCAGGTGCCTCGGGGTGCCTGATGATGTCGAAAGTGCCCGGCTCGGGCCCGATGTATGATGCGATGGTGCGTGTTATCAATGACAATGATCTGCTCATCGACGAAATTGGCCGATACCAACGTGCTGCGATGATCTGCAAGTTTGACGGCGACAGCTATCTTGATTCTGCCGTGCGCGGCAAGAAGCGCAAGGAATACCGCCGCCTTAAAAACCGTTTAAGCGAGCGCGGTAAGCTGAGATTTGAAGCCTTTCATAAAGAAGATGATATTTCATCCTGGATTGACGATTTTCTGCAACTAGAAGGTGCCGGCTGGAAAGGGCGAAACCAAACAGCGTTTAACAACCGCCAGGACTGGGCAACGTTTTTGAAAATCTCCACCACCCGTCTGGCTGAAAATAATCAGTGTAAATTCTGGCGGTTGCGTCTGAACGACAAAACTATTGCCATCACCTTCGCCCATCATGCCGGTCACCGGGCGTGGTTGAACAAAATAACCTATGACGAAAATTATGCCCGGTTTTCTCCCGGCGTTCTCCTGATGCTGGAAGTCACAAAGGCGCTTGGCAATGATCCTGTGATTACAGAGATTGATTCCCTCGCCACCGCGGACCACCCGATGATCAATCGGCTGTGGCACCAAAAATTATCGACCACGGACATAATCATTTCGTCAAACTCAACGCCCGAAAAAACGTGGTTTGCCATAACGTGCGGGCTTATCAAAATTCGCCGCAAGACCAGGGCAAAAGCCAAATCGCTTTATCACCAGTATTTGAAAGGAGCAAAAAAATGACTAATCACCTCCAGTATGATCCCCGGGACTTTAATCAAAATTACCCGACCCGCTCATTTGCCTGTAGTCATGATCTGGCTGAACACCGCCTGTTTAATCTGCCGCGCCTGATTGAACTGGCAAAATCAATGGACAGGGACAGGATCGAGTATAATTCCGGTGACCTTGAACCCGGCCATGCTTATGAAGACACGCCAAAAGTTGACCTGTCGGTGGAAGAAACCATCCGGCAAATAGAGGACTGCCATGCCTGGATGGTGATCAAGAACGTCGAGCAGGATCCCGAATACAAGGCGTTTATCAAAACATGCCTGGATCAGGTTTGCGAGCGCCTGCCCCAGGGGGCTGAACCTCTGGAAGACTATCAGGGTTTTATTTTTATAGCCTCGGCCAATTCAACCACACCGTTTCATATTGATGCCGAGGAAAATTTTTTCGTACAGTTGCACGGCAGTAAATCCTTCCACGTGTTTGAAAATGACGACTGCAAGCTGGTCAGCGAAGAGGCAATGGAAATCAGCCCGAGCAAGTTTCGCAATATGAGCTACAGCCCGGAATTTGAAAGTCGCGCTACAGTCTATGAGCTTGAAGCCGGTGACGGTATTTTTGTTCCCTACATGATGCCCCATTGGGTGCGCACCGGCGATCAGTATTCGATTTCCATGGCAATCACCTGGAAAACACCCTCTGTTTTGCGCCGCAACAAAGTGCGGTTTATGAACGCAATGTTGCGACAGGTCGGATTGGCGCAGGCAGCACCTGGCCAAAAGCCGTGGGCTGATGGTTTAAAGGTTGCCGCATATAATATGGCTTTTGCGGTGATAAACCCTTTGAGAAAATCAGAGGCATCGCGCCGGTTTATTCGCAAACTGTTTTTCGGGCGCAATGCCAATTATTACTACAATGAGAAAAACGCCTGAGTTGGTTTTTGTTTTAAAGTACCCTGACCTCAAGCCTGTTCACGCAACAACCGCCGGATAACTTTGCCGGTGGTTGTCAGGGGGAGGTGATCGACAAATTCAATTTCGCGCGGGTATTCGTGCGCTGACAATCGTTTGCGCACGTGGGCCTGTATCGATCGGGCCATATCGTCGCCAGGCTCGAAGCCTTGCTTCAGCACAATAAACACCTTGACGATTTCAGTGCGCAGAGGATCAGGTTTGCCGACAGCCGCCGCCAGCGACACGGCTTCATGGCCAATCAGGCAATCTTCAATTTCACCGGGGCCAATGCGATAGCCCGCACTGGTAATCACATCATCATCGCGGCCGATGAATGATATATAGCCATCTTCATCCATCACACCTTGATCACCGGTTGTGAGCCAGTCACCAATGTATCTTTTTGCCGTTGCTTCAGGGTCTTTCCAGTATTGTAAAAACATTACGGGATCAGGTTTTTTAATGGCAATTGTACCAGTCTCACCACTTTCAAGCACTTCGCCGTTTTCATTGATGATTGCAACCGTGTGGCCGGGGACTGCCCGGCCGATGGCCCCGGCCTTGCTGATGCCGATTGACTGGCACGACGACAGAACAATATTACATTCGGTTTGTCCGTAAAATTCGTTAATGGTAATTCCCAGCTCTGATTGCGCCCAGTCGTAGACCTCGCGGCCAAGGGCCTCCCCACCAGAGGCTATTGTTCTGAGGTTAAGATCGTAGCGCCGGGCTGGCTTGTCGATAATTCGTAGCATCTTCAACGCTGTTGGTGGAATGAACACATTGCGCACCTTGAATTCGGCCATCAGTTCAAAGGCGGTCTCGGGGCTGAATTTGTCAAACCTGTAGGCCAGCACCGGGACGCCAAAATGCAGCGACGGCAGTAAAATGTTCAACAGTCCACCGGCCCAGGCCCAATCCGCCGGTGTCCAGGTTAAATCTCCTTCCCGGGGGAAAAAATCATGATGAAACTGCACACCAGGCAAATGGCCCAGAAGCACACGGTGGCCATGCAAAGCGCCTTTGGGCGGTCCTGTAGTGCCGGACGTGTAGACCATCACAGCAGGATCATCGGGGGAGGTTTCAACCGGGTCAAATTCCGCATCGAATCCGGCCATTTCATGTTCGAGATTGTTGCCGCTGCCATCAATGTTAAACACCTGCTCGACTGTCTCCAGCCGGTCGCGTATCGCCTCTATTTT
>JAJRTY010000061.1 GCA_024278055.1 Alphaproteobacteria bacterium | reverse complement strand
CAAAATCGACAATCGTTTTGAACTTGTGTTACTTTCAAGCCACCGGGCGCGGCAGATTTCATCTGGTTCGCAGATCACAATTGACCGTGACAATGATAAAAATCCGGTGGTCGCACTGCGCGAGATTGCCGAGGAAACCTTATCGCCGGGCGATTTGAAAGAAGATTTGATCCATTCACTGCAGAAGCATGTGGAAGTGGACGAGCCCGAACAGGTTATTGTGCCCGAGCCTGAAGTTACCATTGATGGCGTGCTGCCGGACTTTACAGCGGCTGATGCGCCTGCCGCCGAGGTTACCTTTGACAGTCTTTCGGAAGAAGAATTGCTTGCTGGTATTGAGGGGCTGGTGCCGCCGGAGAAAAGCGACGACTACTGATCGCAATATGATCGGCATTCAAGCTTTCAACTCCATTGTGACCTTCGAACGGCGCGGCACCATGCCTGCGCCGTTTTTGTTCCAAAGCTGCAAAATGGCCTTTACTGATGAAGATTGGTTAGTCCAATGATGCGCCAATATGAACTGCTTGAGCGGGTCTCGGCCTACAAGCCTGATGTCGACGAAAACCTTCTCAACAAGGCCTATGTTTATGCGATGCAGAAACACGGCAGCCAGAC
Organism: Alphaproteobacteria bacterium; assembly: GCA_024278055.1. Lineage (GTDB taxonomy): Bacteria > Pseudomonadota > Alphaproteobacteria > Rhizobiales > JAJFHR01 > JAJFHR01. Next base: position 4,544 of record JAJRTY010000061.1, on the reverse strand, counting down.
CCGGGCCAATGGTGATCCGTATTTTTCACATCCGCTTGAGGTTGCGGCGATCCTCACCGATTTGCGGCTCGATGAGGCAACCATTGCGGTTGCCCTGCTGCACGATACGATTGAGGATACCGACGCCACCCGCAAGGAAATTGATGAGCTGTTTGGCGAAGATATAGGTGCGCTGGTCGAAGGTCTGACCAAACTCAAGCGCATTGATATGGTCTCAAAGGAAGCCCGGCAGGGAGAAAACCTTCGAAGGTTGCTGCTTGCTGTTGCAGATGATGTGCGGGTCTTGCTGGTCAAGCTTGCCGACCGCTTGCACAATATGCGCACCTTGAATTTCGTTCCGGTTGAAAAACGCGCCCGGATTGCCCAGGAAACCATGGATATCTATGCGCCTCTTGCCGGTCGGATGGGAATTCAGGACATCCGTGATGAACTTGAACATCTTTCATTCATGCATCTCAATCCAACCGCGTTTAAGACGGTTACCGAACATCTTGAAGAACTGCATGAAAAAAATGTCGATCTGATTTCATCGATTGAGCAGGATTTGAGCACCAAACTGCAAGATCACAAAATTGCGGCGTCGGTGACCAGTCGTGAAAAGCGGGCCTATTCGGTATTTCGCAAGATGGAACGGCGGGCGCTCAGTTTCGAACAATTGTCCGATATTTTTGGCTTCCGAATTATCGTTGACACCACCGAAGACTGTTACCGTGCGCTTGGTATCGTCCACACTTCATGGTCAACCGTGCCGGGACGGTTTAAGGACTATATCTCAACCCCAAAGGGCAATGGCTACCAGTCGATCCACACCACCGTAGTCGGCCCGTCGAATGAACGGGTGGAGTTGCAGATAAGGACGGCTGAAATGAATGCCGTTGCCGAACACGGCATTGCCGCCCATGCGCTCTACAAGGATGTCACCAATGGCGACGCCTCGTCTGGTGCCGATCGGGTTGATTGGGATAGCGGGGTTTATGGCTGGTTGCGCAGCACCATTGCATTGCTGGCCGAGGGCGACAATCCAGATGAGTTTCTCGAACACACAAAGCTTGAACTGTTTCTCGATCAGGTTTTTTGTTTCACCCCCAAGGGGAGGCTGATCGCCCTGCCGCGCGGCGCCACACCGATAGATTTTGCCTATGCCGTTCACACCGAACTTGGCGACAGCTGTGTTGGCTGCAAAATCAACGGCCGCATCATGCCGGTGGTGACCGAGTTGCATAATGGCGACGAAGTTGACGTTATTCGGGCCAAGGGACAGGTGCCACCCACCGCGTGGGAGTCGATTGCGGTCACCGGCAAGGCGCGGGCGGCCATTCGCCGGGCCACCAAAAAGGCAGTGCAGGAGCAATATAGCGGGCTTGGAACAACCATTCTTGAACGGGCATTCGAGCGCGCCGGAAAGACCTATTCGGTTGACGTTCTGCAGTCTGGTCTCAAGCGACTTGCGCGGAAAAGTGTTGAGGAAGTGCTGGCTGCCGTCGGACGCGGGGAGCTTATTTCCTCCGATGTGGTCAAGGCGGTATATCCAGACTATCAGGATGAACGCGTCACCCAGAAAAGCAAATCCTTTGCCAGTGACGGCTGGTTTGGCATGAAGGGGGCTGCCGGAATCATATTCAAGGTGCCAGGGCGCAAAAAATCGAAGCCAAAATCAACTGCCGCCTCGATCCCGATCCGCGGCCATTCCAAAGATCAATCGGTGCGGTTTGCGCCCGATGGCGGCGCGGTTCCAGGCGACCGGATTGTTGGAATTATGACGCCCGGCGAAGGCATAACCATCTATCCTATTCAGTCACCGGCGCTGCAGGCATTTGAAGATCGCAATGACCAGTGGCTTGATGTGCGCTGGGACATTGATGAAAACAATCACGAGCGTTTTCCGGCCCGATTGGTGGTCACTGCAATCAATGAACCGGGTACGTTGGCAAAAATTGCCGATCTTGTTGCCCGTAACGATGGTAATATCCATTCACTTGAAATGGTTACCACCGCGGCAGACTTCACAAAAATGCAGATCGATGTTGAAGTTTGGGATTTAAAACATTTGAACCGGCTGATAAGGGAAATCCGCGGGCTTAAAATTGTCAGCAGGGTAGAACGGGTGAATGGATAGCGGTTCAGTGCAAAAAAAATCAATGACACGCGACGAGGTTCTGGATGTGTTCAGGCAATGCGGGGCAATACTTGAAGGGCATTTCATTTTGACCTCCGGGTTGCGCAGCCCGACATTTATCCAGAAAGCCCGGGTGTTTATGCATGCCGATAAAACCGAATTGCTGTGTGCCGCGCTGGCCGACAAAATAATTGCTGCCGATCTCGGCAAGATTGATCTGGTGGTCGGCCCGGCGGTAGGCGGGATTATTCCGGCCTATGAGGTATCACGGCATCTAAAAATTCCCAATGTCTGGGTCGAACGTCAGGATGGCAAGTTTCGTCTCCGCCGGTTCGAAATGACGCCAGGTGCGCGGGTGGTTATCGTTGAAGATATTGTCACCACCGGGCTGTCAATTCGTGAAACGATTGCATCACTGAAAGAACTTGGAGCCGACGTTTTAGCCGCAGCCTGCCTGATTGACCGGTCGGCGGGAAAAGCAGATGTTGGCACAAAACTGATCGCTCTTGCGGAATATGAAGTGCCTGCCTACAAGGCCGAAGATATTCCGCCGGAACTGGCGGCGATTCCACCGGTTAAACCCGGCAGTCGCGGCCTGTGATGATCGGACTTGCTAAAAATTTACGCCACAGTGCGGCAACAATCACCACCTATTAAGGGTATTGGTGTAAAGTGAATGGGCCCGAAGTCCGCAAGCGCTTCGGATATGGATTTTATAAAAGTGCGCTAGATGTTGTTTCGTAGAAGAACCCCGCCGGGGCTCGCTGAAAAATTTCGGGTATGGATTTGGCCGCGCCGCAGCTGGGCGCGCTCCGGTCTTTATGTATCGAAACGGATTTTCAGACTGACCGGCAGCCCGCACACCATTGCCGCCGGTGTCGCCGCCGGTGTGTTTGCATCTTTTACTCCATTCATGGGTTTTCATTTTGTCGTCGCGTTTGCGGTTGCCTATCTGTTGGCCGGTAATATGATCGCGGCCGCTCTTGGGACATTTGTCGGCAATCCGCTGACCTTTCCATTTATCTGGGCATCGACATTTTCCCTTGGCCGCACCTTGCTTGGAGACCAGTCGGCAGCCTCGGCCCCGTTTCATCAACTCGGTCTGACCATGAAAGATATCGGTCAGGCGCTGTGGCAGTTGGATTTTGTCGAATTTGGTGTGGCGGTCAGCGAAATATGGCAACCGCTGTTAAAACCGATGATGATTGGCGGCATCCCCCTTGGTGTCAGCGCCGCCATTATATTCTATATAGTAACGCGGCGACTGGCGATTTTTTACCACGCAAACCGGCAGAAAAAATTGATGAAAAGAGCCGCATCAATGCACAACCAACCCGGCGGTTTTGCCACCAAAGATGACGTGGCCCGCCGGGTATGATTATTGGCCTTGGCAGTGACCTGATAGATATACGCCGCATTGATAAGTCGCTGGCGCGCTATGGCACGCGGTTTACCGACCGTATTTTCACCGAAACAGAACAGGCAAAGTCAGATAAACGGCTGCAGCGGGCGGCATCCTATGCCAAACGGTTTGCCGCCAAGGAAGCCTGTTGCAAGGCCCTTGGCACCGGCATCAGTCGTGGCGTATACTGGCGCGACATGGGCGTCGTCAATCTTCCTTCCGGCAAGCCGACCATGAAGCTGACCAATGGTGCAGCCAAACGGTTGGCGCAAATAACCCCGGCAGGCCATGAGGCGTTTATACACATCACCATTACCGATGATCATCCATTGGCTCAGGCCTTCGTCATTATTGAAGCGATGCCGACAAATTATCATCACAGTGATGTTGAACAAGAAGACTAGGATCGTGAAGCCACAATCATTGCCTAAATGGTTCTAAACAGATAAGAGCAGGCAAGTCCCGCGAGCGGGCGCAATTCGAATGACAACATTGTATTGAAGAGGCAGAATTTTGGCCGACGCTGAGGCACATAAAAAATCCGAAGGCACATTTGGTGAAACCATCAAAATCATTGTGCAGGCACTCATTCTGGCAGTTGTGGTGCGCACCCTGCTGTTTCAGCCGTTCAGTATTCCATCCGGGTCGATGATGCCAACATTGCTGGTTGGTGATTATCTGTTCGTCTCGAAAATGAGCTATGGATATTCAAAATATTCGATTCCGTTCGGTCCGGATGTTTTTAGTGGCCGGATATGGGCCGAGGCCCCCAAGCGCGGTGATATTGCTGTCTTCAAATTACCGAGCAATCCTACGATTGACTATGTCAAGCGGGTGATTGGTCTGCCTGGTGACCGTATTCAAATGAAAAACGGTATTCTGTACATCAATGAAGTGGCGGTGAAACGCGTATTAACCGGAACATTTACCCCGGAAGGGCGTTATGCCTCGAGCACCAAGGTGCCAATCTATACCGAAACCCTGCCCAATGGTGTAACCTACAAAACCCTGGATCTTTATCCCAAT
>JAJRTY010000060.1 GCA_024278055.1 Alphaproteobacteria bacterium | reverse complement strand
TTGTCAGACCCATTTCCTCATTGAGACGGGTCACAAGATCCATTGTCTGCGTTGCCTCCTCACGGGACATTCCAGCTACCGGTTCATCAAGCAGAAGAAGTTTGGGCGCGCTTGACAGGGCAATCGCGAGTCCGAGCCGTTTCTTGTCTCCCTGTGAGAGGTCGGCTGCCTCGAGCAGTCGCTTGTCGGACAGATCGCACCGGTCGATGAGCTCGCCGGCCTCGTCAGCGCACAATTGCCGGGCATCTCCGAATAATGAGAAAACATATCCACGTCGGACCTGAAGCGATGAGCGGACATTCTCCTCAACGGTCATCTTTGGAAAGATATTGGCAACCTGAAATGCTCTGGATATTCCCGCGTTAACAATCTCGTGTGCGGGCAGGCCGGTAATATCCCTGCCTTCAAACAAGATGCGGCCATTGTCGGGTTGCTGCGCCCCGGTAATCAGTCCGAAAAGGGTACTCTTGCCGGCACCGTTGGGACCGATAATCGCCGCGACTTCACCTCTGCAAAGCGTGTAGTTGATATTATGTGCTGCCTGAATTCCACCAAACTTCTTGGTAAGGCTCTCAATTCGCAAAATATCTTCGCTCATGGTTTCTTCCCTCGGCGTTTTTTTTCTCCGTCTATCTTCCTGCTCTGCACATGCTTGCGGGCATTGTCGACGAGCGACAGAAGCCCGCCTGGTGCAAACAGCACCACCGACAAGATAATGATGCCAATGGTGAAGGGCCAATAATCGGTAAAGCGTGTTACATAGGCATATAGTCCGGTGTATACGATTGAGCCCACAACCGGCCCGATGAAATAGCCGGCGCCTCCAATCAAAGACATGAAAATGGCAAGCCCGGATTCGTGCCAACCCAAGAGTGCTGGCGACACGCTTCTCTGGAACGGTCCCCACAAAGAACCGGCAAGCCCGGCGAAAGCGCCGGCCAGAACAAAATTTACCAGCATGGCCAGCCTGACATTGACGCCGACAAAGGCGGCCCGCTGGGCATTCTCGCGCATCATGCGCAAGGTGTAACCAAACGGTGATCTGGTAATTCGCCACATGATGAGCAGGGCGCAAGTAACGATAACAAGTGTAAAGTAGTAAAAATTATGGACGTCACGGAAGAATACCGGCGGCAACAGCCCCTGTATGCCGTCATCTCCCTTGGTGAAGCTGTACCACGAGAAAACGATATAGAAGAGCAGTTCGCCAAAGGCGAGACTGAGCATGGCGAAATAGATTCCGGTCAGGCGAACGATGAAGAAGCCTATGATCAGGGCACCGAGCGCCGATACCGGAACGGCAATCAGCATGGAGAGAAAAAAGCCGCCATAACCGACCGTGCCGGTCTCCTGCTGCAAATACTGCATAAGCAGGGCTGTGGCATACGCTCCAAGCCCGAAATAAGCAGCGTGACCGAAGGAAATTTGCCCCATGTAGCCGTAGATCAAATTAAAACTCATGGCAAAAAGACCGAGGATCAAAATTTCAGTTGCGACGTAGACGGGGTATTCACCGGGCAGCAATGGCACCAGAATGAAGGCGGCGGCAAGGATCAGACCTATGCGTGTCGAAAGATCCTGATGATCTGCGGATTTGGATTTCGTTGCATTTTCGACTGACGGCATGGCCATATCAATTCCCCCTAGGACCGAAGCTCGGTTCCGAAAAGCCCCCAGGGCCGCCAGATCAGAACAGAAACAAGAATTACAAAAATGATCGCCAAGGCACCATCAGGCCAAATGAGGACCGAAAAAGAGTAGACAACGCCAACGATGATGGAGGCTACGAAAGTACCCAGAATGCTGCCAAAACCGCCGATAACAACAACCGCAAAACACTGCACGATCAAGTCCATGTCAATGCCCAGGCCAATGGGAACAATCGGCAGGAATACCCCTGCGGACATGGCGGCAACGGCAACACCGAGCCCGAACACCGCCGTGTACATGGCACCGATGCGTATGCCCAGGGCACTCACCATTTCCCGGCTGTGTACAGCAGCTCTGATCGTCTTGCCGTACCGGGTATGATGAAGAAACCACCATAATCCGGCGGCTACGGCGGTGCCTACGCCAATGACGACGAATGAATACGGATTGATGTAGGAGTCAAAAAATTCCACCGGTTCGATCGGCATGTATATCCGAAGATTGTCCACCCCCCAGATCATCTTGATAACATCGCCGATAATCAGGATGAGGGCGAATGTCAGCAGCAGCTGCTCCGGCAACTCCCGATTGTACATTCGTCTTATCAAAACCAGCTCTATCAGACAGCCGAGCGCAAACAAAACCATCGTGGCAAGAAGTGTCGAGGGCAGCAGCCACCAGCCGGATTCCCCCATTGTTGCATTAAAAAACTGGAACAAAGTGAAGGTCAGATACCCTGCGAGCATCCACAGCGTTGCATGGGCAAAGTTCAATATGTTCATCACACCGAAAATCAGTGACAATCCCGAAGCCAGCAAAAACAGCATCATTGCGCGAGACAGTCCGCTCAATAGCTGGATAAGGATAGATGTCAGGTCGTAAACCATTTCGCTATTCTCTTTTTACAGTTTTGTGATCGGTGTCGAGGTATCAAAATCCGACCGCCCAGCAAAGGGCGGCCGGCAATTCAACCCGGGCTTTCGATGGGAGTTAGGCGCGGGTTTTTTGAAGTTTTTTCACTTCTTCGCAGGTTGATGTCCAGACATCGCTTCCCTTTACCACGACCAGTGTTTCGGGATCGAAGATCGGGAAAGGATAGTCCGGTGTATCAATCACCTCGCCAACATAGGAAGGCGCATCAAGCTGGTTATTGCAATCGCGGAAAGCCAACCGGCCGCGGCATGTGTCAATTGTTGCGCCCTTGAGAGCATCCTTGATGGCATCAGGGCTTACGGAGCCGGCCATTTTTGCTCCCTGGTCAAGCCCGTTCAGGGCATCAAAATACATGCAGGCGAAATCGTCGGGCCAATCATCCGCACCGAATTCGTCCTGAAAGGTTTTGATGTAGGACTGCATCATCGGGTTGTCGAGATGAGCGAAGAAGGGACAACGGTTCAGCCCGATGATACCACGCGGCAAGGTTCTTCGTTGCTGCATAAGCTCGGTGACCGGCAGGAATACGCCAGGATAGGCGATGCGTTTGAACAGCCCCGCGGCTTTGGCCTGCTGCAGGAACGTTTCGTTGTCCTTACCGGCGATTGCGCCAAACAGAAAGTCCGGCTTGAACGCCATGACAGCGGAAATATACGGAGAAAAATCTGTTTCACCGAGCTTGAACCAAAGCTCCTTCTTAAGCTCAAGACCAGGTGCTACTTTGGCCAGTTCCTTGACAAAAACGCTTTGGGCATCACGCCCCCATTCGTAGTCGGCTCCAAGTGTAACATATTTTTTCCAGCCCTTCTTTTCGATGAGCGTTCTCATTGCGACGACAGTGGCTGCAGATTGCATACGGCTGTTGGGGCCAAACTGAAACGTATACGGCGTATAATTCTCGTTGACGATCTTGGAGCTGTTGCTGGTTGCCGCAAAATGCAGGATTTTATTTTCGTGGACAATTTCCTGAATGCCCATAGCCACGGCACTGCTCCATGTACCAAGAATGGCCTGGACCTTCTCGTTTAAAATCAATGAGCGCGCTTCGCGGGTTCCGGCGGCCGGCTTGGTCTGGGTGTCACGAAAATACAACTCGATCGGGTGCTTGCCGAGCAATCCGCCGCGTGCGTTGATCTGCGCTGCTATCAGCGGCAATCCCTTGATTGGGCGTTCTGAATAGTTGGCCCCAGCCCCGGTAGTAGGTAGCGTTACGCCGACCCGAAACACCTCGCCTGCTGCCGCACTGGCAAACCGCGGCGTCATCGTCAAAACACCAACGGCGGTCGAGGACAAAATGAATTCCCGGCGATCCATCGACTTTAGAATGCCACTCCATTTGTGATCGCTTATTTTGTTACCCATGGATTTTCTCCCTGTAGTGTTATCGCCCTAATCCTTAGAAGCTTAAAAATCCTGTGGATCACAAGCATTGCTATTGTTGATGTTATCTGTATTTCTGATGGTCATATTAGAGAGGCAATATCGCCACTGCAATTTCGCTAGGCTCTGCCTTCTTGCGCGATTTTTCGTTGCGGTGCGCAAACTCGCGTCATATACATGAGGATTGTTGCGATGTGAGCTGTCTTTGCTGAACACATGGAAAGCGTGAAGTGACACCAACCATCTGAGGACGTAATTACATGCGAAAAGGACTTTCCGATGCCGGGCACACAACCCTGACCGACAATTTTCAGAAAAATCTCCGGTGGATTTGCGGGTATTATAAGTCGATCTCCGAGGTTTGCCGGAAAATCGGTATAAACCGGCAGCAATTCAATAAATACCTGAACGGTACTTCGGAGCCATCTGAGTATAATATGCGTCTGATTTGCAACTTTTTCGGTGTTGAGGAATACGAAATTCTGAAGCCGCACAGTGAGTTTAAATACACAATAGACATTAACGAAGCACCCGCTGTATCAACGGCTCAGACTTCTGCCCAGAGCGGGGAAGACGCGACGATATTCAGTCAGAAAAACAACGTCCCGGACATGTATCAGGGCTATTATTACAAATATTATCAATCCTTTTCAGATCCGGGGAAAATCCTGAAGGCTTTCGTTCATATTTACACCGGCGATGGCGCTTCGCGTTACAAGCGCATAGAGCGGCTGCGCAATCCCGCCAACCGGACGGATTCCTGTTTTGTATTCAAATATGTTGGGATCGCCCAGTTTCTCAGAGACCGCATCTTCCTCATTGACAGCGAGATCCTGTTGGGAGCCGAAATCTCTCAGACCATTCTCTATCCAACATTCAAGAGCCGACTGGACGTTCTGCACGGATTGCTGCTCGGCGTTGCCGGCAGGGCATCCAGAGAACCGGTATGTGCCCGGGTTTTGATGGAGTACCTGGGAAAAGAAGTGAATCTCAAAACCGCAATGAGGCAAACGGGCCTGTATGATTTTAACTCGCCCGATATTGCCGATAAGGTCAAGGATGCAATCCTCAACGATGTCCGGCCGGGTGAAACCTGTTTTCGGGCCTATCCGCGTTAAACAGCCTACACAAGCCATCGGTCAAATTGATCAGGAACGGCCACTCGCCGCACCGGAGGCGATTTGCGCATTGTTGCTCACCGAGAGCTTAAATTGGCGCAATAGGCCTAAAGGTTGCGAATTTCCCTAACTTGATCCGCACTGCATCCTCGTGTGCCAGACCTCGACATCGCACGGATGAAGCTCACACCCATGGACACCGTTACAGGCATTTCAGAATTAACTGCGTTGGAGATTGGCCGACAGCTGGCCGAAGGCAGGACAGATTCTGTTGCGGTCACTGAATATTTCCTCGAGCGAATCGAGGGTATCGGTGATGAGGCCATTTTTACAACCGTAACAGCAGGTCGGGCCCTGCGCGAAGCTCACGCCAGCGCTGCAAGATACCTCAAAAAAACCCCGCTTGGACCGCTCGACGGGGTCCCTGTCGCAATCAAGGATTTGTTCGACATTGAAGGTATTGTGACTACTGCCGGTTCGCGGGTTCTGGCCGCCGGCCTTCCAGCGGTGCGCGATGCTGCTTGTGTCGCAAATCTTCGTGACGCGGGCATGATCTGCCTGGGCAAGACCAATATGCCCGAGCTTGCCTATTCCGGCCTGGGCCTGAACCCGCATTATGGCACACCGGGCAACCCGTTTGATCCTGCACGGGTGCCGGGCGGTTCCACTTCGGGTGGGGCCGTCGCTGTTGCCCGGGGCCTGGCACCGTGTGCGATTGGAACAGATACGGGTGGATCAATCCGAATTCCTGCTGCATTCAACGGACTGGTCGGCTACAAGTCTTCCGAAGGCCGTATTGATAAATCGGGCGTGGTGGCCTTGTCGTTTACACTTGATACGGTTGGTCCGCTGGCGCGTGACGTGGCCGACTGCATCGCGCTTGATGCAGCACTTGGTGCTGCTCCGGTTCCAAAGATCGTTCCCGCAGATCTGTCGGGCCTGACCATTTTAGTACCGGAAACATTCAGCTTCTATGGAGTGGAAGATGCTGTCGAAAGCAATTTTCGCCGGAGCCTCGCCTTGCTGTCAAAAGCTCGCGCCCGCATAGAATATGTGGATTTTCCTGAATTTGATGAGATCGAGAAGATCGCAATGGCTCACGGTGCGTTGAGCGCTGCGGAGGCTTATTTCCTATACAAAGAATGGGTAGATACTGCCAAAGCCGAAATCATGGATGGACGCGTGGCGCAGCGGGTTCTCAGTGGCAAAGGCATGTCTGCCTACGATCTTCTGTCGCTTTTGGAGGGTCGCAGACGGCTGATCTCATCGACGAACAAAAAACTCGGCGCAAGAACGCTGGTGGCAATGCCGACATCTCCAATCGTTGCACCGGAACTGGCGCTACTCGAAGCCGATGAAACAGCCTTCTTTGCGATCAACAAAAAGGTTCTTCGCAATACCAACCTCGGCAATCTTCTGGGATTGTGCGGCCTTGCGTTACCAAACGGCACAAACGAACTTGGTCTGCCGTCCAGCATAATGCTTTATGCCAGCGGCGGCTGCGACGACCATTTACTAAGGTGCGGACTGTCCGTTGAAACAACAATAGCGCCCACAGGCGGATGAGTTGCTACTCTGGCGTTGGCGGCAGTTTCCCGCCGGGGAATAGTCCGAAATCACCGACCGGAAAAAAGATGCTCAATATGATTGAGAAGTGCTCTAAATCATAACAAGAATGTATCCCGCTGCAATTGTGCCAAGCATGGCGGTTCCATAGCAGGTGGACGCATTCATGCGGGCGTTGCCGATGCCAAGGTCATGCAGGGTCATGCGCAGCCGGTGCGCTGCATGCCACAAGAGCAGGAAAACAAAAATAAACAGAAAAAGCTTAGCTATCGGGTTTTGAGCAAACGCTAACATCCGCTCGTAGGCAAATACATTGTCGCCCAATACGCCAAGAGGGATGGCAAGACCGGTGATGAAAATAACAACCGGCAGCAAAAATGCAGCGAGCAGGCCACCGCTGGCAAAAAGTGACCACAGGAGGGGTTTGAAGGATTTAGCCATATTTACAGCCTCACCAAAAACAAAACAGCGGCTGATACAAAAATCCAGACACCATAATGCGCTAAAATTATTACCGCTGCCGGAACTGTTCTCTTGCCCAGTTGTATCGGCATTGCTCTGGGCGCAAGGTCAAACCAGGTCACCATATGCAACAGCGTAAACGCCAATGCCAGCACATGGAATGTAATCGCCATTGGCCCCTTTAGCATGTCGAGGAATGCGCCGTAAGCTGCCGCACCCTGGGAAAGGCGAAACAAGCCGACCACAAGCAGGATACCATAAGCGCCGATAAGCAGACAGGTGAGTTCACGCATCATGTAAAATGTGTAACGCCCCTGGTTGAGCCACCAGAACGTTGGTATCTTTCGGACATAGGGTCTGCGGTTCATCATTTCCCCCATGGCGGCAACAGCGCTTTGTACCAGTCGATGGTACTGGCAATCTTGGTCTGCTGGATGGCTGCTGCCGGATCAACGTGCTTGGGGCAGACTTGCGAACAGGCACCGACAAATGTGCAGTCCCACACGCCTGCCTCGCTTGCCGCCGTTTTTTGCCTTTGTTCGCGGCCATCATCTCGCGTGTCCAGATTATAACGGTGCGCCAGCGTCAAAGCGGCGGGTCCGATAAAATCAGGATTGAGGCTGATTTGCGGGCAAGCGGCGTAACACAGCATGCAGTTGATGCACATTGTGTACTGCTTGTAACGCTCGAGTTCCGCCGGGCTTTGCAAATGCTCACCAGCACTTATCGGCCGGTCTTCCTTCGCCATCATATAAGGCTTGACGCTGGTAAGCTTTTCCATGAAGTCATCTGCCACACTCACCAGATCGCGTTCAATGGCGAAATTACTCAATGGTTCGACCTTGATTTTCCCCGGGTAATAATCACGCAGGAAGGCATGGCAGGAAAGCTTGGGTTCGCCGTTGATCATCATGCCGCAACTGCCGCACACCGCCATATGGCACGACCAGCGAAAACTTAAAGTTCTATCGAGATTGTCCTTGATGTGGGTAAGAGCATCCAGCACCACCCAGTCCTCAACGTAAGGTACACTATAGGTTTGAAACACCGGAGCATCATCGGTTTCCGGACGATATCGCAGCACATCAATTTCGATAATGCGCTCGCTCATGATTATCCACCTCCGTAGATGCGTTTACCCGGCGGTGATTTTGTAATGATCACGTCCACATAATCGAGGTGTGGCGCGTCGCCGTCGCGATAGGTGGCCAGCGAATGCTTCAGGCAGTTTTCATCGTCGCGTTCGACCATGTCAAGGCGCTGGTGCGAACCGCGCGATTCACGTCGATTGAGTGCGCAATGAGCCAGGGCGTGGGCAACATCAAGCATACAACCAAGTTCGAGCACCTGGATCAAATCCGTATTAAAGACGTTGCTCTTGTCTTCAAGCCGGACATTTGCATACCGCTGGCGCAATTTTCCTATTATCTCGCAGGTGTGCTTCAGGCTTTCCTCCTGCCTGTATATTCCAGCCCCGTCCTCCATGGCCTCATTCATCTCCCGGCGCAATCCGGTCACAGTTTCCGTGCCATCCACCTTTTGGAACAGCGCCGACAGGCGTTTTTCGACCTTTTTGGCCTGAGTTTTAATTGCCGCCGGCTTAACGCCCCGGACCCCGGAACCGAGGTAATCGACAACGCTGCGACCGGCCCTGGCACCGAAGACCAGCGTTTCAGTCAGCGAGTTTGACCCTAAGCGGTTGGCGCCATTGATACTGACACAGGCACATTCGCCCGCTGCAAAAAGCCCGGCAACAGAAGTAGCGGCATTGATGTCGGTATGAATACCGCCCATCATGTAGTGTACGACTGGTTGAACCGGGATTGGTTCATGCACAGGATCGACGCCGATGTAGCTGGTGGCAAGCTCGCGAACCATCGGCAGGCGCTCTTCTATCTTTTGTTCACCAAGGTGCCTGATATCGAGATGAACCACATCGCCATATGGAGCGGAAATAGTTTTCCCGGCCCTTTTCTGGTGCCAGAATGCCTGGCACAATCTGTCACGAGGTCCGAGTTCCATCGCTTTTTTGCGCGGCCATGGATCGGGTGGACCCAGATCATAATCCTGTAAATAGCGATAACCGTCCTTGTTGACGAGAATGCCACCTTCTCCACGCGCACCCTCGGTGATCAGGATACCGGTGCGCGGCAGGCCGGTGGGATGATACTGGACGAACTCCATGTCTTTGAGCGCAACGCCTGCGCGGTAGGCCAGCGCCATGCCGTCGCCGGTATTGATTGCACCATTTGTCGTAAACGGAAATATCCGGCCGGCACCACCGGTGGCGATGATAACGGCCCTGGCGGTCAGCATCTGCACCTGACCGCTGCGCATTTCAATCGCCACAATCCCGTGGCAGCATCCGTCTTCGACAATCAGATCGGTAGCGTAATATTCATCAAGACGCCTGATCGAAGGGTGTTTGAGCGAGGTCTGAAACAAGGTGTGCAGCATATGAAAGCCGGTCTTGTCGGCGGCAAACCACGTGCGCTCCGCTTTCATGCCACCAAAAGGCCGAACCGCAACATGACCATCAGCCTCACGGCTCCATGGACACCCCCAGTGTTCCATTTGAATGAGTTCTTCAGGCGCCTCTTTGACCAACATCTCAACAGCATCCTGATCACACAGCCAGTCACCCCCGGCCACAGTATCATTGAAGTGACTGTCAAAACTGTCGTTATCCTTGATAACAGCTGCTGCACCACCTTCTGCTGCAACAGTATGGCTGCGCATGGGATAAACCTTGGAGGTCAGTGCGATACTCAAATCCGGTGCAGCTTCAGCTATGGCAATCGCTGCACGCAGGCCCGCACCACCAGCTCCGATAATGACAACATCTGCTGAAACTGTCTTCATGGTTTCGGCACCGTCCGGGCGCGGGCTGTAACCTTTTGGTAGAGGCCGCCGAAATAAGTTTCGGTGTGCCAGTCGCAGGTATCGGCATTACTGGCAAAATCTTCAATCTGATTGTGCCACATGCTTTGTGCAAAGGGTTCAAGCCGCGCATATACGCGCTGCATGAAACCGCGCAGCGGGTGCCATGCCGCCGGCTCATGGTAATCGACGAAGATCGCCTTGCCGCCTGGTGAAAGGCGCGCCAACAGCGCGTCCACAACTGCACATTTATAGCTATCAGGCAATTCGTGCAGCAGGAAGAAACTCAAGGCCACATCGTACTTTTCCTTGCCGCGGCACGAGGCATCACCAATGTGAACACGCGTGTTTGGAAATCCCCGCAACTTGTGCCGACACAAGGCTGCCTGCAACCGCGAAATCTCTATAATATCGAAATGCCCATCAGGCCCGGTGGCTCCGGCTATATCGGGGATAGGCGGCCATAGACGTGAGCGGCCTGTATAACCCGGTCTCCAGCCGTGATGTCAGCAAGGACTGCGCGCCGCAACCGAGCGCTGTTGCCCCACAAAAGTGTGTTGACCACGGCTTCATTGTCCAGCAATCGCGCATTGCGGGGGGTTAGATAGGCCCAGGTGTAAACTTCCTTCAGATAAGATGGCAGCGCATGATGCCCCCATTTGGGGCAGATCTTTGTCGGCGATAAAAAAGACCGGTTGACTCGTTTCGACAGGTCAGTCGGCAATTTGATTTTAGTGCCGGATGGGACCGTCAAAGCCTTGGTCTTTGTGCCCACAATGTCACTCATTTCTTCGCCTCGCAAAACTCCTCCCCGATTTATGTGTATAGCGACACCAAAAGAGGTCTGAAGTTTGCAGCAAATAATAGAACATCTAATCTTGATTAGTGAATTCTATAAACAAAATTGTAAACCATCCTTGATCTGGGTCAAAGCCTGGGAAGCGGTTTGTCCAAACGAGGCACTGAGTTATCGTGACACCATCTGGAATTAACTAAACAAGACCAAATACTGTATAATTGTGGTCAAATCTCCAAAAAATAGCAAAAATTTACTAAACCACCCCCATATGGGGGTCGCTGATTCGGTAAAATTCTTCTAAAAATATATGATAATCTTGATTTTATTTTTAAGTCGGGAAATTTTTATTGTATGGGGGTGGTTGATGCTGAAATGGACTTGCATTACTATTGGTTTATTGTGGGGAATACAGAGCGCTACGGCTGGTGAGCTTATCTATACGCCAGTGAACCCGTCATTTGGCGGAAGCCCCTTGAATTCCAGTTATCTTTTGGCGACGGCCAATGCCCAGAGAACGGCCACGGCCAGCGATGTTCCTTCTGCTGCTGCCGGCGGTGCGGCTGCGGCGTCAAACCAAAATGCTGCGGCGGCTTTGTTTGTGCGTCAGTTGCAGGGGCGGCTGCTTTCTGCGCTGGCGAGCCAGGTCACTGAGGCGATTTTTGGTGACAATCCCCAGGACAATGGAACCATTACATTTGGTGATACGGAGATTGTTTTCGCCAGGGATTCAGATTCCATAAATCTGACCATTACAAATTTCACGGATGGAACTGTCACAGTTATCGAGGTGCCGCAGTTGGTCTCATGATCGTCACAGCTAAAAAGAGGCCGGTCTTAATAATAATATAAGCAGGGCGCGTTGTATGTTTTTAGGTGAACGATTTGGCTCACTTTCCTTGTCAGGCAGGGTAATCAAGAAGCTGGGAATGGTTACAGGCCTGGTCGGCATGATGGGGTTGGCGGGATGCGCCAGCCTCGAAGACTCGTTGCGCGAAAAGCCCTTGCTGGTGAAAGTGACCCAGGAAAATAAATTTCTGCGTGAAATTCCACCGCCAAAGAAACGTATTGCCGTTGCTGTATACAGGTTTAACGACCAAACAGGTCAGTATAAAGATAGCGGAACGATCCAGAAACTTTCGCGCGCCGTAACCCAGGGGGGCACCTCCATATTGATCAAGGCATTGCAGGATGCCGGTGAGCGCCGCTGGTTTACAGTGCTGGAGCGCAGTCAATTGGTAAATCTGCTGAAGGAGCGTCAAATTCTAACAGAGATGAGGCGTCTTTATCGCGGTGAAAAGTCGATAAACTCCCGGGCGCTGCCACCGTTGAAACATGCCGCCATTCTTATTGAGGGCGGTATTGTCGGGTTTTCTTCCAATCTGGTTACTGGCGGTATCGGTGCGCGGTATCTGGGCATTGGTGGTGATGTAAAATATTCCAAAGATGAAGTCACCGTATCCCTGCGTGCGATTTCCACTAAAACCGGTGAAGTGCTGACCACGGTCAGCGCCCGCAAGACCCTTGTTTCCGTTGGGGTCCAGGCCGGAGTGTTCCGGTTTATCAAGCTCGATGAACTGTTCGAGGCCGAATCGGGCATCACCAATAATGAGCCAAGTCAGCTGGCGGTTGAATCTGCCGTTGAAAAAGCCGTTCAGGCCCTGATCATTGAAGGGGCGCAATTGGGTGTCTGGCGTTTTCGAGATAGCAGGGCGGGTCAGGACTACATTAATGCCTACAAGCTGGAAAAATACGGTACCTCCAATGTCAGGACCGCCAATGTTGTGCGTCGGCCCGAAACACGCAGAGCGACCTATATTTCAGCCACTGTACCCGTTAGAATTCCAGAATTTAGCAAGATTAAAGTTAAGCAACGCACAATAAAGTTGCCACCACCCGCAGGTACGAATAGTAAACCTTTGGGATAGAAATCGCTTACAAGGGGCCAATTAAACGTTAAAACAATTTTATATTTATAAAATTGACGTTTTAACTTGTCTATCATTGCCCTTCAAAGGCAATAATTCATCATTAATCTAAACTAAAGCTCTGAAAAAAAACAATAAAAGTAAATTTTTTATTAAAGACTCTATTGACTCTTATGATTAAAGTATTCTTAATGAATATTACTCAATGGGAGGGCTGATTGCCTTAAGTGTATTAAGAAATAATACCGTTTCTTCCTCCGGGTGAGTGTCAATACACCGCATTGTGTCGTGGTGGAGATTCTTTACGGATGGCGTCGTCCGGGCCTTTTCAAGGGGTGTCGTCATCGTGGATTTTTATTTTGGAGAAATGAAAAATGAGAAAATTTAATAAAAGCCTTTTGGCCGCAACAGCGCTGACGCTGATCGTGTCATCAACAGCATGGGCCGGCTCTGATAATGAAGCATTTATTGATCAGACCGGGAACACCAACAGTGCCTCAATTACGCAGAATGGGGGAACTGACAATAAATTTGGCAGCTCTGGCCTTCGCGCTCAGCAAAGTGGCAACAGCAACGCTATTTCATCTGTGCAATCCGGAAACCAAAATAGAATTGGTACTGCCGATGCAGGATTTGACCAGATCGGGAACAACAATTCTTTCACAGCAACCCAATCTTCCAATGGCAATGAAGTAGGTGAAGTTCAACAGACATCAACCGGCGCAGCCGGCACCAATTCAGCTACTGTCACCCAGCAAAACGTTGGCGGCAGTACTGGTACAAATGGAAATGAAATCACTTATATCGTTCAGACCACAACAACAGGTGGGTCAAACACGGCAACTGCTGCACAAAACGGATCTGGTAACCAGATTGACCTGATAGAGCAGAATAATACTGGCGCACTGAACAATACAATCGCGCTGGATATTACAGGCACCAATAATGGCAATTCAGGGTTTACATCTGGCAGCATAGCTGAAGGATCTGGCGCAATCAGCAGCGAATTCACTCAATCGGGAGAAGGTAATGCTATTGATCTTGTTGTCGATGGAACTGACAATGAGTTTGGCGTCACCCAGATTGGTCTTTCAAACTCTGTCGGTGCCCTGACAATCACTGGCAACACCAATCAGCTGGGTATATTTCAGGACGGAACAAACACAGTAGGTGTGGGGGTAATCGATGGCAATCTCAATGATATCGGTGTGCTTCAGGATGGCACCAATACTGCCACCATAGACCTGGTGAACCCCGGTGGAGCTCCGAGTAACTCAAATACAGTAGCAGTTGCACAATTGGGTGCTAATAATGCTGTAATTTCAGTTGAGGGTGATTTCAATATAGTCGGTGCCTTCCAGGACGGTACCGGGAATGATTCAAATATTGACGTTGTTGGAGATACCAATACGATTGTAAGTGGCCAGGAAGGAACTTCCAACATCGTTGATGTGGTGATTGATGGTAACGATAACAACACTGGTTTGGCCTTTAGTGATGATGCTGCGGCAGCCGCAGCGGATGGAGCCGGGTTGACGCTTGGAACATTGATTGGTGGCTTTTTTGGGGGAACATTTAATCTCGTTCCCGGAATTATCTTCCAGGACGGTATAGGTAATAACGCTAACTTGATCGTGACCGGCAATCTAAACTCTTTTGCAGTTGCTCAGGTTGGCGATGGCAATATTGTTGTCGGTAATACGAATGGTAACAACAATCAGGCTGCTGTGGTCCAAATTGGTAATACCAACACGACCAATTATACGCAGTCTGGAAATGGCAACAATCTTGGTGTCAGCCAGTAACATCAATGCGAACCGGGCGGGCAACTGCCCGGTTCCTTTTTTTACCACCTATACCCTGATTAAAGCAAAGCCGGTGTAGAGATGAAAAAACTAATTATAAAAACAGCGCTCCCCGCGCTTGCGGTGCTGGCGAGTGCTTCGCTGACGACAGCGCAGGAAAACCAGGTGTTTATCGGCCAGACCGGGGTGACCAACACCATTAATATTGATCAGGCGGGCCAGAGCAACAGCGTCGGGGCTGACACAACCACTCTTCTGGTAGCCCAGGATGGGCAGAATAATGAACTGGATATCCGGCAATCGGGTATTAACAACCGGGTTGGTGCCGATTTGACAACCGGGCGCACCGGAATTCTGGGTGTTAATCAGATCGGGTCGGACAATAATATTCAAATTGAACAGAACAACACCGCCACCGTGGGTGAAAATGTGGTAGGCGCAATTTTGCAGCAGGCCACTAGTGGTATCGGTGGCGCTGTCACCAACAGCCTGGTGATTTTGCAAACCGGCGACATATCCCTTGGTGGTCTTGGTTCAGGTGCCGGAGAGGGTCAACACCGCATCGGCGAAGTTACGCAAATTCACACCGGTGCCAACAGCCTAACCAATTTTGTTGAAATCACCCAAAGAGATGGCGGTACCGGCAGTGGCAGCGGCAATGATGTTGATACTGTTATTCAGGTTGGTGCCGGCAACAGTTTTACCGCCACTCAGCTTGATTCAGGCAATGTGATAACCGACGTGCGCCAAACCGGCGAAACCAATACGGCCAATGTGCAGCAGGGTAATGGTGTTGACAATGTCATTCAGCTGCTTGTGCAGGACGGCATCGGCAACAGCGCTAATGTTGACCAGTCGGGAAATCGCAACATCATCCTGTCGGTGGAACAGAATAATGCTCTGGTTGCAGTAACCGGCAATATAATGACTATAACTATTGGTGGCGATGATAATGGCGGCGATGGTCTGGGCGGTTTGGGCCAGTTTGTTACAGCAGCGCAGAATATAGCCGTGGCCCAGGCGGAGTTTACCCAGCTTGGCGATGAAAACAATCTCAACTTCACCACAGCGGCAACGTCTGAGGCAAACCTGTTTGGCTTTGTTCAAGATGGTGATGGCAATGCGATCAGCGGGACAGTGCGGGGGCAGGAAAATGAGTCCGCATCGGTGCAAATTGGCGATGGCAATACCCTGGATTTCAATCAGGATGGTCTAAGGAACTCTGTGGCTGTCACCTATCGCGGCGATAACAACAGCCTTAATGTTAATCAGGTAGGTGATGAAAATACCGTCGAAGTGGGTTTTGAAGGTGGTGTGTCTCCTTTGAGCAGAAGTAATCAGAATAACGATCCCGCCATTGGTGGCTTCAGCGGCCTGGCTGCAGCTTTCAGCTCAACGCTTTTGCCAGGCGATATATTTCAGACCGGTAACCTGAATGCGGTGAGTATTTCTGTAAATGTCGGCAATCAGAATCAATTTGCAGTTTCACAAACGGGTAACCAGAACACTGTGGCAGGTAGCGTTTTCGGCAATGCCAATCAGGTTCTGGTTATTCAGACGGGGTCATTTAACGTGGCGCTTTATTCTCAAACAGGAAGTAATAATCAATTAATTATAATTCAGTAGAGGCGTAATAATAATTTAG
>JAJRTY010000059.1 GCA_024278055.1 Alphaproteobacteria bacterium | reverse complement strand
GCGATGCCGCAGGTTGGCGAAGGACTGGGAGAAATCCATCCTGTCAGCAGAAAGCTGGCTGCTGATCGCTCACATCAGGATGATATCAAGGCGTTTGGCAAGGGGGCGATTTTATTAGAATAGTTTCGAGTCAGACTCTTAGACCTACAACAAGAACACCAGCACGCCGCCGACAATCGTAACAATACCGACAAGTTCCATTGGGTTTACCTTTTCACGGAAATAGATCGTGGCTATGGCGATGGTGAAAACCGTTTCTATTTGACCAACGGCTTTGACATAAGAAGCGTTTACAAGTGTCATTGATGTGTACCAGGCAATAGATCCAAGCGCGCTTGTGAGGCCGATAAACAGACACAGACGCCATTGGGGAAACATCTGCCACAGGCCTTTTGGCTCACGCCACAAAAGCCACGCTCCTAAAATCACCACCTGCATTGAGGTGGCGACAACGACCGTCCAGCCGGCGCGATAAAGAAAATCTCCATATTCCAGCGACAGGCTCGATTGGCGTACAAACAGATATGATAGTGCAAAGAAAAACCCTGAAGCCAGCCCGATTCGCGTTGATTTGGAGTTAAATGCGGCTCCAAGGCTACCACCCTGGGCTCCAATCAGGCCGCTCACCCCAACCCGCGCAATTGTCAAAATAATAACACCGGCAAGTGTCAGGATAATTGCTACCCAGCCGTAGAGGCTGATGGATTCAGAGAAAAATAAAGAGCCAATGACAGCCGTCATCATCACATCAGTTTTGGTGAGCGTGGTGCCGACCGTGAAGTTCCTCAAACCAAACAGGTAGATCAACAGCCAGGTCGCCGCCAGTTGCGACAGGGCCAGAGCGAGGGTGTTGGCGAGAAAAACACCGGAAAACACCGGCATCGGCAAGGCCTCCTGCCCGCGCATCATTACCCACAGCAAAAACAGCAGCAGGACCGGCAACCCAAACAGGGAGCGCACATAGGTCGTCACCATAATCGACAATTTCTGATTAAGGTCTTTTTGCGCCGCAGTTCTGACAGCCTGCATCAAGGCACCAGCGATGGCGATGGGTATCCAGATAAATTCCATTATAGCTGAAGCTTACGATTGACGACGGGTTGCCTGAGAATTTTTACGTTCTATTCTGTAAGAGTATAGTTCTATGATTTGACGATGGAAACAAAAAGGTCTGCCACTTATGAAAATTTCGATTCTTGATGACTATCACGATACGCTGGCAAACCTGCCGTGCTTTGCCAAACTGGCGGGGCATGATGTTACCATCTGGAATGATCATGTGCAGGAAACCTAAGCGCTCACTGAAAGATTGCAGGACACGGAAGTTCTGGTGCTGATTCGTGAACGCACACAAATTCAGGCCCCCTTGCTGCAACGCCTGCCCAAACTCAAAATGATTTCCCAGCGCAGTGTCTACCCTCATATTGATGTGGAGGCCTGCACCCGTAATGGTGTGCTGCTGTGTTCCGGCCAGCATGAAGGTACACCGTCCTATGCCGCTGCCGAGCTCACCTGGGGCCTGGTATTGGCAGCTGCGCGCCAGATACCCCAGCAAATGGCCTCGCTTAAGAGCGGCACCTGGCAGACCGGTGTCGGGCAATCGTTGCGAGGCAAAACCCTTGGCATCTATGGCTATGGCCGCATCGCCCGGGTAATTGTCGAATACGGCAAAGCCTTTGGCATGAATATTCTGGTGTGGGCCAGCGAGGCCTCGCGCAAACGCGCACGTGAGGATGGCCTGGAAGTTGCCTCAAACAAGCAAGGTTTTTTTGCTGACAGCGACATTCTCAGCCTGCACTTGCGCCTGAAAGACGGCACTCTTGGTATTGTCAGTGCCCGGGATCTTGCCGCCATGAAACCCTCAGCCGTTTTGATTAATACATCGCGTGCCGGACTGATTGAAAAAGACGCTTTGTTAAATGCCCTCAAGGTCGGCCGCCCCGGCATGGCGGCAATAGATGTGTTTGATAAAGAACCAATAACAGTTGCTGACGATCCGCTGGTGTCACTGGATAATCTCATCGCCACCCCACATATCGGCTATGTGACGCATGAGGAATACGAGGTTCAGTTCAGCGACATTTTCGACCAGGTTGTAGCTTATGCGGCAGGTTCACCGATTAATATGATAAATCCGCAAGCGCTGGAGCGGAACTAGAGCCTGTCATGCTTATACGGAAGCATTTGATGCCCCAAATCAGTTCACTCAGCAAGGCGCGTAGCGCGGGGCGATATGGTGTATCGTTCAAGCTGCGCAACGCAGCTGATGGGCTGATTTGGTTCACCGAAGGCCGGCATTGCACGCTTTCTGGACGTCGTTATGTTCGCCTTGTGGTCAACCAGACCATGGCGGCGAACATGCCTCGCCAGCAAACGCGCAATGCCGGTCAAATGCTTCCGTATAAGCATGACAGGCTCTAGAACCGCACCGCACCACGCACCTGGCCGATGGCCTTGTAGCCGCCATCGAAGGTGGATTGCACTTCGCCTGAGGCGGAGAAGCTGAAAGTGCCGCTGACCGAGGTGTAGGCGATAGTTGTGCCGATAAAGCCTGCAACCTCATTGTCGAGGTCAGCCGAGAAGTTGAGTGCAGTGCCACCAACAACCACGGCGGCATTATCAGAGCCAGCATCAAACTGGGCATCAATCCCGGCGCGCAGGTCCAATCGGGTTTGTGAACCGTCCTTGCCGGCCATATTGTAAGGCACGTTAATCTGGGCGCGGGTGTTGAGAATATGCACATCACGATCGTTGACCGTGAGCGGATTGGCAACGCCGGTTTCGGTGTAACCATCAAGGAACAATCCGGCGTAACTCACCCTGACGCTGGCAATCACCGGGCGGGCGTAAAACTCCATCGGCGCGATTACAGTCACCGATGGTGAGATGAACCAGCCGTCGCTCTCGCCACGCGCATTGATGCCGCCGACGTTACGCGTGGTGTCCTGATCTGCTGAACCTGCTACTATAGCAAGATTTACATTGAAGGTGCCGGTGTTGATTTTCCAATACGCTCCACCAAAGGTTGAATCAAAATCAACTTCTCCGGCATTAAACTCAAGATCCAGATTGCTCACCGCATAACCGCCGAAGACACCATAAGTGCTGCCGCCCGAGCTGTTTTCCACACCGGTAATCGCCCCGCCAAAGCGATTGTCAATACCGGCCTGATTTGATGAACCTTCAACCTTCTGCTTGCCGCCAAAGCCCGCACCCCAAAGCCGCCTGCCCGAGCCATAGGCACCATCACCACCGGCAGGAATGACACCGGCAGTGCCGCGCGCTGGAACAGCGGTGGCTGGCGATCCGCTTGCATTATTGTCAATCGAATTGAAGATCGATGAAATCAGACTGCCCAGAGCCACGCCCACAGCGGCAAAGCCGGTGGGGTCAACCGCAACCGCCGAACAGGTTGAGCGTGTCATTGCCATTACCGCGGAAGTTAATGGCCACACCGCCGGTGCCGGTGATGGCGGAGGAGTTGTTGATCGTGGTCGGCGAATTGTTGGCACGGACTCTAACCTGGACACCAACATTGCCGGTGACCCCACCCGACGTGGTGATGCCGGTTGGCCCCGTGCCGTTGTTATCCACAACAATACCGACGTTGGCACCGGTCACCTGACCTGTGGAATTGATGGTCATCGAAGTGCCGGTAGTATTATTAACGGCAAAAATTCCGTAACTGGTCGCCCCCGTCACCGCCTGGGTGGCGACCGACAGAGCCCCGTTGCCATTGTTAACGGCAAGAATGCCGTTGGTATTACCAGTCACCGTCCCTTGCGAATTGATGGTGAGCGAGGTGCCGGCGGCAGAATTATCGGCATTAATCCCGTTACCATTCGTGCCGGTTACCGCCTGAGTGGTGATCGACAGGGCACCGCTGCCATCCTGATTAGCGAAAATACCATCGGTGCCACCGCTCACTGCT
>JAJRTY010000058.1 GCA_024278055.1 Alphaproteobacteria bacterium | reverse complement strand
GGGAATGCGTGCGGCATCATCAATTTCAGCCACCCACTTGACTATGGGCCCCAAAGTGCGGCGGTAATCCATTTCCTGAAAAGCCTCACGGTCGCGTTGGCTTGAGGGAATTTGCCCAATCAGCAGAATAAGCGGGGTTGAGCCCTGCTGAGCAGTATGTACGGCGATCATGGCGTTTGAAACGCCGGGGCCACGGGTGACAAAGCAGATACCAGGGGTGCCGGTAACATCAGAATAGGCGGCTGCCATGAAAGCAGCACCACCTTCCTGGCGCGCTGTTACATACTGCATGGTGTCGCTGGTATCATAAAGGGCATTAAGTGCCGCCAGATAGCTTTCACCGGGAACGCCGAAGATTATTCTGCTGCCGTTGATCTCAAGGGCCTTAATCAGGATTTGCCCACCGGTTCGTCCCACAATCGTCGCTCCATCTCAGTTTTGCGGGAAATACTCAGCATAAACCTTTCTTTGTGCAATTGAATTTTCTGTTGCCCGGTTGAGCGGATTTTACTCCGTAAATTTAAATTCACCGGCGTGGAGTTTCCGGCCATAAGTGCAAGGTGAGTTTGACGTGGATCAAGATAATGGAATCCGGGATTTGCTAATCTCTACAGTATGCAGTTGTCTGGAGTGACTATAGATGTTCCTGCCTACGGGTATGGGGCGTGGTCTGGAAAATCTTTGGATAGATACGCAAAGGAGTGTTTTTATGAAACTCGGAAATATTCTTATTTGCCTTAATGACATGGATAGTCTTGGTGCATTGCTGGAAACCGGTTGTGCGCTGGCGCTCAAGCATGATGCCCACTTGACGGGAGTTTTTATCATCCCGGCAATACAGGTTTATCCTGTGTATGAAGGCATTGCGATGGCGGAAATTTTTGAAGGTCCGCACCAAAAATACGAAGATATGGCGGCAGATGTTCAAAAGCAGTTCTAACAGGCGCTTGAAAAAAACCTGATAACCGGCGAATGGCGCAAACTGGATTCACCCATTTCAACGATTGCTGATGAATTTATCGCACAGGCGCGAATGGTTGATCTGGTCATGATTGCCCAGGTGGATAGCG
The DNA here is from genome assembly GCA_024278055.1 of Alphaproteobacteria bacterium. GTDB lineage: Bacteria > Pseudomonadota > Alphaproteobacteria > Rhizobiales > JAJFHR01 > JAJFHR01. The sequence continues at coordinate 4,569 of JAJRTY010000058.1, read as the reverse complement.
GTGAGGACTGCGGTGTTGAGCAGGATTTTGCCGAACGGGTAATTCTGGAAACCGGGCGGCCCGTTCTTCTGGTGCCGCGGCAAAAAACATTTGGCACAATTGGCGAAAGGGTTCTCATTGGCTGGAACGCAAGCCGGGAGGCGGCACGAGCCAGTTTTGATGCTCTGGCTTTGTTGTCAACCACGGCCAGAGTTGATCTGGTCTGGGTTGACCCGCAAAAACAGCGCGCGCTTGCCGGCAATGTACCCGGTGCGGAATTGGCAAAGACCTTTGCTCATCACAATATCAACGTGAATGCAGAAGCGCTGCCAACAGCAAATGTAAATGCCGGTGAGGCTTTGCTGACACGGGCTGTGGACCTGAATTCGGATTTGCTGGTGATGGGTGCCTATGGCCATTCGCGTATGCGTGAATTCGTCTTTGGCGGAGCAACCCGTCATGTTCTCAACAATATGACGTTGCCTGTGTTGATGTCGTGTTGAGAGTCTTTGACCTTCCGGCCTGTTACGCAACCCATTAAAAAAACAGGAGCTTATTAAGATGAATATGACGAAAATATCACTCGAACTGGCCCGCGACAAGGATTTTCCAAATGGCAGTCGTGAGCATGGATACATTTTTGTAGCACCGCTTGACGGTGATGACCGGATTGTTGCGGAAGAATGGAAAACCCATCGCAAGGAATGTCTGGTAACCAGATTCTGGGGCGATGAAGAACATGAAACCGGGCACCTGGTGCGAAAGCCCGGAGGTGCCTGGGCTTTCCATTACGACATCAATGGTGATGAGGATGATGATGAAACCGGGTATCGTTTTGACGATGAGCGGTTTCGCCCGGGCGAATATGTTTCAATCAGGGAGCATGATGGTATTACCCGCACATTCAAAGTGATTTCGGCAGATAAATTGCGTTAATGACAGGGCTGAAATGGGGGGTGGTTAATCCCCGCGAGGGCATTGGTGTCGATGGACTTTTCAATTATTCACTGGTAGCTTTCCAGCCTGATGAAACACTTTTACCGTCTCTGGCAAGGCGATCTGGCACTTGAAAATGCGTTTTGGAACTGGGCTGTTTTTGGCGGCCTCGTCATCAACGTTTGTTCCAGTGCGATTTTTCTCTTCCTGATCATGGCCGAACGCCCGGTTTTGGCAGTCATTATCGGTTATGGTTTTTCCGTACCGTACAACTTCATCGTTTCAGTAGCGGTGTGGCGTTCTGCCGGACGATACGCCGGTGACCGTCGCCGGGCGGATCTTGTGCGGATGGTAACCATTATCGGTATGATCCTGCTCAGTGTCACGTGAAAATGCGAATATCGTGAGTGGCCATTCAAGAATAATAAAAAAATCCGGTGCAGCGGAGCAGAGAAACCCAAACACCTTCCCAGGGCCGCAAGCGCGGCCCGGGCTTTCGCCCGCCCGGCGGAGCGCAGCCCGAAGGGCGACAGCGTGAGCGAAAAATGGTGCCGGCTGAGAGACTCGAACTCCCGACCCTCTGATTACAAATCAGATGCTCTACCAACTGAGCTAAGCCGGCCCGTTTTGTTTGCAGTCGTTTGAGGGGTGCCGGATATCCGGGCGTTTCGAATCTCAATAACTGCAGGCCCTCACATATACTGCCTCATGGGTGGAATCAAGAGTGATCTCAAGCCTTATTTCGCGATGCTGCATACAGCGCGACAGCGCAGGCGTTTGAGACATTGAGGGATTTGATTGGTCCGCTTATGTTGAGGCGCACTAGGTGGTCGCAGTTTTCGCGAGTTAATCGGCGCATGCCTTTGCCTTCGGCGCCAAAAACCAGGGCAATACGTTTGAGATCGCTTAAGCTTTCGAAATCATCCGATAATTCCGAATCAAAGCCGACGACACTGACATTTGCCTGCTTCAGGGTTTTCAGGGTGCGGGAGAGGTTGGTTATGCGTACCACCGGCACATGTTCTATGGCACCCGATGCTGCCTTGGCGAGGACGCCGGAAAATTCAACACTGTTGCGGGCGGGTAAAATTATGGCGTCAACACCAAAGGCAGCACACGAGCGCAGAATGGCGCCGACATTGTGCGGATCGGTTATCTGATCAAGAATGACCAGCAGCAATCCTTTTTGATCAGATGCGAGGATTTGTTCGAGACCGGGCTCGGGCAGGGGGCGGGCCTGCAAAACCAGCCCCTGGTGAACCGCCTCGCTTCCGACCATACGATCAAGATCGGCGGCTTTAACGATTTTCAACCGGTCACTGAAGGGTTTTAAAACATCACTGAAGCGATGGGCGGCATTTTCACTTGCGCTGATTTTCAAGATTTTGCGGGCCGGGTTTTGCAAGGCGGCAATAACTGCATGGCCGCCATAAATCACCTGTTGATCCGCGCGCGCGAGGGCGCCGGTTTTCCTGGATTGGGCGGGGTTTGCCCGCTGAGATCGTTTGTGTCGCATGTGGTGCTTATAAGTGGCCTGGGAAATTGAAACAAGCCGTTGACATCATGAGAAATACGTTTAAAAAGACAAGTGTTCTTTATAGCGAACGCTTGTCGTTTTTAAACGAACGATATGGGCGTAATGATTGAGGTGATAGCATGGCGATCTCCGCAGAGAATAGTAAAAACCCGGGATTTGTCACCAGGCTGGCGCTGCGATATGCGAGGCTGCACGGTGAGCATCTGCTAAAGCCGCTTATCAACACTGAATTTACTCAGGAAATTGCTCTGGTATCTTCATTTGGTGCAGATTCGGTTGTGTTGCTGCACATGGTTAGCCGGATATCACCTGCCACCCCGGTGATTTTTCTCAATACCAATAAGCATTTCACCGAAACTCTGACCTATCGCCACGACCTGGTGAAGCTGCTGGGGTTGAGGGACGTCCGTGATATTGAGCCGGATTTACGCGAGGTTTCCCGGCTTGATGGCGATGGCAGGCTGCATGTTAAAAATTACGACGCCTGTTGCAACCTACGCAAGGTGCGGCCACTGGAGCGGGCTGTCACCGGCTTTGAAGCCAGAATTACCGGACGCAAGCGCTTTCAAAGTCAGGGCAGAGGCCTGACCGAGACCATTGGCTGGGCAGGCGATCATGTTGCTATCAATCCTCTTGCCGGCTGGACAGCTGAGGATCTTAAATCCTATATCCTCAAATACGATCTGCCGCGTCATCCTTTGGTTGCGCGCGGGTTTGCATCCATTGGCTGTGCGCCATGCACCACCATTGTGCATTCAGGTGAGGGTGTGCGGGCAGGGCGATGGCGCAACCATGAAAAAACCGAATGTGGAATTCACGCCAGCCCTGCTGACAAGCCCGTCCGAAACGCATCTTTAGAATATTAAGCCTGATCGGAATTCTGCTGAGCACTTTTCTGTTTTCTGGCTTTTCTCTTTTGACGCCACTTTCCACCGAAGGGCAGGGAAATCAAAGTGGCAACGGCAAAATAAAACAGAAACATGACCACGTCACCCAGCCAACCGGTGGTTGATGCCCCAAGTTCGTGAATTACGAAGAGACCGCTGCCTGCAAACACTAAAGCGGGTAAATACCAGACTAATATGCTGATGATAAAAACAGGTATGCCTATAATCGGTAGAGAGGCTCCCATCGTTCGACCGAAAACTGCAAGCAGGAGAATGGGTATGAGGAGTGCGAGTATAATTTTATAACGCGGGGCAAAAAATGTTTTGAGCATTTTACCGGTCCATCCTTGTGCTCACAGCTCAGCTTAATTTAGATGCCATGGGCAAGAATGAACAGAGGGTAAATTTCTGTCACTATCGTTGTTGAAATGGCCAGGTGCGCATACCGGGTGACAATCTGCGCTCGACCGCACCATTTTATGCAACCCAACCGACATGACAGCCAGGAATTTGAGTTGCGGGGTGCATAAAACACTGTACTTAATTTGTGAAACTGGTTATCTCTATCGGTAAGTAAAACGCAGGAAATTGCTGTTTTAGGACTTTTGAAGAAAACTCCCGGTGTAAAAAATCGCAAAAGATAAAATTTTCCTGTTGACAGGGGTGCTTAGCGCTCACATAAAGCCTGTGCGCGAGTCCCATTCGTATGCTTCGAATGGGCTCGTTTGCGCGTTGGGCCAGATTTCACCTAAACGGAGGGGTGCCCGAGTGGTTAAAGGGGACGGGCTGTAAACCCGTTGGCTATGCCTACGTTGGTTCAAATCCAACCCTCTCCACCATGGTGTTTCTGGTGGTAATGCGGGTGTAGCTCAATGGTAGAGCAGCAGCCTTCCAAGCTGAATACGAGGGTTCGATTCCCTTCACCCGCTCCAAAACCTGAATTGTCAGGTTGCGGTGAAGCGCAGACAAGATGTTGAGGCAGCAGACAGGACGTTAAGGCAATTGAATAACACGCGGGCTTTCGCGTACAACTGATCAGATGATGGCGCTTTTTTTAGCGGCAAAACTTTAAGAGGAAAGAAGACTTCGATGGCGAAAGAGAAGTTTGAACGTAATAAGCCCCATTGTAACATTGGCACGATTGGGCATGTTGATCATGGTAAGACGACGCTGACGGCGGCGATTACGAAGGTTTTGGGTGAGGCCGGTGGCGGCGAGGCTGTGGCATTT
>JAJRTY010000057.1 GCA_024278055.1 Alphaproteobacteria bacterium | reverse complement strand
TAACTTTCGCTCGCCTCGTTCGCATCAACCTGATGCACCGAAAACCCATAAACACCCTCAACCAGCCCCATATCCCGCCACCAATAAACCCAAATCAAATGTCGCTGGGGCTCAATCAATGTTAAACCGGACAGTAGTGGCTCAAGGCCGGGACGGTGTGGTGTTTTCATCTTTAGATTTACGAAATGCGGCTGTTGCGTCTGGCGAGCAGGCGCAGGCGCAGGGCGTTTAGCTTGATGAAACCCTCGGCATCGCGGTGATCGTAAGCCGTTGCCCCTTCTTCGAATGTCACCAGGTCTTCGTCATAAAGCGAGTAGGGCGAGCTGCGTCCAACCACGGTTGCCGATCCTTTGTATAATTTGAGCCGGACTGTGCCGGTTACAAATTCGGACGCGTGGTCAATGGCGGCCTGAAGCATTTCGCGCTCGGGCGAAAACCACAAGCCGTTGTAGATCAGCTCGGCATAGCGCGGCATGAGTTCGTCTTTTTGGTGAGCGGCACCGCGATCAAGGGTGATGCTTTCGATGCCGCGATGGGCGACGAGTAAAATTGTGCCGCCAGGGGTTTCATAGATACCCCTTGATTTCATGCCGACAAACCTGTTTTCGACCAGATCAAGGCGGCCGATACCATTGGCACCTCCCAACTCGTTCAATCGCGTCAGGATAGTTGCGGGGCTGAGCTTTTTACCATCGATGGCAATGGCATCGCCTTTTTCAAATTCAATGTCGATATAGGTTGCTTTATCCGGCGCTTCTTCAGGAGACACCGATCTTTGGTAAACAAATTCCGGCGCTTCATTTTCAGGATCTTCCAGTGCCTTGCCTTCTGATGACGTGTGCAGAAGGTTGGCATCCACTGAAAACGGTGCTTCGCCGCGCTTGTCTTTGGGAATGGGGATCTGGTGTTCTTCGGCAAAGTTGACCAGCTTTGTGCGGCTGGAAAGTTCCCATTCGCGCCACGGTGCAATAATGTGGATATCGGGATTAAGTGCGTAATAGGACAGCTCAAACCGCACCTGATCATTGCCCTTGCCGGTGGCACCGTGACAGACGGCATCGGCTCCGGTTTCAGCGGCAATTTCGATCTGGCGTTTGGAAATCAGGGGACGTGCAATCGAGGTGCCTAAAAGATAGACGCCTTCATAAACCGCATTGGCACGAAACATGGGAAAAACATAATCGCGAACAAATTCCTCGCGCAAATCTTCAATATAGATTTCTTTGATGCCAAGCATCTCGGCCTTTTTGCGTGCAGGTTCCAGCTCCTCGCCCTGGCCTAAATCTGCCGTGAAGGTGACAACCTCGCAATTGTAGGTGGTTTTGAGCCACTTGAGAATTACAGAGGTATCAAGGCCGCCGGAATAGGCGAGAACTACTTTTTTAACCTGCTTGTCTTGAGCCACCATTTAATACTCCTGCAAAATGGGGGGTGAATGAATTGCCCGCACTATAGGCATGTTGCTGGCGTGCGCAATCATTACTTTGTGTGAAATAATGGTCAAGCGGGAGCGGATTGTTATGAAGGGCTGGCGGCAGCTTTTTCCAGAGCGCGGCGTTGATTGATCGACAGCTTCATACTGGCTGATTTCAACTGGCCGCAGGCCGCCATAATGTCGCGGCCGCGCGGCGTGCGCACCGGGCTGGCGTATCCGGCTTTGTAGACAACTTCGGCGAAATTTTCGATTGTTTCCCAGTCAGAACATTCATACGGCGATCCCGGCCACGGATTAAAGGGGATGAGATTGATTTTGGCTGGAATGCCCTTGAGCAACCTGACCAGTTCTTTGGCATCGTCAAGGCTGTCATTGATGCCTTTTAACATCACGTACTCAAAAGTGATGCGCCGGGAATTGGAGACACCGGGATAGTTTCGGCAGGCATCGAGAAGTTCGCTTAGCGGGTATTTTTTGTTTATCGGCACCAGTTGGTCGCGGATTCCGTCATTAACTGCATGCAACGAAATCGCCAGCATAGAGCCTATTTCATCGCCGCAGCGCTCAATCATCGGGACAACGCCTGAGGTTGACAGCGTTATGCGTCGCTTGGAAATTGACAGGCCGGCATCATCTGACATGGTATGAATGGCCTGTTTGACATTATCAAAATTATATAAGGGCTCGCCCATGCCCATGAGGACAACATTGGTGATCAGGCGCGTTTGCTTTGATGTGCGATCCGGCCATTCTTCAAGCGCATCTTTGGCAACCAGCAATTGCGCAACTATTTCGCCCGGTGACAGATTCCTCACCAATCGCTGGGTGCCGGTATGGCAGAAAGAACAGGTGAGCGTGCAGCCTACCTGGCTGGAGACACAAAGTGTGCCGCGGGTTTCTTCAGGGATATAGACAGCTTCGACTTCCGGACCCGGTTGGCCCGGCACGGAAGATGTCAGGCGCAACAGCCATTTTCGCGTACCGTCATTTGATACCTGTTGTGTAACGATCTCGGGTCTCTCGAGAGAAAAGGCGGATTTGAAGGTTGCTCGCACCGCTTTTGCTATGGTCGTCATGCCATCAAAATTATGCCCGCCGCGCACATAGATCCAGTGCCAGAGTTGATTGGCCCGCATCCTGAGTTGCTGTTTTGGTATGTCAATTGCGGTGTTGATTTCCAACTCATGCGCAATTTCTTCGCGGGTAAGCCCGATGAGGTTTATCATGTCTTAGTCAGATGTTTTGTGCCATTGAAACTCAATTGAAATCATGATTGCACAAATGAAGGTGCTACCATCAATCGATGACAAAGTGCTTCGGGCAGTTGAAATCTTAATTCCATCAGAAGAGTTGAGCGCGGAATTTCAGTATTTTATAAAAGCAAAAGAGCAGTAAGGCTTATCTGCAGGCCTTGTCAATGCTGCTGATTGCTTTGGTCACACCACTGAGGGAATATTTATCAGTAGTAACCGTCCCGCGTTTTGAGGTTCCCTTGACGATCATGGAACTCCCCAACTTCATGGCTTTAATCAGACGTTTTTCATTTTTATTGCTATCGACCCAGGCCCCGTCCCCTTTGGTATACAGTTTGAATGACTTGTCACCGATGCGGGCAGTGGAAATGCTGCCTGGTTTAAATGGATAGCCGGTAATGATGCTAACTTCGTTTTTAATCTTTTCCTTGGGGCTGTTGGTAATGAGAAAATACACCGGGTCGCGATTAACTTTCTTTGGCAGTGTTTCTTTGGGCTCTGAAATGGAAAAGCAGACTTTACCATTTTTTGTTTTGTGTGTGTATGCTGACCAGTCGCCGAAATCACCCAGATGTTTGGGATCAACATTGGCTATTGCCGGGCTGGTTAAACCAAGTGCGGCTGCAATTAAAACAATTTTGCAGGAAGGGTGTGTTCTTGGTAGGAAGTTCATTCTCAATCCGTCGCTGTTTGCGCTGTTTTGTCCTTGGGACGCGGCGAATTTCACCCCCGGCCCAGTGCTCATATGTGCAAATCAATAAGGCAACATTTAGCTCAAGCCCATTAGGGGCAAAATTTAGTTAATGTATTGCTAAAAATTGACTTAAATGGGGATAAACTGGGGTGAAAATTGTATTAATCAGACGGTGGCCTGATCGGTGGCGTGCCATGCAGATGGGGTTTGAGTTCAACCGGCCTGCCGCTGGCGGAAACAGGAGGTTGTGAAAACCGGCCTAATGTTTTTACCCGATCATACATTATTATGGCACCGGCGGTTGCAACATTGATGCAGAATGACGTTGGAATTTTGATGATATGATCACATTTTTGCACCATTTGAGGTGACAGTGAGCCGCGTTCGGGACCAAGCACGTAAGCGGCCTGGAGAGGATGGCGAAAACTTGGCAAATCCACAGCTTCGTCGAGAAGTTCGACACCCACCAGTTTGCAGTTTTGCGGCAATGCCATATCTGCAATCGTCTGCCAGTGATAATAGGGGATGTGGCTGGGAGAATTTGAGGTATCAGAACCCGGTGCGTCGAGCTTTTTATGGGCATCTATTGTAAATACGAAGCTTGCACCAAAGGCGTGGGCAGAACGCATCAGATTGCCAAGGTTCATGGGCTTGCTTATGCCTTCTGCACCGATTGCAAAAAAACCTCTCAACGTGCTCTCCTTCAATACAAACAATTATTCATGCACAGGCTGTGTTGTGTTATTTGCCAGTGCAGTATTCTGTTTAAAGGTGATACCATGATCGCGTCGATCGTCGAAAATGATTTTTTAGAGGTAAATTGTGCGCGCAGTTTTATGTAAGGAATTTGGGCCACCATCCAAGCTGGTGGTGGAAGATATAGCGTCCCCTGTTGCCGGGCGTGGTGAAGTAGTGATCAAGATCAAGGCTACCGCATTAAATTTTTTCGATACGCTGATCATAGAAAATAAATACCAGTTTAAACCTGACATGCCCTTTTCACCCGGTGCTGAGATTGCCGGCGGAATCCTTCAGATCGGCGAAGGCGTTACAGGATTTCAAATTGGTGAGCGGGTTATGGCTTATGTGTCCTGGGGCGGGTGCCGGGAGGAAATAGCTGTAGCTGCAGAAAAACTCGTCAAGATACCTGATAGCATTGAATTCAAAATTGCTGCGGGCCTGACCGTCACCTACGGTACAACCTATCATGGCCTTAAAGACCGGGCTGAATTGCAGGAGGGTGAAACACTGGCTGTGCTCGGTGCATCTGGTGGTGTGGGGCAATCGGCAATTGAACTGGGCAAAGTGATGGGCGCCCGGGTCATCGCTGCGGCCTCTTCTGATGACAAGCTCGAATTCTGCCGATCAATCGGTGCCGATGATCTGGTCAATTACAGTTCGGAAAATCTGAAAGAACGGCTCAAGGAGTTGACAGGCGGCGCCGGCGTCGATGTTATTTATGATCCGGTGGGGGCTCAATACAGTGAGCAGGCTTTACGGGCGATCGCCTGGCAAGGGCGATTTCTGGTGGTTGGATTTGCCGCCGGTGAAATCCCTAAAATTCCCCTCAACCTCACCTTGTTGAAGGGATGCCAGATAGTTGGTGTATTCTGGGGAGCTTTTGCCAAGCGCTCTCCGCAGGCGGACCAGGCCAATATGGCGCAGATTATGCGGTGGGTGCAGGAAGGAAAACTCAATCCTCATATCCATCGTGAATATACACTTGATCAGACAGTCGATGCGCTACAAGCGCTGGCAAACCGGGAAGTCAAAGGCAAAGCAGTTATTATTCCGGATGCGTGATTATATTTTTGTCTAACTATTATTCCCGGCCAGTTCTTTGATTGTCGAATTGGCGCGGGATTTGTGGACATCTGAAATGTGACCGGCAACGATGCCTATGGCAGCGGTCAAAACGGTGGCATCGTCGGAAAAGCCCAGACCGATAATGAAGTCGGGAATAAGGTCGGCGGGCAGGATGAAATAGGCCAGGGCAGCCACTAAGATTGCCCGTACCCGCACCGGGGTTTCCGGGTCGATTGAGCAATAATAAGCCGACAGGAGCTCAGTAGCGAAAGGAATTAAGCTGGCGACCCTGCCGAATTTTCTCCAAAAACTCTTTTTAACAGTTTTTTGATTTTTTTCAAAAATGACAGGAAGTTGATATTTTTCAACATTTGTATCGGATATGAAATTATTATTTTCTGTATCCTCCATCGCCAAACTCCTGAATTTGCGTAACTATTGGTCCCCCCCTAATTGGTGGTTTAATCTATTGACTGCAAGAGGTATTAAATATTGTGAAATTCGTTGTATCCGTCGTCCTCAGCAAGGAGCTGGCATGAATTTAAATGAGATAGGAAGTGCCGTGGTCACCGGTGGTGCCTCAGGCCTGGGAGCTGCAACAGCCCGTGCGCTGGCCCGGCACGGTGTTAAAGTCACCTTGTTTGATCTTGATGAAGACAAGGGAATGGCAGTGGCCGAGGAAACTGGCGGTCTTTACTGCAATGTCGACGTGAGCGCTGAGGACAGCGTTGATGAAGGGCTGGAATGCGCACGCAGGCGCCATGGGCAAGAGCGCTTGCTGGTCAATTGCGCAGGTATCGTCTCGGGATCGCGCACTGCAGGTAGGTCACGGCAGACGGGTGACGCCTGGGCACATGATCTTGCGGCTTTCACACGGGTTGTCACTATCAATCTTATTGGCAGTTTTCACATGAGTTCAAAGTGTGCTGCGGGAATGATGGACCTTGATATGGTGTCGCCTGATTGCGGCCGCGGCGTCATTGTCAGTACATCGTCAATAGCTGCTGTTGACGGGCAGATTGGGCAAACGGCATATGCCGCCTCCAAGGGCGGGGTGGCAAGCCTCACGCTTCCCATGGCGCGTGATCTGGCGCGTGAAGGTATCCGCGTTATGAGTATCATGCCGGGATTGTTTCACACGCCAATGTTTGATGGCCTCGCTGAAGATGTGCGCGAAGCACTGGGGTCGGGAGTTCCTTTTCCGCCACGATTGGGAAATCCAGAGGAATTTGCCTCTCTGGTGCTTCATATTATCGACAATGACATGCTCAACGGCGAAAACATTCGCCTTGATGGCGCTCTGCGACTGGCGCCAAAGTAACATCGGTTTTTAATCAAAAAACCTCTTTGCAGCCTTGTCCATAAATTTCGCCAGCTTAATGTCGAGGTCAGTAAGACTGCCAACATCATGAGTGGTCAGCCTTACATCAAGAGTGGAATAGACATTGAACCATTCAGGGTGATGATTGAGTTTTTCAGCCTGCAGGGCGACTTGTGTCATAAAGCCAAAGGCCTGATTAAAATTTCTGAATTTAAACTGACGCGATATGGCATCGCCCTCTTCGGCCAGCTTCCAATCCGGTATCTGCTTTAAGGCAGCGGTGCGTGCAGCGTTATCTAATGTGGCAACCATGATCAACTCCTGACCTTAAGGGCATGGATTGGAATAGATAAGGTGAATGTCTTCAATGGCCTGCTGCAGCTCAGGCGTGAGGTCGAGGTTTTGACTGTCTATATTATTTTTCAGTTGCGCCATGGTGGTGGCACCAAAGATATTTGACGTGACAAACGGTCGTGTGGTCACAAATTGCAAAGCCAGTTGAGCGGGATCGACATTGTGGTCTCTGGCAAGTTTAACATATGCGTCAATTGCTGCCTCCGCATTGGGTGTTTCATATCTGCTGATGCGGTTAAACAATTCCTTGCGAGATCCTTTCGGTAGCGTTCCATTTAAATATTTGCCCGTTAAAACGCCTTGACCCAGAGGGGAATAAGCCAAAAGGCCGACATCCTCCCGGTGGGCAATTTCCGATAGTCCGGTTTCAAAACTCCGGTTGAGGAGATTATAGCAATTCTGGATTGACTGAACGCGCGGCAGATTATTTATCTCGCTCTCCTTGAGGTAGCTCATGGTGCCCCAGGGGGTTTCGTTGGATATGCCGACGTGGCGGATTTTTCCAGCTTTAACAAGATCAGCCAGAGCCGACAATGTTTCGTTGATTGAACAGGCCTCTCCTTGCCTGTGTACGTAAGACAGGCCTTTGAAAAGCTGCATGGGGCGATCAGGCCAATGGACCTGATAAAGATCAATGTAATCGGTTTGCAGCCGCCGCAGGCTTTTATCAACGGCTTCATTTATGTTGTCGGCATTCAGCACTGCCTTTTCACCGCTGTTGCGAAACCAGGTATTGTCGGACGCGCCGACAACTTTTGTTGCCAGGATGATTTTATCGCGGTTTTTGCGCTCGGCAAACCAGGTGCCGATGATTTCCTCGGTGCGGCCATAGGTCTCGGGCTTTGGGGGGATGGCGTAAAGCTCGGCGGTATCGAAGAAATTTATCCCCTGAGCGAAGGCATAATCCATCTGTTCATGGCCTTGCGCCTCGGTGTTCTGCTGTCCCCAGGTCATGGTGCCCAGGCACAGAGCGCTGACATTAATGTTGGTGCGTCCCAGTTGTCGATATTCCATTTATGTTCCTTTGAAGATTATCCGGTATTCGGCTTAGTGATTTTTCCGGCGAAATCGATTGCTATCTCTCAGCAGTTCTTCCACTTTGGGTAAATGTTGCGGACGATTATCTTAACCCCTGCTGCGGTGGGGTGGATGCCATCGGGTTGATTTAGCGAGGCAATGGCGGCCACATCTTTGAGAAAAAACGGATAGAATACAAGGTTGTATTTTGAGGCCAGGTCGGGGAAGATGGCGTTGAAGGAGTTGCCAAATTGGGGACCGAGATTTGGCGGTGCCAGCATGCCGGTCAGCAGCACGTCGACTTTTCGTTGTTTAAGGCGCTTTATTATGTTTTCAAGGGAGGCGCGCGTCGAGCTCGGGGGGATTGCACGCATGGCGTCATTTGCACCCAGCTCTATGATGACACCATCAACATCCTCACCCAGCGACCAGTCGAGCCGGGCAAGGCCGCCAGCAGCAGTATCACCGGAAACGCCTGCGTTCTGTACGGTAACGTTATAACCTTTATTTCTCAATAGTATTTCTAATTGAGTCGGAAAACTGTCCGAACCTGCCAAGCCGTACCCCGCAGTCAGACTATCTCCCAGGGCGACAATTCTATAGGGCTCATGGCCGGCGGAAGCCGTCAGTATTCCGAGACTGAAAACCAACCAAAGGCTGGAACAAAATCCGAGGGTATAGATAAATCGTGACTTGAATTTAAGATTCAATGTGACATACCAAATGAGCATGATGAAAAGTATGGCGGTTGGTTCAAAGGATTGCAAGGTGGCGGAAAAAAATAACAATTTTATGATACGCCTGCAAGCGGTGGAACTTACCCTGACCAGTCTGGCGGGGCCGGTGAATATTCTCAAAGGCATAGATATCGAAATTCTTCCGGGTGAAACCGTTGGTCTGGTGGGACCATCGGGTTCGGGCAAGTCCAGTTTGCTGTCGGTTATTGCCGGCCTTGAAGCGCCTACCGGCGGCAAGGTCGAGATTGCGGGGCGCTGCCTGAACAATCTTGATGAAGATGAGCTTGCTCTTATGAGGGGTGAAAACATCGGCATTGTCTTTCAGTCCTTCCACCTCATTCCCACTATGACGGCGCTGGAGAATGTTGCTGTTCCGCTGGAATTGAGCGGGCAGAAAGATGCGCGGCTGAGGGCGCGTGAGGAATTAAAAATGGTGGGTCTTGCAGATCGGGTGGAGCACTATCCCGGACAGTTGTCCGGTGGTGAACAACAGCGTGTGGCCATTGCCCGGGCGGTTGTTTGTGGTGTGCCCATTTTGCTGGCCGATGAGCCTACGGGTAATCTTGACGCAGTCAACAGTGCGCATGTCATAGATCTTTTGTTTTCGCTGCAGGCTGAGCGCAACACTACTTTGTTGATGGTCACCCATGACGCCGAAATAGCGGCGCGCTGCGATCGTATCATCGCGCTCAAAGACGGCCACGTTGATGGTGTCAGTGGAAACGGTTCGTGATGGTGGTGTTGCAAAAGAAATCCGGGCAGTCTCTGGCATTAAGTTTCAGATATGCATTGAGAGAACTGCGGTCGGGATTTTCGGGTTTTGCCGGATTTCTTTTTTGTCTGGCGCTCGGAGTTGGCGGCATTGCCATGGTTGGGTCATTTTCTCAGGCGGTAAGATCCGGGTTGGCCGAAGAAGGTCGCATATTGCTTGGCGGTGATGTGGAGTTTGCACTGTCCTATCGCCAGGCAGGAGCTGAGGAGCGCTCAGCACTTGATCAATATGGTGAAGTCTCCGAGGTCGCAACCCTGCGGGCCATGGTAACGGTGCCGGGCAGGAAAACCCAAAGCCTCATTCAGATCAAGGCTGTTGACACGCGCTACCCATTATTCGGCGAACTTGTTTTTGAGCAGGAAGCCGCCGCCCGCACCAATATTGTAACGGAAACGAAATTACCAGAGATCAGCGCTGATTTATCTTTGCTGACAAGGCTAAACGTAGCTCTGGGCGGGCAGGTGAAAATTGGCAGCCAGGTTTTTGAGGTTAGCAGAATTATCAAGAACGAACCCGACAGAATGTCCAGTGGATTTATGATTGGCCCGCGTGTGCTGATGTCGCGGGCGTCACTTGATAAAACCGGTCTTATCCGGCCGGGAAGTCTGGTGCGTTGGCGCTACCGCATTCGCTTTCCACAAGCGGGTTCCACAGACGCCGAGGAAACTGTTGCTGCGATAAACCGGGAATTCCCCAAATCAGGGTGGCACATAACGACGCGCGCCAATGCAGCACCCGGCATCAGGCATTTTGTTGATCGCCTCGCGGTGTTTTTAACCCTAGTCGGATTTACCACCTTGTTGGTGGCCGGTGTCGGCATTGCCAATTCGGTTAAAAGTTATGTTGATACCAAGCGCTCGGTGATTGCCACCTACAAATGCCTGGGGGCTACCGGTAATTTCATCACCACCATCTATCTGCTGCAAATCATGCTGGTATCGGCTGTGGGTATCGGTATCGGTGTGATAGCAGGTGCTTTGATACCATATGTCGGTCTGAGTTTGCTGGCAGATCTGCTGCCGGTACCGGCGAAAGCCACCATCTACGTTCAGCCATTGGCAATATCAGCGCTGTTTGGCCTGCTTACGGCTTTTGCCTTTGCCATCTGGCCTCTGGGACGCGTGCGCCAGATTGCTCCTTCGGCATTATTCAGAGATTTGGTTTCTATAGCGAAACAATATCCAAAGCCTTTATATATTTTCCTGTTTTTCACCAGCTGTGTGGCGTTGGGGGGGCTGTTGATTTATACGTCGAGTGAACGCCTGGTATCGGCCATGTTTGTCGCCGGGGCAACAGTGGGGTTTGCGGCACTTGCACTGGTGGCGGTTAGCCTGATGGCAGTGGTGAAGCGACTGCCATTATTCAAAGCGCTGGAGTTGCGTCTTGCTGTTTCAAATCTGCATCGGCCTGGTGCAGCCACCGTCAGTGCTGTTTTGTCTCTGGGACTTGGATTGACCCTGTTGTTGACGTTGATGCTGATTGACAAAAACCTGGTTCAGCAGCTTGGCAAAGATTTGCCCGATAAAGTGCCGTCATTTTTCTTTGTCGATATCCAGCGTGCGCAGATAGAGCCGTTTGAGGCATTGGTGAAAAAATCCCCCGAGGTCAGTGCTTTTTCGAAAGTACCGATGTTGCGCGGTCGCATTATGCGCATGAAGAATATTGATGTTGATGAGTTTGAGGCGCCGGCCAGTGCGCGCTGGGTGCTGCATGGTGACCGCGGTATTACGTATTCCGAAAACCTGCCCGAAGGCTCAACCCTGATCAAGGGTGAGTGGTGGCCGCAGGACTATACCGGGCCGCCTCTGGTTTCGTTTACCGATAAGCTGGCGACCGAGCTGGGGCTGTCAATCGGCGACAGCATAACAGTGAATATTCTTGGTCGTAATATCACGGCGAAAATAGCCAATACGCGTGCGGTTAAATGGCGTTCCTTCGGCATCAACTTTGTTCTGGTGTTTTCACCCAACACGCTGGAAAAAGCGCCGCACATGTTTTTATCGACTGTTACACTTCCGAAACAAAGTGAGGTGAGTTTAATGGAATCGATTTCCTCTGGCTTTGCCAATGTAACTTCAATCCGGGTTCGTGAAGTGCTCGGTGCCGTAAATTCAATTCTGGAAAATCTGATTGTGGCAATTCGCGCCGCCAGCAGCCTGTCCTTTGCAGCGGCAATTGTCGTTCTGGCAGGAGCCATTGCTGCGGGCCGGCGTCAGCGCACATATGATGCGGTGGTGTTGAAAACACTGGGTGCCACGCGCAAAATGCTGGTGCGGAGTTATTGTCTGGAATACGGGATACTGGGACTGTGTTCGGGGATATTTGCCCTGGGCGTTGGCAGTCTTGGCGCTTTTCTAGTGGTCGAATATGTGCTGGATGTGAAATTTGTATTTTTCCCCGGCCTTGCCCTTGTCACAGTTTTTCTGGCGGCATTGGGAACTGTGGCTGTGGGGCTGATAAGTTCCTGGCGTATTCTGGGAGAGCGACCGGCGGCCATTTTACGGTCACAAAACTAGTTTATGAGTATGTTAAAGAGTGTTGGTGTAACGGTCTGAGGGGTGCGGGTATCCTGGATTAATATTGTTTTGTATAGCTCTTGCAAAGCTCACGCTTAACCCCCATATTTCACCCGAGTATCATTTGAACAAATCGAGGCTTCCAAAAGGGAGTATAAAATATGTCTGATCTAAGAAATCAAGGTTTCCCCGGCGCTCAGCCGACTATTGCGCGGTCCGCATCGCACGAAATCGATGAAGGCCTGCGCGCCTATATGCTGCGTGTCTACAATTATATGGCCATTGGACTGGGGATCACCGGCATAGCTGCCTATGGTGCTTTTATGATGGCGGTGACATCTGATCCAAGTCTGTCGGTTGGCCAATTGGCTAATGGCACAATGGTTACGTCTTTCGGCGCAATGCTTTTTAACAGCCCGCTTAAATGGGTGGTGATGCTGGCACCATTGGGGCTGGTGTTTTTCCTCAGTGCTAAAATCTCCACTATGAGTGTGAGCGGTGCGCAGATTGCATTCTGGGTGTTTGCAACCCTGATGGGAATTTCACTGTCCTCTATCTTCCTGGTCTATACATCCACCAGCATTACCCGGGTATTCTTTATTACCTCGGCTGCTTTTGGTGCTTTCAGCCTCTATGGCTATACGACCAAAAAAGATATTTCAGGATGGGGTTCCTTCCTGTTCATGGGGCTGATCGGCATCATTATTGCCTCCGTGGTCAATATCTTCCTGGCCAGTTCGGCCCTGTCGTTTGCTGTATCGGTCATTGGTGTTCTGGTCTTTGCCGGCCTCACCGCCTATGACACCCAGCAGATCAAGGAAATGTATTACGAAGGTGATAGTGCAACCGCTTCCGGGCGAAAGGCGATTATGGGGGCTTTGCGGCTCTATCTCGACTTCATCAACATGTTCATCATGTTGCTGAGCCTGTTCGGTAATCGCAACTGATCTTGTGACGTTTAATAAAAAGCCCTCGCGATTGATGTTTGCGGGGGCTTTTTTATGGGAGTTCCAATACCAGAGGCGTTGATGTTTGAGCGATAGTTCACACCGTCTTACCGGCGAAAGCCGATATCCAGTGCGCCCAGGTCATACGGTGCTGCCTGGATACCGGCTTTCGCCGGTAAGACGGTAGATGGATCAAACCTCATCGCTACGGGCGTAATCTCTTGTTTTACGCAACTCCCGCCTGAAAACCGGTTCCCGCTTTTCGGGAAGTGCTTTATATGAGCGACAGTTTTGGTTTGCGGTCGATGGCTTTGAGTACCTGGTTGAGATCATGTCCGCGTTTCAGGATCATACCGCTGGCGCTGATTATCCAGTAAAGACCTTGTTTGCGAGCCATTTTCGGACGTTTTTCTATGCGATATAATGGAACTTCAGAAGAGTGGCGGAAGATGGAAAAAACGGCTCTTTCCTTGAGTGTATCGATGGCGTAATCACGCCATTCGCCGGCGGCAACGCGGGTACAGTAGACATTGAGTATCTGACGTAGCTCGTGGCGATCAAAGCTTGTTTGTCTGGCTATCCGGTTATTCTGGTAAATATATACAACGCTCGACTTTCCGGATTGTACCGAGCGCGGCATGGCTATTGGTTCTGTTTCACTCAATTGCGCCTCCTTTTGGTCTCTGACATATATTTCAGCATATCTTCCCCCCCTCTGCGACAATTGGCAAGAAATAAAAAATTGAAAAAATCACATTTTTGCCCCAGTTCAGCCCTTTGGGTGCCGCAATAATTGAGGATAAAGTCATTGTTGCCTCTATGGTCCGGCTTTTGATGATGATCTTGGTTCTCTGCCCCCCAGCCCCCTGAGATCACACATAGGAGCCGGACCACTCTTTTTTGGTATCGAATTACATCGATGGATGGGTCGGGCAAACTCCAGCCCCCCCCTTGATTTAGCCCACTCATCCATCAATTTGAGCCCGCTGCAACACAATCAAGAATTTTCCCGGAAAACTTCGACTTTGCACTTGATTTATCGCTGTCACTATCCCTATCTGAGGCAGATTGGATAGATAATTGCGAGGGCTGATACCTTGAGCGACAAAGAGAAGACCAAAAAACCCAAAACAGTGAAGAAAGCTAAAAGCCAAAGTCATAAGTTTGAAGCTGAGGTAGCGCGTCTGCTTCAGCTTATGGTGCATTCGGTTTATTCGGAAACTGAAGTTTTTTTGCGTGAACTCATTTCCAATGCAGCTGACGCCTGTGACAAATTGCGCTATGCTGCGGTTACCAAGCCGGAACTGATTGCCGACGATAGTGAGCTTAAAATCCGTATCCTTAGTGATGCGGAAAACAAAACACTGACCATTGAGGACAATGGCATCGGTATGAGCAAGGATGAGTTGATCTCAAACCTTGGCACAATTGCCCATTCCGGTACGCTTGCCTTTATGGAAAAAGCCGACAAGGCCAAGGATATCGGCCTGATTGGTCAGTTTGGTATCGGGTTTTATTCAGCTTTTATGGTGGCAGATAAGGTTGAGGTAATCAGTGCCGCTGCCGGCACCGACGATGTAAACGTCTGGGCTTCCGATGGGGCTGGAACCTATACGGTGGTAAAGGCAAAAAAAGGCCTGGTCCCGAAAGGTTTCAGAGGATCGAGATTGATATTGTCGCTGAAGGATGATGCTGAAAAATTCCTTGACGCTTCAGAACTTAAACGCATCATCGCTGCTTATTCAGACCATATTTCCTTTCCTATTGAACTTGCTGAAATCAAAGACGGGAAAATTTCCGATTATGAGAAGGTAAACACCGGTAGCGCTTTATGGACACGGCCTAAAAGTGATATCAGCGAAGAACAGTATAATGAGTTTTTCAGGTCTCGCGGCGGGGTGTTCGGCGATCCGCAATTAACCATCCACTATCGCGCCGAAGGCCGCCATGAATATTCCGTTTTACTGTTTATTCCCAAGGAGCGCCCCTTCGATCTGTTTGAGCCATCGCGCAAGAGCCAGATATCTTTGTATGTGCGGCGGGTTTTTATCTCTGGCGATGCCGAGTTTCTGCCCGGGTATATGCGCTTTGTCAGAGGCGTGATCGACAGCGAGGATATGCCGCTCAATATTTCACGCGAGATGTTGCAGAACAATCCGATTGTTGCTTCCATCCGCAAAGCGGTCACCAATCGTATTCTCAGTGAGTTGAAAAAGCTCAGCGAAAAAAAGCCGGAAGAATTTGCCGCATTCTGGAATTCATTTGGCCAGGTGTTCAAAGAAGGTCTGTATGAAGACCATGAGCGCCGCGATCAATTGCTGGATCTCGCTATGTTTAAAACCACCAAATCCGACGGTGAGTTGCGCAACCTCAAGACCTACGTGGAAAATCTGAAAGAAAACCAGACGGCAATTTATTATATCGCCGGAGAAGATGGTGAACAGCTCAAATCGAGCCCGCAACTGGAAGGCTTCGTTGAGCGCGATATTGAGGTTTTACTGTTGTCGGATCCGGTTGACAGTTTCTGGACCACCATGGTGCTCGGGTTTGACGGCAAACCGTTTAAATCAATCACACAAGGTGAAGCCGACCTTGATGCCATCAAGCCGGTTGAGGATGATGTCAAAGACAAGGATACATCGGACGAGAGTGATGAAAGTGCCACGGGAATGTTGATTGCCGCTTTGAAAAAAGCTCTGGCTAAGGATGTTTCAGATGTGCGCAAATCCGTGCGTCTGACCACAAGCCCGGTTTGTCTGGTGGCGGATGCCGGTGGGCCGGACCTTGCTCTTGAAAAGATACTGGCGCAACAACAGGACGGAACAGGTGCCGGGCGGGCACGGGTTTTGGAAATCAATACTGGCCATGCACTGATCAAGAAGCTTGCAGCTCAGGTGAAAGAAAATGGCATATCAACAGATATTGAAGACAGCGCCCGGCTTTTATTGGATCAGGCGCGGATCATGGATGGTGAGACAGTTGCCGATCCGGCGGCCTTTGCCCGCAGATTGTCCAGCCTGATGCTCAAGGGCTTGTAAGGCAATCAAATCATGCAGGTCGCGGGGCCCACAGGATTATGGCGGCTCCGGTGAGGGCAATAAGGCCACCGGTCACATCCCAGCGATCGGGTCTTTGGCCTTCGATGGTCCACAGCCACAATAGCGAGGCAACAATATAGACGCCGCCGTAAGCTGCATAGGCGCGACCTGCATATTCGGTATCTATGCGGGTGAGGAAGTAGGCAAAGGCGGCAAGGCTGAGCATTCCCGGAACAGCCCAAAGGGGGGATTTATCGAGTTTGATCCAGGCCCAAAAAGCAAAGCATCCGGCAATTTCGGCAATTGCTGCAGCGATGTAAAAAAAAGCCGATGAATTCATGATGATGAAATTGCCCTCAACAAGATAAGGCAATCATCATCACCAAATTAACGGTGTATGCAAGACCGGTGTGATCTAATTTTTCTTTTTGAGATTATCCATCATCGCAGCAGCAATGATTTCCCGGCTGTCATCACGTTGCAACAAGACGACACAACCGTCATAGCCTTCGGCCACGAATTGTGCGCCGGGCAGGGTTATGTTCAACGTCTTACCTTCCCACATGCCGATGGGAGTCATTTGCCGAACCACATTGTGATAGACGATGGTATTGCCGCCATTTTCCCCGCGGCCGATTTTTACGATCTCTGCACTCTTGAATAAAACCAGCCACAAGGTGGCTTTGCCGGAAAAAGCTGATTTTGCTGTTTTATCTATTTTGGCGGATACTCTGATTGCATCCCCATCTGCCGACATGGAAATCTTGATACTTTCGTTGCGAGCAACAGTTTTTATACCGCGCTCCACGGCACTTATCTGATTGCCAACCACGTGTATGCGGCCATTCATAACCATTTGCGGCGTGTAGACCTGGCGATCACCACGGGCGCGGGCATAATCGCGTTGACGTTTCGAATAAGCGGGGCTGGCAAGTGTATCTTTCCAGCCAAGATAATCCCAATAATCAACCGGAAAGGTGAGAGCTATGACATCATCACGAAGCTTGAGTTTTCCCAGGATTTCATCAGCTGGCGGACATGACGAACAGCCCTGGCTGGTAAACAGTTCGACTACGGTAGGGTTGGCGGCTGATGCGGGTGAAATAAAACCGCTGGCTGAGGCCAGGAAGGCAAAAGCGCCTGCAAGACCGAAAAGCTGTTGTCGGAGATTGATTTTCATTCAAAATTACCTGAAAACTGTTCGACCCAGACAATAAGAATTATGCAGATCAATTACCAGTCACTTTGGGGTGAGGCTTTTGTCGGCTGCTTCTCCTACACGCAAAGTCCTGAAGCCAGCCCGCTCCCTCGCCTAACCACCCCCAGGGTATCCTTATCGGATGGTTGGGCGAGGGAGCGGGCTGGCTTCAGTATATTTTCGTAACGAGACTGCTTCAATCAGGCGGCAAGGCGGCGCAGGACGTATTGCAGAATGCCACCGTGGCGGTAATAATCAAGCTCATCTTCCGTATCGATACGGCTGAGAAGCGGTACATTGACTTTTTTACCGTTTTTATAGGTGATGGTGGCATTGAGCGTCATGCCCGGTTTCATACCTGAAGATATGCCTTCAATGGTGACCAGTTCTTCGCCGGTAATTTTAAGGCCCTTCCACGATTGACCATCTTTGAAAACCAGAGGTAATACTCCCATGCCGAGAAGGTTGGAACGGTGAATGCGCTCGAAGCTTTCAACAATAACCGCGCGTACGCCTAATAATCTTGTGCCTTTGGCCGCCCAGTCACGCGATGAGCCGGTGCCATATTCCTTGCCCGCAAACACTACCAGCGGGGTTTCTGTTTCAAGATAACGCATGGCGGCATCGTAAATTGTCATCTGCTCGCCGGAAGGATGGTGAATGGTGTAGCCGCCTTCAACGCCGGGAACCATCTGGTTTTTAATGCGTACGTTAGCAAAGGTGCCGCGTGCCATTACCTGGTCATTGCCGCGCCGTGAGCCGTAAGAATTAAAATCCGAGGGCCGAACCTGGAAATTGCGCAGGTATTCACCTGCTGGTCCATCCTGTTTGATGGCCCCGGCAGGTGAGATATGGTCGGTGGTAATCGAATCTAAAAACAGCGCTAAGACCCGTGCTTCGATAATGTCCTTTACCGGTTCGGGCTCCATGGTCATGCCGTCAAAATAGGGTGGTTTTTGCACATAGGTTGATCTTGGCTGCCATTGATAGGTCTTGCTGGGAGCAACTTTTATCCTGCGCCAGGCGGCATCTCCGTCGGAGACAGTGGCATAGCGCGAAATATACTGTGATCGCTTAACAGATTTACGCACGGTTTTCGCCACTTCCTCTGATGTCGGCCAGATGTCCTTGAGGTAGACCGGCTTGCCCTGTTTATCGTGCCCAAGTGGGTCTTTGGTAATATCCACATTCATGTTGCCGGCAATGGCATAGGCGACTACCAGAGGCGGGGAGGCGAGATAATTGGTTTTTATTTCAGGTGAGATACGGCCTTCGAAGTTCCTGTTTCCCGACAGCACGGAAGCCAGGACGAGGTCATTTTTTATGTTAACTTCTGAAATTTCCTCGGCCAGGGGGCCGGAATTACCGATGCAGGTGGTGCAGCCATAGCCAACAAGGTTAAAGCCCATCTTGTCGAGGTCATCTTGAAGATTAGCCTGTTTGAGGTATTCGGTCACAACCTGTGATCCCGGTGCCAGCGAGGTCTTGACCCAGGGTTTTACCTTGAGACCTTTGGCACGCGCATTGCGGGCCACCAGACCAGCCGCAATCATAACAAAAGGGTTCGACGTGTTGGTGCATGAGGTAATGGCGGCAACGACGACATCGCCATGGCCAAGATCATATTTCTTGCCTGCAACGGCAAAGCGTTTGTCTTTTTCGGAACCTTTGCCGTATTCATTATCAAGTGTTGCAGCAAAACTTTCCGGCGCATCACCCAATGTCACACGGTCCTGTGGACGTTTGGGCCCGGCAATGCTGGCGACGACTGTGCCAAGATCAAGTCCCAGCGTTGACGTAAATGTCGGGTCCGGGGTGCGACTGGTTCTGAACATGCCTTGCGCTTTGGCGTAAGCCTCGACCAGGGCCAGCTGTGAAGCCTTGCGGCCGGTGGATTTGAGGTAACCAATGGTTTCGCTATCTATTGGGAAAAATCCGCAAGTGGCGCCATATTCAGGCGCCATATTGGCGATGGTTGCCTGATCTTCCAGGGTCAGATGATTGAGACCGGGGCCGTAGAATTCGACAAATTTCCCCACTACGCCCTTGGCCCGCAACATTTCAACAATTGTCAAAACCATGTCGGTGGCTGTCAGGCCCTCTTTAAGTTTGCCGGTAAGCTTGAAGCCGATAACTTCGGGAATCAGCATGGAGATGGGCTGGCCCAGCATGGCAGCTTCTGCTTCAATACCGCCAACCCCCCAGCCTAAAACCGCCATGCCATTGACCATGGTGGTATGACTGTCGGTGCCAACCAGACTGTCGGGGTAGGCTACTTCGATGGTTTTGCCGTCGCGCTTTTGCTTTTTTGTCCACACTGTGCGGGCAAGATATTCGAGGTTTACCTGATGGCAGATGCCGGTGCCCGGCGGGACGACGCGGAAGTTGTCAAACGCACCCTGACCCCATTTCAAAAACGTATAGCGCTCACCGTTACGGTCAAACTCCATCTTGACGTTTTTCTTGAAGGCTCCTGCCTTGCCATAAAAATCAACCATGACCGAATGATCAATGACGAGGTCTACCGGAACCAGCGGGTTGATCTTGTCAGGACTGCCGCCGAGGGTTTCAACCGCATCGCGCATGGCGGCAAGGTCGACCACGGCTGGTACGCCGGTAAAATCCTGCATCAGGACACGGGCCGGTCGAAAGGCAATTTCGCGTTTGGACTTGCGGCGCTTGAGCCAGGTTGCCATCGCCTTGATGTCAGCTGCCTTGACCGTGCGACCGTCTTCGTTGCGCAACAGATTTTCCAACAACACTTTGAGTGAAAACGGCAGTTTTGAAATTCCTTCCAAGCCATTCTTCTCAGCTGCTTTGAGGCTGAAATACTCATAGGTCTTTGAACCTACCTTCAATTTTTTGCGGGATTTAAAACTGTCAAGTGAAGTGGGAGCTGTAGCGGTCATGATCGTCCTTCGTTGGCAAGGGTCATCTGGAAAATGTTGTGAGGCTTTAAAATGTTCATCTTGTGTATAGCCTCTTTTGGCATATACCGCTATACGACTTGAAGCTTAAAGTTGAATAAATATGCGTTTGAACATGAATTACTATATGAACGTCACTGATGAAGCTAAGTGCTGAAAAATTATGTTGTGCCAGAGGGGGCAGGCCGGTGGTGTCTGATCTTTCGTTTTCGCTTGAGTCTGGCGATGGCATGATGCTGAGTGGGCCAAACGGTTCAGGTAAAACCACGTTGTTGCGGGCGATTGCCGGGTTTGGGGAAATCACCGGTGGCAACCTGGCACTTGAACCGGTGCCTGAGGACGATGATTTGTCGCAGGCCTGTCTTTACGTCGGTCACCAGAACGCTATCAAACCGCAATTAAGTGTGCTGGAAAATATCACCTTCTGGGCGGATTTCAGTGGTGGCGATGTGGAGGGAGCCCTGGCATCATTTTCAATGACGGCCATAAAGGATGTGCCGGTGGCAATGTTATCTGCGGGCCAGCGCCGGCGGGTGGGGCTTTCGCGGCTGGCACTGGCCAGCCAACCCTTATGGCTGCTGGATGAACCGGCAACCTCGCTTGATAAAGCCTCGGTTAAAACCCTGTCGAAAATCATGCAGGCACATCTGGATGATGGCGGTATGCTGATTGTCGCCAGTCATACGGAATTTGATATTCCGCTCAATAAATCACTTGAGTTGAGTGCGCGTGAACCGGGTGTAGCGGTGGCCGGGGCATGAATGAATTTATTGCAGTTTTCAAACGCGATGTTCGCCTGGCGGCAGCCCAGGGCGGTGGGTTGGGGCTGGCTATCGGTTTTTTTCTGATCGTGGTTTCACTGTTTCCATTCGGCATCGGGCCTGATCTCAAGTTATTGGCGCGGGTCGCACCGGGTATTTTGTGGATTGCGTTGCTGTTGTCGGTTTTATTGTCGCTGGACCGTATGTTTCAAGCCGATTTGGAAGATGGTTCGCTGGAGCAGCTGGTGGTTGCGCGCGCCCCGCTGGAGATGATTGTTTTTGCCAAGGTGCTGGCGCACTGGATGACCACCGGGGTGCCGCTAATCCGTGCCACACCGGTTTTGGGTCTGTTTTTAAATCTCGATGAACAGGCATTCGGGATTTTGGTGCTGTCTATGGTGATCGGTACCCCGGCGTTGAATTTTGTTGGTGCTGCAGGTGCGGCATTGACCGTAGGCATCAGACGCGGAGGACTTTTGTTGTCATTAATTGTATTGCCTTTGTATGTGCCCATATTGGTTTTTGGTGTAAGTGCGATACAATCAAGTCTGACGGGGCCTTCCGGCAGCCTGCAGACGATGATGATTTTGGCTGCGCTGACGCTTGGCAGTGCCGCTTTGGCACCTTTTGCGGCTGCGGCAGCCTTGCGTGTACATTTGAGGTAGAGTTAGGATTGAAGGTAGTTGACTATGGATGGTAATGTGTTTTTCAAGTATGCCAATCCCACCCGGTTTATGACGCTTTCCAGGGCGATGCTGCCGTGGTTGCTGGTTTTGACTGTAGCCAGTTTTGGTATTGGGCTTTATGGCGGCCTGTGGGTTGCGCCGCCGGATTACCAACAGGGTGAAACCGTACGCATTATGTTTGTACACGTGCCTGCTGCATGGATGGCAATGGCGGCATATTCTTTCATGGCGCTGGCCAGCCTGGTTGGTATGGTATGGAAGCATCCGCTGGCTGATGTGGCGGCAAAATCAGCAGCACCAATTGGTGCATGTTTTACGTTTCTGGCACTGGTTACCGGGTCTTTGTGGGGAAAGCCCATGTGGGGTGCCTGGTGGGTATGGGATGCGAGATTAACTTCAATGCTGGTTCTGTTTTTTCTCTATCTTGGCTATATTGCCATATGGCAGACAATTGAAGAACCGGTAAAGGCTGGCCGGGTGGCAGCCATTCTGGCAATGGTGGGATTCGTCAACATCCCGATCATCAAATTTTCGGTGGATTGGTGGAATACTCTGCATCAACCGGCAAGTATCATGCGGATGGATGGTCCGGCAATTTATATTTCTATTCTGTGGCCGTTGCTGGTGATGATACTCAGTTTCACTTTGCTGTTTTCGGTGTTATTGCTGGTGGCTATGCGCAGTGAAATTATCCGCCGTCGCATCCGGTCTATTCGCATTGCTAAAATAGAGGGGTTTGGCTGATTATGCTGGCACAATTGTTTGGCGATGATGCCAATATCGGTTTCATTGTCGTCTCATATGGGCTTACGTTTACTGTGCTGGGGGCTCTTTGCCTTTATTTGGCCCTTGATTTAAGTAAACAGTGGCGGATATTACGAGCGCTGGAAAAAGAAACCGGCAAGCAGCGCTGGAAATAAATTAAAATCGTTGTGAAAAACGGGAGAAGCTGAAATGAGTGTTGACAGCGAAGACGTTAAAGCCGGTGGTATTAACAAGCATCTGAAACTTTTCTTCAGATTGATTCCAGTACTTTTATTTGCGGGCCTGGCGGTCGCTTTTGCAGTGTCGCTGCTTTCCGGTCCCGCCAATATTCTGCCTTCGGCACTGCTTAACAAATCGGTGCCGGAATTTGTGCTGCCGAGCCTGGGTGATGATAAGGATGTAAATTCAACCTTGCCGGGACTGAAGACTGCGGATCTGAAAAAAGGCGAAGTGACAGTGGTGAATTATTTTGCTTCCTGGTGCCCGCCGTGTCGTTTTGAACATCCGGTATTAATGCGCCTCAGCCAGATGAATATCGTCAAACTTGTGGGCATCAGTCAAAAAGATGACCCGGTCAAGAGCCAGAACTTTCTCGATGAGCTTGGCAATCCTTATTCCGCCGTCGGCGTAGACCGCAACGGGCGGGTGTCAATCGACTGGGGGGTGTATGGATTGCCGGAAACATTTGTCGTCGATGGTGAAGGCAAGATTAGATATAAATATGTCGGCCCGATTTCCTTTGAACTGCTGGAAGCAAAAATACTGCCTGAGATCGAAAAGGCACGCCGTCCCATTTTGAACTGATTTTTTAGAAAAAATTAACCTATCGCTAAGGCCTTGGCTATAGATTATGGTTAACGTAATCTTACCGGCTATATGCCGCCTGTTTGAAGGGTTTTTATTTAGTGAGTGGGATGATTGATCTTGGTGGTATTGCTGCGCGTGCCTATACCCCCGGGGTTAAGTCGGCCAACACTGGTGCGGCAGTATCTGAAACAGCGGAAAACAGAAAGCCGGCCCGGGCAGCTGTTGGCGACAGAAGGCTTGCTCCGGCATTTTCAATTGAACTAAGTCTGGCGGCACAAAAGTTTCTCGATGGTGTCAATCAACCGGCGCCGACCGAGGCAGGACAAGTAACACCGCCAACAAAAACAGCTGAAAATTCATACGATCTGTTTAGCGAAGGTGTGGGGCGGCGCGAAGCACCTCTTGGCAATGAAGGCCGGGATGTGGCTTTGGGCAGTCGGCTTAACATTCAGATTTAGGGCAATTTCTTTGTCCAGTTTTTGGCCCATGCACCCAACGGTTCGAGATGACAATAAAGCTCATGGCCTGCCTGGGTAAGGGCATATCCATTT
Source organism: Alphaproteobacteria bacterium (assembly GCA_024278055.1). Lineage (GTDB taxonomy): Bacteria > Pseudomonadota > Alphaproteobacteria > Rhizobiales > JAJFHR01 > JAJFHR01. The sequence continues at coordinate 3,746 of JAJRTY010000057.1, read as the reverse complement.
TCAGTTTTTGTCACCAGACCTACGGTGCGCAGCTCCTTTAGCCGGGTATTCAGGACCGTGGGTGAGATCGAATCGCAGCGGGCCTGAAGTTCTCTGAACGTGCAATTTCGATCACTCAGATTCCATAAAATTCCCATTGACCAGCGCCGGCCAATCAGGTCAAACAAAACCATGATTGGTTGACCGGTTTTTGACCCGCGCACAGGCGTGCCGAGACCGGGAATTTTCAGATAGTTTCTTTTCTGCGTCATCAGTTTTGAGTTTTTGCTACTAAGTCAGTGGCCAGGGGTTCTTTAAGTGCTACATAAAGCGTAGCATATCATATATAGAATATTGTTCAATTTTGAAGGAAGCCATGTCAAAAAATATACTGCTGTGGGCTGTTCTGGCCGTTGTCTGGAGCTCTTCTTTTCTGGCTATCAAAATTGGCCTTGAAACCATGGGGCCGCTAACTTTAGTGGCTGTGCGCATGGTTATCGGCACAACGGTTATGTTGATTGTGTTGCGCTCTTTTCGCTGTCACTGCCGAAGGATTTGTACTCCTGGTGTATCCTGCTTGTCTGTGGATTGACTGGCAACATAATACCATTTTCGCTTATCAGCTTTGGCGAGCTTAGTGTAGACAGCGGGCTTGCGGCACTTTTAATGGGGATTGCACCTGTAGCAACCGTGTTGTTTGCTCCTCTGGCGCATCGCGATGAAAAGCTGAGCCGCAGCGCTATTGCCGGAATTATCATCGGGATGCTCGGATTGGTGGTTTTGATAGGACCGGAGGCACTAAAAGGGCTTGGCAGCCAGCTTGGCGGGCAGGCGGCAATTCTTGGTGCAGCGCTTTGTTATGCTTTTACAACACTTTTTGTTCGTCGCTATGCAGCACTTCCCGCGCTGGTCATGGCTTCGGGTTCCATGTTGATTGGCACAGTTGTGATTGTGGGGCTGGCTTTTGCGTTTGAAGCGCCACCACAAGGACTTCCGGTGTTTTCGCGCTCCCTGGCTGCAGCGCTTTATCTCGGACTGTTTCCCACAGCACTGGCAACTTTGATATACTTCTACCTTGTGCCAAGGCTTGGCGCTGGACGCGTGTCCCAGATCAATTTTGTCGTCCCCCTTGGGGGAACCATTTTCGGTGTGATTTTCTTAGATGAAAGTTTAAGAGCAAATACGCTTGCTGCGCTCTTTTTAGTAATGACGGCGGTATTTCTGGTCAGCCGCAAGGGTCCTGAAAAGAGTAATAAAAAAGTGATCTGAACCAACCAAAGAAAAAAATTATAGCCGCTTGGCCTGGGTTTTTCGTGGTGATCTGAGTTTAACCGGTTTTGAGGTTTTGATACCATTGTTTTGCCCAAGCTCATCGAGGGCTGCGGAAATCAACTCAAGATCAGCGATGAAACCTTTGCGCCGATCAACCGGTAATGCGGCCAGTATGGCGGCATCGGCACGGGCGGCGGCGGTCTGGCTGGAACTGAGGGCGCGGCGGCCGTTGGCAGAAATGCGCAAGGCATTGGCGCGGGCATCTTCCTTTGTTCTGCGGCGCTGAAGCAGCCCGCGGTCGCCCAGGCGTTTGACCAGATCAGCCAGGGTGCTGCGATCAATGCCGGTTTTTTCCACCAGCCCGATCTGGCTGATACTTTCATTCTGGGCAATCGTCAGTAAAACCGCAAATTGCCGCGGGGTTAAATCTTTTGAATTTTTGTGTAGGGCGTATACATCGGCTCCAAACTGCCCGGCCCGTCGTAACAGATGGTAGGCTGACTTATCGAGTTTTTTAATTATTTTTGGTGCGCGCATGATTTATGAACCATAATTTTAACAAAAGACGGTTGGGTTTTGAAGCCGATAGATGAAGGGGTGTTGCTTAAAATGAAGTGGTTTCATCTTGAAAAGCTTTCAAGTCTTCTCGCCCCTGCTTTCTTTATAGCTTACTTTCAGGCAAACAAATCAATCGTTTAATTTTCACAAGTCTGTGAGTATGTCGTTTTGGATTAAGGTTGAATTTATTTAATCTATTCGTCATCCGGTGTGATCTGGTACTTGCTTAAAACTCTGAACTGGGAAAGAGCAAACACCATGGTGATTGGCATCATGCCAAACAGCTTGAAAGAAACCCAGAAATCGGTCGAGAAATTGCGCCAGACAATTTCGTTGATGATGGCAAGAGCAATGAAAAACAGGCCCCATCTGAAGGTCAAAATGCGCCAGCCCTCTGGTTCAAGTTGAAAAACTTCGCTGAACAGAGTTGACAGAAACGATTTTCCGAAGGCCAGCCCGCCGAGAAGAATGGCAGCAAACAGCGAGTTGACGATAGTTGGCTTGAGCTTGATGAACAGGTCATTTTCAAGGTAAATCGTCAATCCGCCAAACACCAGTACGACCACGGCGGTTACCAGCGGCATGATGGCGATGCGGCGGTCAAGATAATAAGACAGGCTCAGGGAAATCACGATTGCCACCATAAAGACCTGAGTGGCAACAAAAATCCCGGCTTTGGCATTGACCAGAAAAAATAGAACCAGGGGGCCGATTTCGATAACGGGTTTGAGAAAGTTTTTCATGTTCGCCTGTGTATTAATTTAAATCTGAAGGGTTGGCGCCGACGATGGCCTGGGCAAATTCTTCGGCATCAAAGGGCTGGAGATCATCCACCTGTTCGCCAACGCCAATAGCGTGAATGGGAATGCCGAATTTGGCTGCCAGTGCTACCAGTATGCCACCGCGCGCGGTGCCATCAAGCTTGGTCATGATCAGGCCGGTGACGCCCGCGGATTTTTGAAAAGCTTCAACCTGTGACAGGGCATTCTGGCCGACGGTGGCGTCAAGTACCAATAAGACACTGTGGGGGGCGGTTTCATCGTGCTTTTTGAGCACACGGATAATTTTACCCAGCTCGTCCATGAGTTCGGCGCGGTTTTGTAATCGTCCTGCCGTATCGATCATCAGGATATCGGTCTTGTTGGCTTTGGCCTGTTTCATCGCATCGAAAGCCAGGCTGGCAGCATCCGATCCCACTTCATGAGACAGAAAATCGGCACCAACGCGTTCACTCCAGACTTTGAGCTGGTCAATGGCGGCGGCGCGAAAGGTATCTCCAGCGGCTATTGTTATTGAAAAGTCCTCGCGCGTGGCAATGGCTGCGAGCTTGCCGATGGTGGTGGTTTTGCCGGCGCCATTGACACCGACGACCAGTATAACAAAGGGTTTCTGGCTGTCGTCAAACTTGAATGGTATGGCCACAGGTTGCAAGGTTTTGGCGATCTCTGCGGCGAGAATTGCGTTCACTTCCTCCGGCGTGACCTCCTTGTCATAACGCCCCTTGGCCACAGCAGCGGTGAAATTCATGGCAGTTTCAATACCAAGGTCAGCCTGTATCAGCATGTCCTCGAGTTGCTCAAGCGTGTCACTGTCAAGCTTGCGCTTGGTTAATATCTCGGTAATCCCGGTGGTTAAAGACCGTGATGATTTGGACAGGCCCTTTTTCAGTCGGGTAAACCACCCGGATGGTTCGAGCGGTTCAGCTTCGGGCTCGATCGCTGGTTCGGAGGCAGCCGCCGGTTTAACCAAATCAGCACTTGACGTCTGCTCAACAGTTTGTGGGCTTTCCCTGGAAGCCATTTTCTCAGGCTCAGGCTCAGGCTCAGGCTCAGGCTCAGGCTCAGGCTCAGGCTCAGGCTCAGGCTCAGGCTCAGGCTCAGGCTCAGGCTCAGGCTCAGGCTCAGGCTCAGGCTCAGGCTCAGGCTCAGGCTCAGGCT
>JAJRTY010000056.1 GCA_024278055.1 Alphaproteobacteria bacterium | reverse complement strand
TTGAAACCTTTTCACTGTGCCCAATGCTGTATTGCGGCAAACTGCGGGCCCATTGGCGACAGCGGGAAAACACTGGTTGGCCACTGATTTCAAGGAGGCTTGAAAGTTCGTCATGTACCAGATGGCTGAGGTCATTGCTGTTCAGACAGGCCGCGTCGCGGTTGCAACAACCTCCCACATAGGCAGAAATTGAAACGAATCCATCTGGAGCCCGATTGGCAAACATGGTCGAAGGAAACTGCGCGCCGTTAATAATTCCACCCGTTCCTGCGACGCTCAAAAATCCCAGACTATCGAGGGGGTGGGTAATCTGCCGGCGGGTATAGGCCAGGAAAACCACACTAAGCGGCGGAGCATCAATCCCGGCTGCAGCTGTTGTAGCTGGCTCATCCAAAGGCTCAAGCAGGCTGGCGGCCACGTGAGGTTGAACGGCCAAGACAATTGTTTTCGAGGTCAGGTCACCTGATCCATGGGTCTTGATCTTATAGCCTTGCTGGTGAGTTGAAACGGACTTGACAGCCGTTGCGGTTTTAATGCAACCGGACATCGCATTTGCCAGGGTCTTTGGTAACATTCCTATACCATCACGAAATGAAAACAGTCTTTTACCCGGCTCGCTGCCCTGCCTGGCATTAAGAACGCCCCGGGTAACAGAGCCAAACTCCTGTTCCATTTTCATCAGTTTGGGGAAGGCTGAATTCAAAGACAGTTTGTGACTGTCCCCGGCAAAAATTCCGGCCACAAGCGGCGCCATGATCTTGTCGGCAAACTCGATGCCAAAACGGCGGCTTACAAAGGCGTGAATACTTTCATCTTCGTTGCCTGTTTTGCGCGGTCGCAATATCTCCGTCATGAGACGAAAACGGCCCCGCAAAGACAGATAGGGCGAAAGCAGGAAACCTGCACGATTAACTCTGATACCGTGCAAGGTGCCACCTTCGCGCAGGTAGCGTCTGCGCACACCGTCGCCCAAGTCCAGTCGTTGATTTTCAATATTGAGGTTTTTGGTCAACTCCAGCGCCTGCGGCACCAGGGTGTTGAGTGTGGTGGGACCATGTTCCATCAAGAAGCCATTGATGCGCTGAGATACGGCGTTGCCACCAACGGTTTGCTGGCGCTCCAGAACAATGACGCGGCGGCCACATCGCTGCAGGTCATAGGCGGTGGTGAGACCGGAAATTCCACCGCCAATTATGGCAACGTCATATGTCATGGTAGCTCGGGCCTTTTGATGCCTGGCGGCATGCCATTTTTGAACCGCTCATTGGCCAGGCGCGACAGGTCTTGTGCGGTGACAATTGAGCCGCCTTTTGAGCGCACATCCGCCTCGACGCGGTTTTTTACCATGCGGCGAACGAAGCCGGGTATCCGGGCGATGCGTTGTTCGGCATCTTGCGTCCACTCGAGTGTAGCATCACCGGTTTTCAGAACTTCGATGACTGCGCCGTTTTGTGGCTGGTATGAACACAGAAAATCTTCACCCATGAGATTGTTTGAGCGGGCCAGCGGTCGTGCGCGACAACCGCCACACAGGTTTTGATATTCACAGACCCCACAACGACCTTCCAGTTGAGGCTGGCGCAGGGCTGTGAAAATCTCACCATCATTCCAGATGTCGGAAAAACTGCTGTGGCGCAAAGATCCGCCGGAAGTCTCAATGAAGGGGCAGGGGGTTACCTCACCTTCAGGTGTGACGCGGGCATATCGTGTGCCGGCAATACAACTGCCGGCTTCATAACCATGGGCCATGGTGATCGGCCATTCCGGGTCGAGTTCCAATGCCAGACGCTTGAAATGCGGGGCGCATTTTGCGCGTACCATCAATTGCTTTTCATCGTGGGCAGCTTCGACAACGCGCTTGAGTACCTTGTCATAATTTTCAATTGAAATGTCGGTGTATTTCTCACCGCGCCCGGTACACACAAGAAAAAATACATTGAGCACCAGAGCCTTTGCCTGGCGGGCAAAGCTGATCATGTCGTCAATTTCATCTGCGGTATGATCGGTAACCGAGAAATGTATCTGGAAGGCAAGGTTTTCGGCGCGGCAGGCATCAATGGCGGCCATGGTTTTTAGCCAGGCACCCTTGCGACCGCGAAAATCATCATGTTTTTGCGGATCAAGTGAATCGATGCTCAAACCTATACCTGCAACCCCGGATTTTTTGAGACGCTTTACCCGCTCAGGTGTCAAAGTGATGCCGTTGGACCCAATGACGACCATCAGCCCGAGGCTGCTGGTATGGGCGGCCAGTTCTTCGATATCGGGGCGCAGCAACGGTTCTCCGCCGGTCAAAACGATCATACATTCCGGCCCAATGTCGGCGATATCAATGATTGCTTTTTTAACCTCGCCGGTGGACAGCTCATCGGTGCTGCCATTTTTCAGAATTTCAGCATCAAGATAACAGTGAGCACACGAAAGGTTACAACGCTTAGTCAGATTGAAGGCGACAAGAAAAGGAGCATCTACCGGTCTAGTCATCGTTTCGCTCGGTCGCATCAGGCTCCGGGCACATGGCTTTTCGCGCTTTGGCAAATCCACCTTCAGCCACGTCACCTTCAACACGGGTTGCCCCGTTTGCCCGCACATAATCTTCTATGGTCTGTCTGGCTTTGGCCCGAAACATTTCCGGCACTCTTTGCAATCGCGCCAGGCTGGCGGCTGCCCATTCCAGTTCGATGTGGGAAGTCTCGGCAACACAAGGTTGCACGTGTTGCGGCAACACTTCGGTGGCGGCATCACGCCGGGCGGCTTTTTCCGCTCTCAGGCGAATATTCTCCTGTAGTGCCTTATCACTCAACGTTGCCAGCAGTGCAGTTGCTGATGCACTCCAGTCGAGAGGGTCAAAGCCTGCGCTGACGGGTGCTTGATCCTCACTGTCCCCGCCTGGCATCATTTTTTTCATCACATCTTCTACAAATCTGCTGGTGATGAATGTATGTCCCTGTGCATGGGCCTGGCGAATAACAGATGTGCGGGCGATGCCACGGACAAAATCGGGCGCGCGCGACATCATGGCATCGGCTTCTTCAGACCACATGATGGTTTCTTCGGCGATAACATCAAGCGAGGGGTAGTGGGTCTTTTGACCAATCCAGATGTGGCATGGTGCCACCCTCAACAGGTTTTCCGTATTGCCGCCAATATCCAGTCCTTCATCGGCATGGACACCAACCTTGCCGACCATCAACAAGCTTGCTTCAACTTTTTCGAGATATTTGCGGATGGCCTGAAACGGTTTTCCTGAAACCAGTTCACAGGTGATGTTGACGCCTTCTTCTTCAGCTACAGTTTTGGCGATGGCAAGATGGGATTGATAGATTTTGGCAATGCCATCATCGATCAATTCCTCATGTAGCTGCTCCTGCTCTTTAAACCGAAATACCTTGCCCGCCTCATCAGAGAGAACACCGGCGATCTTGTTAAAGGCAACATAGTGATAATAAGGATCGTAAGCGGCAACTGCGTGGACTTCAGTGTCGGTTTGACGGGCAATCATCAAGGCCGATTTGAGAGCTCCGAAGGATTGGGGAGAGCCATCAATACCGACAACTACCGGACCATCCCCAATGGCGGTTTTGCGGTCCTTTATAACCAGCACATCAATTAGCGCGCGCCGCACAACGCGTTCACAAACACTGCCGATTATACTTCCGGCAACGGCACCCAGCCCGCGCGAGCCCAGGGCGAGCACGTCAAAACTACCACTATTGGCAGCCTCTATGAGGCAGGCATAGTTTTTACCTTCAGGGCTCAATCTTTTGAAGTTTACATCTGATTTTTCGCATTTTTGCTGCGCGTTATCATGATAGCTGTCGGAGATGATGCCAAGGCCCTTGCCGATAAGGTCTTCATGCACATCGCGCTGATGTTCCATTTCGGTTTCATAGCGATAGCGTTCGGGCAGTCCACCTTCCATCTGCTTGAAACGCCGGTCATGCATTTTGGCGGCGTAGGCATGAATGCCGATAATGGTGCCATTGACTGGCTTAACCAGTTTGATGGTCTCGACAACGGCTTTGTTGGCGAGGTCTGATTGATCAAGAGCAACAAGGATATTGTTCAGGCAAACCGGCGCTGAACCAACCTGTTCAGCGACGATTTTTTCATCACGCATACCTGGCATAGACATAATTTGCTCCCGCAGTCTATCCGTACAGCAGCCAATAGCCGAAAATCAAAGCTATAACCGCAACATTTACTGCTGCACCGGCCAGCACAAAACCGTCAAAGGCATTAAATTTTTTCTTGGACGTCATGGCCAGAGCCTCAGGATTTCCGGATAATCAGAATGACAAGTCAATTTTGGTGTCGGCACCGGTGGAGACCTTTACTTTGCCACCCTTGATTTCACCCAAAAATCCCTGCCACAGCCTGATTTTGTATTCTCCAGGGGGTATGTCAGTGATGGTGAATTCACCGTTTTCACCAACCTTGGCATAATATGGGCTTTGGGCAACGAACATATAGGCATGCATGAAATCATGCGCGTCGCACTCGATTTTCATGCCAGCGCCTTTACGCATTTTGATTTTCTTGGTTACTTTATCCCCGGCGTTGGGTTGCGATACGTTTATAGCTGTGCGTCTTGCTTTGCCGATAAGTTCGTAGGTATGGATGTTATGCAGAGTTGCATCGGAATTCACAGCGGTCAGTTTTCCACCATTGGCCATCACCGAAAATGAGGGGGTAAACTCGCATTTTTTCTGATTGATGGTTACATTCATCAACTCTTTGGGAAATGCTTTGCCCTGTTTGACTTTGTACAGAAAGACAATCGAATTTTTTACAGTGCCGTTTTTATTTATTTCAACAAGGGGAACCTCACGACTGCCTTCACCACAGATTTTCGGGTCCTTGGAAATGGTAAATGTTTTTGTTTTTTCGACAGCGGCACCTGCCATGACTTTACCCGAAATGCTGCCGCCATCGCTGACTTCGATTTCCTTGTATTTTGCAGCTTGAGCCAGTCCGGTAAAACCTAACAATGCAACTGTGCAGAGCATTCCTTTAAACAGTTTATTCATCGACGTTTCCTCTCGGTTGGATGTTGAAAATCGGTTCAGGCGGCGGCCTGAATATCTCCATTTTCTGGATAGTGGAAAAGATCACCAAGAGCTTCGATGGCGACCAGCCATGCCCGCTTGTTGTCTTCATCCATCAGAATATGGAGGTACTTTTCTGCTGCTTCATTTGCGTTCCAGCTCTTGAGCATGGAGACAATATCGCGACGGTGCATACCATCATGGGCCAGGGTTAATTCGATAAGGACATCCATTTGCGAACGCTGGCAGGCAAGGGCCTGAGCGGCGGCAATTCGAACCCCGGAATACTTATCATCCAGTGCGTGCAACAGGCTCTCCACGTGACCCTTTTTGCGACCAAGTGCTGTGATGGCTTCGCGGCGAACATGCACATCTTCATCACTGCACAACTCGAGCAGGGTATCTTCAACATCCTTGCCCTTAATGTAGCTGAGACAACGAGCGCTGAGCATGCGAACCACCCGATCCTGATTCTGTGTTTCCTTTTGGATTTTCGGGTACAGGCGTTTTTTCAGCTTCCCTCGTGTGCTGGCGATGAGAGCCAGGCTTTCCAGGCAGGATTGTTTGAGCTCAACATCGTCATCTTCAAGGGCCTGACCCAGAGCCCGGGCTACTCCAGGAAAATCAAAGTCACCCAGCAGGCAGGCAGCAAACCGGCGAACATCATGATGGGGAGCTACCTTAGCGTCGAGCGATACCTTGCCCTTTTTCATTGTGCGCAATTTTGATAGTTCAATGAATTTTTCATCGTCCTTGGAAAGTTCTATTTCCTCCGCGGCCGGCTCATCTTCGGGGGCTGGTTCGGTGCGCAGTCCGTCGCGTAAAATTTGATCTAATGTGGATGTGGCCGGAGATGGTTCTTCGGGTTCAGTGGCGTCAATGTCTTTAGGTGTTTCTTCTTCTGCCTCCTCCTCGGGAACTTCGACAAGTTCGCCACGCAGGGCCGCCAGGAGACTGTCTCCAGCCCTGTTTGGCCATTCGCCAGAGGAGGCAATTTCTGCCAGGGCAGACATGGTCGAGATACGAATCTGTCTGTTGCTGTTGCCAATAGTATTCAGCAGGTAGGGCAATCCAGCATCGTTGAGCTGGGTTAGTGCTTCGATCAGGCCCAGTCGAAAAACCAGGGGTTGTTCAGGGTTTTGCAGGGCTCGCCCCAGGCTTTGTGCTGAATCATCGCCGATCATATTTGCCCAGGCAATGGCCGCAGCTCCGGCAACTTCAGGTATGCCAACTATGGCTTTTTTGACAATTTCGGAAAAGCCTTCTTTGTCGAACGCTTCGGGTTCAGCGGCTATTGACCTGAAAATTGTCTCCCGAACTTCCGCGGATTTGTCTGATAATCTCTCCATCGCCAAACCAGTTTCTTTTGCACTAATGGTTTTAGCAATCAGGATGCGCACATCAACATTTTCGTCGCTGAAAAATGTAGAAAGACGTGCATCTTCGGGATCATTGGCAATTATTATTTCGAGACCAACATGGCGAACTTCGCCGGCTTCATCGGCCAGACACTTTTCCAAAAGCGCGTCCATTTCGACAGATTTTCCTGGCTGTAAAACCGAACAGACCCGGCGGCGCATGAGGGCATCACCTGCGTTATACAATGAGGCCAGTGCGGCAACACCTTCGGTTCCAAGTTGAGCCAGAGCCGGGATGGCAACCTGGGATAAATCCTGGCCCTCGTCGTTTTCCAGTTCGCTCATAATTACCGCTACGGATTCAGCGGTTCCAACTTTGCCGAGCGCCTTGATTGCGGCCATTTGCATGTCGAGCCAATCATCCCAGCCGGTGGCATAATAATCGCTATCTCCCCAGTTTATTTCATCCTCCCGGCCAGCAACTATAGTGTGCAACCAGGGAACGACCTGGCGATGGTTAACGCTGGTGAGCAGTTCAATTGCAGACAGTTTTACTTCAGGGCAGGGATCCCCAAGAAGGTTTTCCATAATGGCACTGGCAGCTTGCGCTTCATTGAGTTCGAGCAAAGCGGCTGCGGCATCAGTTCGAACATCCTCATCCTCATCCAGCAGGGCCTTTTGCAACACTGCTCCGGCTGCAGGATGAGAAATCTTCCCCAACGCTGTTGCTGCTGCACAACGATGAATATCCAACCCCTCTAAAACCAGATCGCTTAGTTGGGCAAATGTTCTTTCTTTTGCAGATTTCGCTCTTGTTACCATGATCAATGTCCCAGAACTTCCTGTATAGAGGGTTTAATTGAACACATTCGCCGGAGGTCGCCCTTGACATATGTCAAGTCTGTTCGTTCTAAAATGCCTGCGCTCAACATTCATTTGCTTTGATTTGAAAAATAAAAAAACCCGGAAGAAACTAAGTCTCCTCCGGGTTCATTGTTCTTTGGTTCTAATCAATCGCGTTAGTGATCATACCGGGATATCGCGCGGTGCAAAAGACATGGACCGGAACGTATTCTTATATGGGGATACGCCGATTTTCTTGATCCTGGCGACTCCCATTTTGTAGTTGTAGTTACCACTCATCCAGTCAACCACGCGTCCTTCCAATGCATTTGCCGGCTGCGATGTGTGAAGGAAATCCATATAAAGAACCCCTTTCTTTACAGCGCGGGTGACCATGGCGACAGCGGTAACGGCTGCTTCACTGAACTCGACATTGCCATTTCTCAACTGGCCGGAGAACTTGTAGTCATCCCCTTCGACCCCAAGGACTGTTTCCTTCAGCGAGGGCACGCGATCGGAGTAGATCATAACCATGTCGCCGCTTTCAATGCCACGTGCTTTGGCATCTTCCGGGTTGATCTCTACCCAGTTTTCAGGCCAGCGCTGTACGATGTAGGGGCGACGGCGATCGTCAAAACCTGATTGCCAACGCTCATTTGAACGACCGGATGTACACCATAATTCATCATCCTTGGGGCTCATCCATTCCCAGTAATCCGAAAACCAGGACCACTGTCCCTTTTCAAGATTGCAACGACCGGTTTGCGAATTAAAATGCGTTGCCTTCTTGTTGATCATATTGGCTCCGGCGGGACCGGTTGGCGACAATTTGCGTTGTGTATCGTGCAGTCGCTTCGTGCCAACCAGAGTGCCGTCATCCAACATCGACACCGGGCCCTGAATACCATTAGTGCCAAATTCCCTAAGTTTTTGATGCAGGGTTTTGCCTTCACGTTTGGCTGCAACCTTGACCATGTTGTAGTCTTTTCGGCTGCCACGTGAAAAACGTGCGGTTTCTTCTGCAACTTCGTTAGAATTTTTCCAGTCAAAACCCTTGAAGCCCATGCGGGTGGCCAACTGGGCTATGATCCACCAGTCCGGCTTGGCATCGCCCGGAGGATCATAGAATTTCTGGTACAGGCGCAGACGGCGCTCACCATTGGCGCGCATAAAGTCTTCTTCTCCCCATGTTGCTGCCGGGAAGATAATATCAGCAAACTGATTGCCGATCGGATCAACCAGATAAATATCCTGGTTAATGATCACCATGCCACCTGAATCTGCCCGCTTTATCAAGGTTTCGATTATTTTGTCTTTATTGAGAGAGCGGACCTGATGCGGATTGCCATTGGTGAGCTCATGGAACTTGGCAGCCAGTTCGAATGATCCACACATGGACTGAATCCAGGTGGTTCCGATGACATGGGCCATGCGGGTGTGACCGGCCATGGTCCAGGTGTCGGTGTCAAGTGCGCGGCGACGACGTCCGGGCAATTTCATGGGCGACTTGTTGCGTGGATATTTTCCACCCCTGACGCCACCGCGCTGATGGCCACCGCCACGACCGATCATCTGGCCAGGTCTGCCCCCGGCACCTACTATGATACCCAAAGCCGAGATGGCGACAGTGTTACCGGTATTGTTTGACCAGTAGAATCCTTTTTCGATCATGATCGATGTTTTCGGCCGTTTGCCTTTTACGGGCTTTGCCATCATTTCGGCAGCAAGCTGAATTTTCTCGGCATCAATACCGGAGATTTTCGATGCATTTTCCAGCGTGTAGTCATCTTGCGACAACAGCCATTTTTTCCAGTCTTCAAAGCCTTTGGTCTGGAACTGGCCCCAGGTGGTGCGCCACTGCCAAGGTGTGTTACGTGTGCCCTGGCCAAATCCTGATGATGATCCCCACTTGTCGTTGACCCAGTTCTTTATCCACTCTTTGTCCTGCCAGCCGTTCTCTACAATGATGCGGGCAATTGCATTGACCACAAGAAGGTCGGTGCCCGGTGTTACATCAAGCCAAAGGCCGCCATTTTGCTCAACATAGGCGACACCGGCAGTGCGGCGCGGAACCATCATGATGGTTTTCTGTCCGTTTTGTATGCCTTTCATAATCCACTGGGTGAACAGGATTGTTTTGGTCTCATAAGGATCGGTGCCGCAGATAAACAGGGTTTCCGCATCGCGCCAGTCTTCATAGGAGGGGGCAAAATTGTCAAAACCGGCATTGCGGAAACCCGGTGTTGAAGACACATCGGAAGGCGTGTCGTGAAAGGTGAAGTTTGCTGTATTGATAGACCCGAGCGCGAACTTTGTGACCGCATAGGTGTTTTCAATAAATTGATAGGAGAATGTTTTGACGCCGTAAGCCAAAGGTCCATGCTTTTTGATTACATATTTGGCAACAGCGGCGGCCACATCAAGAGCCAGATCCCAGGTGACCGGTTGAAGAATGCCGTGAATACGCATTAAAGGTGTGGTCAGGCGGTCACGCGTGGGGGATTGGGGATTGTAGCATTTTTGTGCGATACAACCACCGCGAAGGGATGAATCACCGTCTGTGTTAACTGCTTCAGTGTCTTTGTCTGGCAGAATTACCACATGGTGAGGTTCATCTTCGTGAAGCACGATATTGTGCTGGTTGGGGGCAACCCAGGGCCCGAGCACTTCCACGGGGAAATCGACACCAAAGGCATTTTCTGAAGCTTTGGGCCCGCCCAGCCTGCCGCCTTTTACCGGCCAGCGATAAACCTTGTAACCGCAGGCGACGATGCAATAATCGCACGCTGTTGAAATGACATCCGCATCCTTGGGGGGCAGGGGTACATCTGTTTCTGGAATATAATAAGGTTTTGACATAACTCTCTTCTCCCGAATTAGCTGTGCAGATTGTTTTCGCGACCAAAAATCAGTCCAAAAATGCCGGTGGCATACACATTGTCACCTTCGATTTCGAGCAAGATTTGCGGCAGACTCTGGTAAGCCTGACCAGAGATCAAAATGCCGTGGCGGGTGAGGTCATACGTTGAAAGATGAAGCGGGCAGGCACCAAGTGACTTGGTTTCGGCCTTGTAGCTGCCGGACAATGAGTTGCCCTGGTGAGTGCAGGCATAATTGTAGGCGACAATATCCTGTCCTTCACCTAAGCCACCGCCAGCTTTAACGCCAAGCTTCACCACCATGTTGTCAGAATATTCGCCCTCATCAGGGTAGGAGAAATCAAAAGGTTCATCCTGTTTCAATTCGGACAACTTGCAAATATACTTGCGGGGGTAGTTTGTGATCCGCGCGGGCACATCTTTGGCGTCAGCAGTCCCCGGGTTCAGGGTCACCATCACAGTGACAGTCGTTGCCCCGGTGCCGATAAGAAAGTTGCGGCGCGAAACCAGACATTTGTGACCGACTTCTTTTGCCAGTTGCTTTCTCGATCGGGTGTTTTTATAGACAGTTGTTTTGGCCATTATTGATCCCCTTTAATTTTTTGCCGGATTGGGTAGTGGTGCATATGGAGGAAGTTTTGGTGGTTTAACTGCCAGTTCTTCCCCGCTAAAGGCGTCAAGGAAAGCCACCAGGTCTTCGACTTCTTTTTCAGACAATCCCAGAGGCTTGATTAAAGGCGATTTGCTTTTCGCCATGGTGCCATCAGTAAAATCGTTTTCACCACCGCCCTGGTTGTAGAATTCAACAACCTCTGTCAGATCCCAGAACGCACCATTGTGCATATAGGGTGCGGTGTATTTGAGATAGCGCAGGGGTGCGGTTCTGAACTTGCCCATGTCGACTTTTTGCTTGGTGCGATAATAGAGGCCTGCATCGTCCTTTATTTTACGATACATTTTCTGCGTGACACCTTTGGCATATTGCTCATAACGGAAGGTGATCTGGGCCAGACCGTCTTCTTCCCAGCGCTCGGAAGGCGGGACACCCAGATTGTAATATTTCTGGTCGGTGGCAAGTGCGCCGTTATGGCAGGCGATACAGCCAGCTTTACCATTGAACAGTTCCATGCCACGCTTTTGCTGAGAAGTGAGAGCTTTTTTGTCGCCACGCAGATATTTGTCCAGTGGTGTATTATTGTGGATCAATGTGCGTTCAAACGAGGCAATGGCCTTCCAGGCATCCGAAATCAGCGGCCATTCGGTGCCAAAAGATTCTTTGAAAAGTTTGCGGTACTGCGGAATGAAAGCCAGTCGTGCCTCCATCACATCATTTTCACCATTGCCGGCAACGGCCCCTTTGGCGGCACTAGGAGCCTGCTTTTCCAAAGACGAGGCGGCGCCGACCCAGAACAGCTTCATCAGGTAAGCAGAGTTTACTACCGTTTGACTGTTGCGCCAGTGAACCGTACCGGGATAACCGCGCGACAATGCATCACCAAACCCCCAACCCTGATCGGGTTCGTGACAGGTAACACAGCCGGTGGATGCGTCACCACCAAGCCGGGGGTCCCAGAATAACATCTTGCCAAGCTTGATTTTAGCCTCTGACTGTTTGTTGTCAGCCGGTATTGGAGGATCTCCCAGAGGTGCCAATGGCGGCACATCTGATCGGGCATATACCATGCCAATTGTGGCGGTGGTGATGAGTGCTCCGGCAAGGAGACCCGATATTGTCTTCAAATATTTCATCGAATTATCTCCCTTGATCTAGTTTTTTACGTCGCGCCAGTTTTCAATGGCGGTGTAATTGGTGGGGATTTTTTCCTTCCAGACAAACTTCTCGGTGGTCAGCGGATCGCCTGTCAGAGCCTCAAGGAAGTCAACAAGATTCTGTTGTTCTCCGAAGGTTAGTTTGAGCGGCTTTAAGTCCGGGTTTTTGTTTTTGTCTTCACCGCCACCCTGATTGTAAAAAGCAACAACTTCAAACAGTGATTTAAACATGCCGTTATGCATGTAAGGGGCTGTGAATTTCAATTCGCGCAAAGTCGGCGTGACGAATTTTCCAACATTGGAGCCATCGGCTTTGGGATTGATGATGTCGGCACCGACGTCACGGCGGATATTCATGATGTTTTTAATGCCCATAAACGTGCCAAAGGCGACATAGGTCATATGACGCAATGGATCGGACCAGATTTCCGGGTTTTCCGGGACGCCAAGATTATAGGCCTTGTCGTTGGTGAAATTTGCTCCGCTATGACAGGTGGCGCATTGAGCTTTGCCTTTGAACAATTCATAACCGCGTTTGGCGGCGGGTGTCATTGTTCCTTTATCAAACGGGGAGTTGCGCGATGTCAGCGTTTTCAGATACTCAGGTATGGCCTTTCGAACCGACCCGTTGGAGGGCTCACCATAACCGGCATCTTTGAACATCTTCACATATACGGGATCCTGCTTAAGGCGTTCCTGCATGAGGCGCATGTCCATATTCATGATGTAATCTTCGGTGATCATCTCACGCGTGACATCATTCAGATTGGTGCCGATGCGACCATCAAGAAACCAGTTCTTCCGGGTTGCGGTATTTATCAAAGTAGGTGTGTTGCGAAATCCTTTTGAACCTGGATAGGCTTTGGATAAAGGCAGCCCGTCGCTGAAACCCTTGCTGGGCTGGTCACAGGTCGCACAACTGATCGCAGCATCACCGGAAAGCCGCGGGTCAAAAAACAAACGCTTGCCCAGTTCAGCTTTTTTGGCATCTACCTTGATCGGTTTTATTGGCCCCTTACCGTCCTGGGCAGCATTTACAACGCCCAAAAAAAACATGGAACTAATCAGTCCCGTGGACAGCGCCAGCATAAATTGTGTTTTGCTACCGAACGTCTTCATGGAGTTACTCCCTTTTATTCCCTGGTGAGTCGACGAGAC
>JAJRTY010000055.1 GCA_024278055.1 Alphaproteobacteria bacterium | reverse complement strand
TCTGATGAAGATACCAAAACGCTTTCAGCCGTGTTAAGCGATGGCGAGTTTCAGGAATTGCCCGATTTTCAGCGCGGCAAGGTGCGCGATTCCTATGATCTGCCCGATGGCCGCCGCATCATGATTGCCACCGACCGCCAGTCTGCCTTTGATCATGTGCTGGCATGCGTGCCTTACAAGGGCCATGTGCTGACGCAGATTGCGCGTTTCTGGTTTGACCAGACCGCCGACATCTGCCCCAACCATATTATCAGCTATCCCGACCCCAATGTGGTGGTTGGCAGGCGCCTTGATATGTTGCCGATTGAAATGGTGGTGCGTGATTACCTCACCGGCTCTACGGAAACGGCGATCTGGACGATCTATGCAAATGGTGAGCGCAAACCTTATGGACATGAGTTGCCCGGGGGAATGGTCAAAAACCAGAAGCTGCCGCACACTCTGATTACACCGACAACAAAGGGCAGCGCCGGTGAGCATGATTACCCCATCACTGAGGCCGAGATTCTCGAACAGAAAATTCTGACACCACAGCAATGGGAAGATGTCTCAGCCAAGAGCCTTGCGGTGTTTGAGCGTGGTCGCGAAATAGCTGCGAAAAACGGGCTAATTTTAGTTGATACCAAGTTCGAGTTCGGCATCGACGAAAAGGGCGAAATCATTCTGGCCGACGAGATTCTCACGCCCGATTCAAGCCGCTACTGGATTTCGGACACTTATGAAAGCTGCATCCAGCGCGGCGATGAACCCGAAAGTCTGGATAAGGAATTCCTGCGATTGTGGATTGCTGCGCGGTGTGATCCCTATAATGAGCCCATACCGGAAATCCCCGGCGAGGTGCTGCTGGAATTCAGCGAAAAATACATTCAGCTGTTTGAAACCGTCACCGGCAAAACGTTTGAGCGGCCTGATAATAGTATCACAGTGCGCGCTCGCATCCATGCAGCACTGGCACAGGAATTTCCTGAATACTTCAAATAGGATCCGGTTTTGAGCAACGATACTCCCCTTGCCTTTTCCATCCTCACCGGCTTTTTGGGTAGCGGCAAAACCACCTTGCTCAACCAGTTGGTGAACCATAAAGACATGGCCAATACGGCTGTCATCATCAATGAGTTTGGCGAAGTCGGGCTTGATCATCTGCTGGTTGAAACGGCGGACGAAGACATTGTGGTGGAGATGTCGTCGGGGTGCTTGTGCTGCACCATGCGCGGCGATCTCGTCGACACGGTTCAGGGCCTGCTGGCGCGGCGTGATGCGGGCGACATCAAGGCGTTTGACCGTATTGTCATTGAGACCACCGGGCTGGCGGACCCTGCCCCGGTGTTGCATGTGGCCATGAACCACCCTTATCTGGTGCATCGTTTGCGGCTTGAAGGGGTGTGGACGACCATTGATGCGATTAACGGTGTAGCAACGCTGGACCAGTTTGCCGAGGCGGTCAAACAGGCAGCGGTGGCTGACCGGATAATCCTCACCAAGACCGATATGCTCAACGATACCCAGGATGCCGAACCGTTGATTTCACGGCTCAAGCGCCTCAACCCCACCGCCACTATTTTGAATGCCGCCGAAGGGGAAGCCAACCCCGAAGCCCTGTTTGGTTGCGGGCTGTATAATCCCCAAACCAAAAGCAATGATGTGGCGCAATGGTTGCGCACAGAGGCGCTGGAAGATAGCGGTGCCCACCACCATCATGATGTCAATCGCCATGACAAACATATCCGGGCCTTTTGCATCACCCATGACGAAGCGATTAAATCCAATGATTTTAATCTGTTCATTGAAGTGTTGCTGTCAACCTACGGGGCCAATCTCCTGCGCATAAAAGGCATCGTCAAGCTGGCTGAGCAACCCGACAGGCCGGTGGTCATTCACGGGGTTCAACATGTGTTTCACCCGCCAGCGCAACTTGTCGGCTGGCCCGACGATGATCACCGCACCCGCATTGTTTTCATCACCAAGGATGTGGGCGAGGCCAGGCTGTCGTCCCTGCTCAATTCGTTCATCGGCGCAATAGACAAAAAAGCCGTGCTGGAAGCCTTCGAGCAGGAAAACCCATTATCGCTGGTGGCAGGCACGCCAATTAAATACAAATAGGGAAGCACATGCTCAAAATCTACGGCCTCAAAAACTGCGACACCTGTAGGGCTGCGCGTAAATGGCTGACGGCAAAAGGTGTCGAACATGAGTTTTTCGATCTGCGCGGTATATCACTCGATGCCGAAACAATCCACCACTGGCTGGCACAAGTGGGCCTCGACACCCTGCTCAACAAACGCGGCACCACCTGGCGCAAACTCGATGATGGCGACAAGCAAGCTTTGGATGATGCCAAGGCCGTTCAGCTAATGGTAACCCACCCCGCCCTGATCAAACGCCCGGTGTTCTGCCGCGATGGCGTGATCTCAGTGGGCTTTGCCAGGAATGAAAACGATCGCAAACATATGTTGGACGGGTAATAAAATTACTTCCACTGCTTGAGACCATCTTCTTGACACCGCTTATGAGTGAGTCCAATGTTTTGGTGGAATCATAATTCACCAGACTCCTCCTGCCCCGTTTCGATGTGCCTCCTACATTTGTTTGCAAGGCCCCTATGTCGATCAGAAGAAGATTAGCGATCCTGATGTCGCGTTGGGCGCGGGTTCCGCCGACGCTGCGCGGGATCTTATATATGTCGGCATCAACGGTAGGTTTTGCCGTTATGCATACATTGATTCGCTATGTTTCTGCCGAGCTGCACCCGTTTCAGATTGCCTTTTTCAGAAATGTTTTCGGCATGTTGATTTTTATTCCCATGCTCATGCGACATGGCTTTGCCCCCTTCAAAACCAAACGCTTACCCCTGCATGCCTTGCGCGGGGTTTTGAATATAGTTGCGATGCTGGCGTTTTTTACAGCGTTAAGCATTGCGCCAATTGCCCGGGTAACGGCACTGGGCTTTTCAGCACCTATTTTTGCAGCCGTTCTCAGCGTCGTTATTCTGGGAGAGCGCTTCAGGCTGCACCGCTGGAGTGCAATATTGCTCGGGTTTAGCGGTACGCTGGTTATCCTGCGCCCCGGCATCATTCCGATGGATCTCGGGTCAATCCTGGTGCTGTCATCTGCGTTTTTATGGGGCATTACCATGATCGTCATCAAGGTGTTGTCACGCACCGATGGTGCCATGACGATTACCAGTTACATGAATGTGATGCTGGCTTTTTTCGCCTTCATACCGGCACTGTGGGTATGGCGCACACCATCGCCTGAAGCCTGGGGATGGCTGGTGGTGATCGGGTTGGCCGGCACATTGGCGCAACTGGCTCTCACTCAAGCTTTGAAAGAAGGAGAAACCACGGTGGTGCTGCCGTTTGATTTTCTCAAATTGATCTGGGTTTCCATTTTCGGCTTCTGGCTGTTTGGCGAAGTTGCCGACCTGTGGACGTGGGTTGGCGCTGCAATCATCATTGCCAGCGCATTTTATATGGCGCACAGGGAGAAGATGGCAAACCGCCCTAAGATTCCTGCTTCACCTTCAGCGTAAAAACAAACACCTCGCCTTCTGCCGTCTGCGCTACCAGTTCGTGGCCGGATTCGTTGCAGTAGTGGGGGAAGTCTATGACGGAAGCCGGGTCGGTGGTTTCAACTATCAGGGTTGTGCCCGGTTGCATGGACAGCATTTTTTTGCGTGCTTTGAGCACCGGCAACGGGCATTGCAGACCTCTTACGTCGAGTTTTTCGCTTGTTTTTGACTTCACGGTTGATTTTGCTCCACTGCCTGCTGATTTGCTATCATATATGGGCTGGACCGGCTAAGATACACTTCCGGAACTTAATTTTTACGGCAGTATTTTATGAGTGGCAATCAGCCTTTGCAGGAATTTGCGATTTCGCCTGACCCCGATGATCCGCGCCTGAGCCAGTCGGTTGCAGGCATTGATCACGAGGGTAAGCCGGTTGAGACGCAGGTGGTGATTGAGCGGCCGTTGACGCTGTACTTAAATTCACAGGAAATCGTCACCATGATGACCATTGGCGATCAGCCCGAGATGCTGGCGGTGGGGTACTTACACAATCAGAATATGCTTAAATCTGACGATGAGATTACCGGCATTGATTATGATGATGATCTTGAGGTTGTGGTGGTCCGAACCGCTGTCGAAACCAATTTTGAGGAAAAACTGAAGAAGAAAACCCGCACGTCCGGTTGTGCTCAGGGGACGATTTTCGGTGATGTGATGGAGTGTTTTGCTGAAAAGGAACTGGCAGCAGACGCTGTTTTAAAAACCTCGTGGCTTTATGCCATTACCCGAAAAATAAACACCCAGCCTTCCTTGTATCTCAAAGCCGGAGCCATTCATGGTTGTGCGCTGTGTGTCGAGGACAGACCGTTGGTCTATATGGAAGATGTGGGACGTCATAATGCGGTTGATAAAATTGCAGGGTACATGTTTCTCAACAATATTCCCGCTGATGACAAGATTTTCTATACCACCGGGCGGTTGACCAGCGAGATGGTGATAAAATGCGTACACATGGGCATTCCTGTTTTAGCCTCACGTTCGGGCTTTACTGCCTGGGGGGTTGATCTGGCGCGGCAGGCCAATCTCACACTGATTGGACGCGCACGCGGCAAACGCTTTGTTGCACTGGCCGGTGAGCAGCGACTTGATTATGATATGGATGTGTCAGCGATGAGCGATGAAGCTGAAAAGCACCGGCGCAAGGGTGCGGTCACATGATTGCTGGTGTTATGCTGGCGGGTGGCCAGTCGCGGCGCATGGGTGGTGGTGACAAGTCCCTCAATGATCTTGATGGCAGACCGTTGCTGGCCCACGTGGTCGAACGGGCGCAACCTCAGGTCGACACGCTCATTCTCAATGCAAATGGTGATCCGGCGCGCTTTACAGACTATTCTCTGCCGGTTGTGGCTGATACGGTGGACGGCTTTGTCGGCCCCCTGGCCGGGGTGTTGACGGGGCAGGAATGGGCGCGCGAAAATGCACCCCAAGCCAAATGGGTGGTGACAATGGCAACCGACACACCGTTTTTCCCGGCTGATCTGGTAGCGCGTTTTGCAGCGGCAATTGAAGAAAATGGCGCTGATATGGCGATGGCAACGTCGAACGGTAATCGCCATCCGGTGTTTGGCATGTGGCCGGTTGGTCTGGCGGATGATCTGCGCCACGCTCTGGTTGTTGATGGGGTCAGGAAGGTTTTGCACTGGACCGATCGCTTCAATCTGGTGCAGGTAGATTTTTCCACCGATCCGTATGATCCGTTTTTTAACGTCAACAAACCGGAAGATTTGCAACAGGCAAAAAGATTAATCGGGGAGAATATGGTTTGAGCACGCCTATGTTCGGAGTTGCCGGGTTTAAAAACTCCGGCAAAACCACACTTACATCGCGACTGGTGACAGAACTCACGGCGCGCGGATTTAGAGTATCCACCATCAAACATGCGCACCATGGTTTTGATCTCGACCAGAAGGGCCGTGACAGTTTTATTCACCGCCAGGCCGGCGCCCATGAGGTTGCCATTGTATCGGGTTCACGCTGGGCTATCCTGCATGAACTGCGTGGCAGCGAGGAGCCGACATTTGAAGATATGCTGGCGCGGCTCAGCCCCTGTGATATCGTTATTGTTGAAGGCTTCAAGCGCGAGGCCTACCCGAAAATTGAAGTGCGGCGGCTTGATCTGGATCATCCCGCACTCGCGCCTGATGATGTAAACATTGTGGCGATAGCCTGTGATGATCCCCTTGTTGACCAGGAGGTTCCGGTGTTTGCCCGCGATGATGCTGAAAAAATTACCGATTTTATTATAAACCATTTGGGTTTGCGTAAATCATGACAGTGAATGACGGACAAAGACGGCTGTTGGATGATTGCTTTTTGCATGATAAAGACCGGCTGCGTCATGAGGAGGCACTGGGGATTTTACGCAACGGTATTTCGCCGATTGCAGGTGTTGAAAGCGTTAGTCTGACAGATGCACATGGCCGTATTCTGGCCGATGATGTGGTGGCTCCGCGCAATATTCCAGCCTTTGATAATGCCGCTGTGGACGGTTATGCGCTTAGCTTTGCCGACATTGACCCTGAGGGCGAAACACGGCTGCCGGTGAGCATGCGCATTCCCGCAGGCAACGTGCCGGAGACTGCGTTAAAACCCGGCACCACCGCGCGCATTTTTACCGGGGCGCAAGTGCCGGAGGCTGCCGATACGATTATCATGCAGGAAGATGTCATCGTTGAAGACAATGGGGAGGTTGCTTTTCCCGCCGGCATAAAAAAAGGCATCAATTTGCGCCAAGCCGGTGAGGATCTGGGCGCGGGCAGGACTGTGGTGGCTGCCGGTGAAAGATTGAGAGCACCGGAACTTACCGCTATTGCCTCATGCGGGCGCGATCAACTGACCTGTTTCAAACCTTTGAGCGTCGGACTTTTATCCACCGGCGATGAAATCATCCGCCCCGGCACACCTTTTGCCCCGGGCAATGTGTATGATGCCAATTATTTCCTGATGCAATCTCTGATCACCGCCACCGGTGCCAATGTCAACGATCTTGGTATTGCCCCGGACACCTCTAACGATGTTGAAAGGCTGCTGGTGGATGCAGCGCAAAAATATGATGTCATCATCACCTCGGGCGGGGCCAGCCGTGGTGAAGAGGATCATGTGGTCGAAACCATAAACAGGATTGGCACATTGCATAGCTGGCAACTGGCGATAAAGCCGGGGCGACCAATGAGCTTTGGCCAAATTGGCGATAAAGTCATTTTGGGCCTGCCCGGAAACCCGGTCGCTGTCATGGTGTGTTTCATGCTCTATGTGCGCCCCCTGCTGCTACGCCTTGGTGGTGGCCGTTGGGTGACGCCGCAACGATATTTTGTGCCCGCCGCATTCACAATAGAACGCAAGAAAACCGATCGTCGCGAATTTTTGCGCGGCTGGATCGAAGGCGATGCACAAGGCCGGCCACAGGCTCATAAATTTCCCAGTGACGGCAGCGGACTTATTTCATCCTTGCGCGCAGCTAACGGTCTGATCGAACTTGATGAGAGTGTATCTCGTGTTTTACCCGGCGATATGGTAGGTTTTATCCCGTTTCCAGAACTTGGCATCCTGCCGCGCTAATCGGGAGAACACTAAAGTTGGGATTATTTGATCGCATCCGTTCCGAATATCTTTATTTCACCGGCGCCTTGCGCATGCTCAAGCGGCTAAAACCGTTACAGAAAAACCCCAACTCGACGTTAAGCGATACTATCAGCCGGCTGGCTGTGAAACACAAAGACCGCATAGCCTTTTATTATCTCGATCAGACTGTTACCTATGGCGAGCTGGAACAGCGCGCCAACCGCTACGCTCATTGGGCGCAATCAATTGGCGTTAAAAAAGGCGATGTCGTTGGTCTGCTGATGCCCAACAAGCCGGAGTATGTCATAGCCTGGCTGGGTATTATTCGCGCCGGTGGGGTGGCCGCTCTGCTCAATACCAACTTGACCGAGAACTCACTTGCCCACTGCATTTCGATTGTTGATGCCAAACATCTGATTGTCGATGTTGAGTTAGAGCATAATCTTGCCACCGCTCTGCCCCATCTTTATTCACCGCCGGTTATCTGGGCCTGGGGGGGTGCCATCAGGGGTGCTGAAAACCTCGATGAGGCTTTGGAAAATGCGCTTCCCGGCGCTCTTGACAAGGCCGTCAAGCCTGCGCTCACGATTAATGATCCCGCCTTGTACATTTACACCAGCGGCACCACCGGCCTGCCGAAAGCTGCAAATATCAGCCATTACCGCGTGCAATCAATCATGAACGGATTTTCGGCCGCTGTGAATGCAAAGCCTGATGATCGCATGTATATCGCCATGCCGCTGTATCATTCCAGCGGCGGTGTGCTGGCACTGGGAACGGTTTTGACCGTGGGCGGGGCGGCTATTTTGCGTGATACTTTTTCCGCCCGCAACTTCTGGTCCGATTGCGTCAAATATGACGCCACCATGTTTCAGTATATCGGTGAATTGTGCCGTTATCTGGTCAATTGCCCGCCCGATGAATATGAGAACAAGCACAAGATCAGACTGTGTTGCGGCAATGGCCTGCGGCCCGATATCTGGGAGAAATTTCGCGACCGGTTTGGCCTGCCAAAAATCCTTGAGTTTTACGGCGCCACCGAGGGTAATGTGGTGCTGTTAAACTATGACAGCAAACCAGGCTCCGTGGGCCGTATCCCAAAGTGGGCGGAGAAGATTTTCAACACCGAAATTGTCGAGTTTGACACCGAGAAAGAAGCCGCTGCCAGGGGGCCTGACGGCTTTTGTATAAAATGCGCACCCGGCGTCATCGGTGAAGTCATTGGCAAAGTGATTGACAGCCCTAAAAACCCCACCAACCGGTTCGATGGCTATGCGGATAAATCCGAAACCGAAAAGAAAATCCTGCGCGATGTTTTTGAAAAAGGCGATATCTGGTTTCGCACCGGGGATTTGATGAAGCGCGATCACCTTGGCTATTTCTATTTCATTGACCGCATCGGCGACACCTTCCGCTGGAAGGGGGAAAATGTCGCAACATCAGAAGTTGCCGAAGCTATCTCTGTATTTCCCGGCGTGCTTGAAGCCAACGTCTATGGCGTCCACGTTCCAGATCATGACGGTCGCGCCGGTATGGTTGGACTTGTCACCAACGATGATTTTGATATCGAGGAATTCGGCATTTACCTGACCCTTCAACTGCCGGTATATGCGCGCCCGCTGTTCATTCGCATGCAGACACAGATTGAAGCCACCGGCACATTCAAGCAGCGAAAAGTCGATCTGGTCAAACAGGGGTTTGACCCTGGAGCCATTGACGACAGGTTATTTTTCAATGATGCGGAAAGCGGTGACATTCAAGCTCTCGGCGTGGCCCTCTATGACAGGATTGTTGCTGGTGACTTACGCCTCTGACAAAGAGCTGCCGACACCTGGAGACGTTCTTGACTTCTGGTTCTCAGCCGGTGCCAAAAAGTGGTTTGCCAGGGACGACACCTTTGATGCCGCCATCCGGGACAGATTTTTGACATTGCATGGCAAAGCAGCAACCGGCGTTATTGATGACTGGTCAAAGAACGCGGAGGGTGCGCTGGCTTTAATAATTGTGCTCGATCAGTTTTCACGAAACCTGTACCGCAACTCCCCCCAGGCGTTTGCCACAGATGAAAAAGCGCTTGGCCTTAGTCTGAGCCTCATAGCAAAGCGACAGGACATTGAATTCCCCATCAATGTGCGCTTATGGATTTACATGCCTTTTCAACATAGTGAAGACCTTGAGATACAGGATCGCAGTATCGAGTTATTTGGCACAATAGGCGATCCGGAAAACCTGCGATTTGCCCACATTCATCGCGATATCATCGAAAAATTTGGCCGCTTTCCCCATCGCAATCAGGTGCTGGGACGCACGTCGAGTGCTGAGGAGCTGAAATTTCTCGCCGATGGGGGATTTTCGGGATAATCAAACTTTTGAACGTGTAATGGTAATTCTGCGTTATGGTTGAGTGATAAATTACTTTATCTGTTTTTCCAAAGGGGCATGCCATGTGTTTTTCTGAAACGGTCAGCTTTGCAGTCGGTGGTGTGTTGCTGGTGGGCGGGGCCTATGCCAGTCACCGGGCATGGACCATAAACAAAAAATACCTGCCCGTAGCCATGATGCCGGTCTTTGCCGGTCTACAGCAGTTTTCCGAAGGTCTGGTGTGGTCCGGCATGACGACCAACGATCCGCAGATGGTTTTATGGAGCGCTATGGTTTTTATCTTTTTTACCTGGTTCATGTGGCCGTTCTGGATACCCCTGGCCGTCTATGTGCTGGAGCCGCGTGAAAGCCGGCGAAAACATCTGTTTTTTGGCTTTGCTGCCGTCGGGCTGCTTTTTGGACTGACCCTTTATCTGCCACACCTGTTCAACCCGGACTGGATTAATGTTTCCATCAACCGCGATTCACTGGCTTACGAAGGCACGATGCTGCTTGATTTCCTGACACCGCGCTGGTCAACAAACACGCTTTATCTGGCGCTGATCATCCTGGCACCGCTGCTGTCGCGCTACCGGCATGTTAAATACTTCGGATTAACCCTGATAGGTGTTGTTACTGTCGATTTTCTGTTCCTGCGCTATGCCTATATTTCATTCTTCTGCCTGCTGGCGGGCCTGGCAACACTGCACTTGATCTACATCATCGTGCGTAACAAGTGCGCCCGTGAATGCCCAATGCTGTTTAGCTAATGTATGCAGTAGCTGGCAGGCCCGCCCGGCAGAAAACCCTTTAATCAGCTGGCTGGTAAAGTGACATTGACACCCAGTTCATAGACCAGTTGCCCGCCATAATAAGCGGTGAGGATGACCAGGAGAGAAATTGCAAGTTCTACAAGAACTATGCCCCCTGCCCGGGCTTTACCCAACGGCAATTGCCGCCACCAGATATAGGCACGCGCCAGCCCCCAGACAGCCAGCATAATTGCCGATGTGGTGCCCAGCAACTCGTGGGTTTCAAGGCTGGCTTCAGGGACACCGCTGGCCACAGCAACTTCCAGTGCTTCATCTCCTAACGAATAGGCGACGACGGCGGCAAGGCCAGCCAAAACCGCAAGCCCGGCCGACAGATTGGCAATGGCGCCGCGACCATCAAGGGCAGCGTTTCTAATCAAAGCAAAGATATCAAGGGCTGCGAGTGTCAGAAAAAAGACGATTGGAAAATGCACGACAATAGGGTGAAGTTGTTCAATGGGTAACATGGAATTGTCTCCGGATTATTCAGGTTTAGGGAAATTGGCGGTCAAGCCGAACGAGGGGGATTATGTTGTTGCGATAGGTTGAGAAATGTTTTTGACAGCCGGGCGCCGGGCACAATGCCCAACGCCCGGCTATCGGTTTACTCCATGAACCAGCCGTGGCTAACCACAAGAGATTGACCGGTGAGGGCGTTGGTGGGGAAGGATGCAAACAGGAGGGCAACTTCGGCCACGTCTTCAATGGTTGTGAACTCCTGATCGACGGTTTGCCCGAGCATGATTTTTTCGACAACTTCCTTTTCCGAAATACCAAGCTCTTGAGCCTGCTCGGGAATTTGTTTTTCGACCAGCGGCGTTTTAACGAAACCCGGGCAGATAACGTTGGCGCGCACACCGTGGGCAGCGCCTTCCTTGGATATCACGCGGGCCAGACCGAGCAGTCCGTGTTTGGCAGTGACATAGGCTGATTTTAGCGGTGAGGCCTCCTTGGAGTGTACAGACCCCATAAAGATAATCGCACCGCTGTTGTTGTCATACATGTGCGGGATGCAGGCTTTCGAAGTCAAAAAAGAACCGTCAAGATGGATGGCGAGCAGCTTTTTCCAATCCGCGAACGGGAAATCCTCAATCTTGTGAACGATCTGGATACCGGCATTGGCAACCAGTACATCAACACCGCCCCATTCTTCAACCACGCGGGCAACGCCATCATTAACCGCTGTTTCATCGGTTACATCCATGGCAACGCCGATGGCGGTTCCCGGTCCCATGGCACTAAGTCTCACCGCAGTTTCCTCAGCCGCTTCCAGATTAAGGTCAGCAATGGCGACGCGCGCACCTTCCTCAACAAAGCGTCTGGCAACACCTTCCCCAATACCGCGGGCAGCGCCGGTAATGAGGCAGATTTTATCTTTGAGTTTCATCAGTTTATCTCCTTTAGTCTTTCATATAATCATGGACAACTTCACCCAGACCCAGCGTCAGGTCGGCAAGAATGTGAGCGCCCGACAGGACTTCCAGAACCGGAAGCTCGGCCACCGGGGCAAGGGCGTGGTGGTGCAAATCAAGGGCTGCCGGTCCTGACCAGGCACCCTTGATGTTGAGGTCCGTCAAGTAATAGCGAACAAGCTCACAGACCCGGGGGCAACAATCGACATGGGGGAATATTCTCAGCAAAAACCCCGGCTGTTCGAGGCTTTCCCTGACCTTGCCGAGGTCCAGCGATTTGTGCTTATAGCCCATAGTGCCGGTGGCTATGCGCACCGGACCGTAGTCGAGCGTTCCCAAAAGCGTGTCTTTTTCCGTCGTTAAGGCCGGTTCGGCGAGTTTTTTGGGAAAGCCCCAGATTTCGCGCCCGCCGGCGATGGGTGAATCAGCGTTGAGGTACATGGCATGGACGTAGCTGCCTTTTTGACCTTCAAATTCAACCGGGATCACCTGTCCTGATTCCGTGTAGCTGCCAAAACCGGTTGAATCCGGCATTCGGATAAATTCGTATTTAACGACAGGCTCGATAATTTTTAGGGGCTCAGGCACAACAGCGCGCAATGCTTCAATATCGGTGCGATAGGTGACAACGAAAAATTCGCGATCGACAAACCGGTAAGGGCCCGGCGGATAGGAAGGACTGGTCAGCGGCATCGCAAAGGCGCGTTGCCTTACATCGTTGATTTTCATAATTGTGACCTTTCTTTAATCTCCAGCTTTACCGGCAAGATCGAAAACAGTGACATCCGCAGTTGGTTTTTTGCGTGTCTTCCAGTCTTTATGATCAAAGGTTTGTTGAACGTCGGCCACACCGCTTTGCCAGTGGTCTTCTATTGAAGTGCGGGAGAATTCGAAGTCTTTGGATTGGGTGAAATAATTCTTACGCCGATAGATCAAATGGACAATGGTGACAGCCGCATTGCAGCACAAGGCATGCAATGCCCGGGCATCGGGATCATTTTTGAGTTCCTTGGGCAGCTTGTCGACCAGCCGGTGGGCGGTGCGGCGCAAGGCATGACTGTGGCGAAAGACATCCGTATTGAGGCGAGTACGGCTTGAATAGCGGATATCTTTGTCGCGTTCTGTAACGTCGAGGATGGTTTGGGGCATTGGCCCTCTGGCACTGAACAGATCGGCCTGAAAAATCAGCATATCAGGTCGCGGCACCTCATCGAGAACGTATTGCAGCGGGGTGTTGGAGACAATACCGCCGTCCCAATAATATTCGCCATCGATTTCTATCGGCGGAAACGCGGGCGGCAAAGCCCCGCTTGCCATGATGTGTTTGGGGCCAATGGTCTGTTGGTGGTTGTCGAAATAAGCGAAATTCCCGGTTCGAATATTTACAGCGCCAACACTGAAGCGCATCTTTTTGGCATTGATCAAATCAAAATCGACCAGTTCTTCCAGCGTCCGGTGCAAGGGCTCGGTGTCGTAATAACTGAGCGCCTCGGGCGCACCTGATGGAAAAGCAGCTGCGACAGGAAAACGCGGCTGGAAAAATCCCGGCAATCCGAAAGTGGCGGCAAGAGATGCACTTGCCTCATTGAATAACGAACGTGCCTGCTCTCCGGGTATTATGGGTTCGGCCAATAGATGAGACGATACGGTCTGCCAGAATGTTCGCAACCGCTGCACGCGTTTTTCAGGTGGATTACCAGCGATAAGGGCCGCATTAATCGCACCAATTGAAATTCCTGAAACCCAGTCCGGCGTATGCCCGTTGGCGGCCAGTTCTTCGTAAACCCCGGCCTGATAAGCCCCCAGAGCGCCGCCACCCTGCAATACCAGAACATTTTGTTCTGTCCCGGTGGGACCATCTGATTTCGGCTTCGATTTCATCGTGTTTCTACTCCACTTTATTTCCTGAAACGACAGGTTCAAGCCGGTATTTCGGAGCGTGACCGCCATTGCGGTTAACCAGTCCGATACCAGTCAGCGTCAGCAATATTCCAATAAACTCCGGCCAGCCAAGGGCTTCACCGTAAAACATCGCCCCCATAGCGAGACCGAAAACCGGCACCAGAAAGCTGAAAGCGTTGGCGCGGTTCAATGGTGTTTTCTCCAGAATTGAGACCCAAAGCCAATAGACAAGAGCCGAGCCGAAAAGGCTCAGGCTTAAGAGGATCAGAATAAAATTCAGTGACCAGGTAACATTTAGCGGTTGTTCGAGTGCAAACGCGGCAATGGCCAGAGGTACGCTGCCAATCAGCATCTGGATGGCCATAGCCATGATGGCATCTACTTTACCTGCAACCCGCTTGATCAACACGTTGGAGACAGTAATCCCGAGCGCGGCAAGCAAAATGTAGGCTATTCCTGTTACATAGTTTTCAGCCTGACCGGTTACAAGCTGTGGTGCGGCAATAAAGATAATTCCGGTAAAGCCCAGGGCGAGACCCGCTTTGCCCCGGGTGTCGAGGTGTTCATTGAGAAACATGCCTGCGAGGATGGCGGCCAACAGCGGCTGCGCATTGGCTATGACCGTGGCAATCCCCGGCGACACGAACTCGGCGGCATGAAACATGCCCAGATATGCAAGGCTGGTAGCACCCAGCCCGACGAAAACCAGAATTATCCAGACCCGGCCACCCCGGGGCAGCGGACGGCCAAGTGCCAGCCCCACTGCCAACAGCGCCGCACCAGCTATGATAGCGCGAAGGGCGGCAAAAGTCAGATGTGGTGCATAGGCAAACCCGGCTGTAATCAAGGGAAAACAAACAGCCCACAACAACATCACCGCTATGATTTTGGAGAATTCAAATGCCTTCATTCATCATTCTCCAAATGCCTGAATCAGGCCACCTGCCGGGGCTTGTGCCGAACGATACTGATCGGATGGGCGTTTTCCCACTCGGTAATGTAATCCCGGGTCAGTGGCACCGCATCACGGCGTTTGGCCAGTTGGATCTGGAAAACAAAATGATCACCATGACGAAAAACAGCCTCGCTGATAACCAGGTAGTATTCCCACATCCGGCAAAAACGTTCGTCAATCATTTCGGCAATATGAGCCCGGTTGGCTTCAAAGCGGCTGCGCCAGGCTTTCAGGGTCTCGGCATAATGCACCCGGAGAACCTCGATATCGCTCACCCACAGACCGCTTTTTTCGATCACCGCCAGGGTTTCCGACAGGGAGGGTGAATAACCGCCGGGGAATATATATTTGCGGATCCACGGGCTGGTGCTGCCGGGACCGGCCATGCGACCAATCGAATGAAGAACGCAGACACCGTCATCTTTCAGCAGGTCACTGATCTTGGAGAAAAACTGCTCATACTGATTGACGCCCACATGTTCAAACATACCGACGGAAACAATGCGGTCAAATGTGCCCTCCTGTTCACGATAATCGCGAAGCTGAAACTTCACCCGCTTGTCAACGCCCATCCCGGCAGCGCGGGCGCGGGCAACCTTTAACTGCGACTTGGACAGAGTAAGCCCGGTGACTTCGCCGCCACCTTCTTCCTCCAGGTAAAGCGCCAGCCCCCCCCAGCCCGACCCGATATCAAGCACTTTTTGTCCCGGCTCCAACAGCAATTTGGCAGCGAGGTGGCGTTCCTTGGCAACTTGCGCGGTGGCAAGGTCATCTTCACCGTCTTGAAAGTAAGCACAGGAATATTGCCGGTCACCATCTAAAAACAGGTCGTAAAGCTGGTCAGGAAGATCATAGTGGTGGGCTACATTTTTACGCGACAGATCGATGGGATTGTACTGCTGCCAGCGGCGTAACAGGCGCGAAAGCCTGTCGCGCAGGGCAAAGAGGAGATCAGATTGCGCATTTTTCTCGTTTTTCAGCATGATCTCAAACAGATCCGACAGACTACCCTTTTCGATGGTCAAGGTGCCATCCATATAAGCCTCGCCAAGAGCCACTTCCGGGTTGAGGTAGAGCTTGTAATGCAGGGCGCGGGCGTGCAGGCGAACGGTAACCTGCGGGCCCGGAGCGCCGGAAAACGAGTGGTATCTGCCATCGGCATCAACGACATTAAGCGTGCCGATACGCACTATGGTGTTAAGTAATCGGGATAAAAGCATTTCCAATCTCCTGATACAATTGTCCAAACGTTCCTGGTTAGTCGGCATTTGGTAATTGTATGCAGGCTTTGGAACCCCGGTCAAAAGACATCGGGTACCACTTTGTCACCACCACCGGGATGGTTACAATGAGTTACAAAATAGTTGAATAATTTTTCCTGCCCTTGCCATCAACCTGCACAGCAGGACAGTTTTTTCACATCCATGTCAAATGTTTGCGCTGCCAGTTTGAGACCTTCCACGGTGGTGAGATAAGGAAAGATCATGGCGCCGAGTTCTTCATATGTCATGCCGGTTTTGATCGCCAGCGCGGCAGTCTGAATTGTATCGGAGCCTTCCGCTGCCAGAATATGCGCTCCGACCAGCCTGCCGGTTTCACCGTCGGCAATCAGCTTGATCAACCCGCGAGTGTCGCGCGCTGCCAGCGCGCGCGGGACATTGTCCATGGTGAGAACGGAAGTTCTGACCTCAATCTCCTGAGCCCGCGCCTGTGCTTCAGTCAGGCCAACGCTGGCCACCTGAGGGTCGGTGAACACCACAGCTGGCATGATTGAATTATCATATGCCAGGGAGGTGTTGTTCATAGCGTTTTTTGCCGCTATTTTGGCACCATAGGCGGCCATATAGACGAACTGATCGCGACCGGTGACATCTCCTGCGGCATAGACATCTGCACGGCTTGAGCGCATTTGCGCATCGACCTTGATGCCATTGTTGCCGGTCAGTTCAATGCCTGCCGCTGTTAAATTCAATTTTTCCGTGTTGGGCGTGCGCCCGGTGGCAATAAGCACTTTACCGGCAGAGATTTTCTTAGCACCATCACTGTTGTGAACGCTCAAAACAATGGTGTTATCTTTGATTTCAATATGGTCATAAACCGTGCCATCGACAAGGCAAATACCTTCATCCCTGAAATATTGACTGAGGGCCTGGCTGATTTCCGGCTCTGCCTCCGGCAGCACACCTCGACGGCTCACAAGCGTTACGTCAACACCGGCGCGGGTGAAAATCTGGGCTATTTCACAGCCGATATAGCCTGCACCGATAATGAGGAGTGATTGCGGCAGGGTCTCAAGTTCCAACGCTTCTGTGCTGGTCAGATAGGGCACGTCGCGGATGCCTTTGATGGAGGGTATTGCAGGCCGGGATCCGGTAGCGATAATGATTTTCCCTGCATTTACTGGCTCGCCATCGATGCTCAAACAACCGTCTTCAGAAAAACTCGCCTCGCCCTCCACATAGGTTACGGCCTCGTAGGCAGGCAGTATGTCGGTGTATTTGGCCTGACGCAAATCATCCACCAGTTCCTGTTTTTGCCGCACCAGTGCCTGCCAGTCGGTTACTTTTGCCGTTGCCTCAATGCCGTTAAAGCGCTCGGCAGCACTGGCAACATGAAGCGTTTCAGCAGCCCGGATCAAAGTTTTTGAAGGCACGCAACCAACGTTGACGCAAGTTCCGCCAATGGTGCCATGGCCAATCAGGATCACTGTTGCACCTTCGTCAGCTGCGGTTATGGCAGCAGAAAATCCTGCCGACCCCGCACCAATAACGGCAACGTCGTAAGCGCCATTGGTTTTGGTGTCGCAACATTAAGACATGATGGAACTCCGGAGTTTAAAATTTATGTCTCATGAGATAGTATGATATCTGTAGTATATACAGATTCAAGGAAAATCTTATGGCGTCCAAAAACCCGGATATGGCAGGTTACGCTATCGGCCAAATGTCGCGCGAAACCGGCGTTAATATTGAGACAATCCGCTATT
Organism: Alphaproteobacteria bacterium; assembly: GCA_024278055.1. GTDB lineage: Bacteria > Pseudomonadota > Alphaproteobacteria > Rhizobiales > JAJFHR01 > JAJFHR01. Next base: position 4,937 of record JAJRTY010000055.1, on the reverse strand, counting down.
ATGAACGCATCGCACTGATGCCAGAACCTGATCGCACCCAAGGTGGAAACCGGCAGTATAACAGCAGCCAGCTCAAGCGGTTATCCTTCATTAAAAAATGCCGCAGCCTCGGTTTTAAAATCGAAGAAATCAGAGCGCTTCTGCAGATGGTTGACCGGCAGGATTTCACCTGTAATCAGGTTCATACCATGACAATTGAGCATCTTGAAAATGTCAAAAAGAAACTGGCTGATTTAAAGCGTATGGAAAAAACCCTTAAATCAATGGCATCTCAGTGCTCGAGGGGAGACGTGCCCGAGTGCCCGATTATCGAAACGCTTTTCAAAATGTAGCTCTGTCGCCTGTGTCATGCTTTTTGGTTTTTCTGATGTGCATAATATGACCATACCAGCCGCGCGGCAACAGCCCGCCACGGTTGCCAGGCAGAGGCGATTTTTCGAACCTCATCGGCGCCGGGGCGGTTCGGTAACCGGCACATCATCTGCACACCAATTTGCAGGGCAAGATCGCCTGCGGGCCAGATATCAGCCCGGCCAAGGCAGGTGAGCAGGTAAATCTCCGCTGTCCACGGACCTATGCCTTTTATCCGGGTCAGGGCTTCTGCGACCTCGTCATCATTCAGGTTTTTCAATGCATCCAGATCAAGCTCTCCGTTGCACAGGGCATCTGACAGGGCGCGAAAGGTTTTGATTTTTGGCCGCGACAGGCCTTGATCCACATAGGTCTCGTGACTGAACTGCTGAAAGCCCTGTGGCGTATAGGGTCGCAGGTTGGTGCGCATGCGCGCGATGATGGCATCAGCGCTGGCTCTGGAAACCATCTGCGATACAATAATATCAACCAGGCTTTCAAAACCATCGTCTGCCCGGCGCAAGGGCGGCTCCCCGACAGCAGCAATAACCTTGACAAACCGCGGGTCGATTTTCTGCAGAGCGCCAAGCGCCAGCCTCAAATCATCCTGCGTATTGATGGCTGACATTTTCAGGTTCCCGACCTATAGTGAGTTCAATCCTATTGGAATTTACACTTACCCCAAGATGACGTCATCCCCCATTTTTCGCTTTGCCCCCAGCCCCACCGGCTTATTGCATCTTGGCCATGCATTTTCGGCACTTCACGCCTTTGAGGCCGCCAAAGCTGCCCGGGGCAGGTTTTTGTTGCGCATTGAAGATATAGACCACACCAGATGCCGCCCGGAATATGTGACGCAGATACTGGAGGACTTAAGCTGGCTCGGGCTTAGCTGGGAAGAACCGGTGCGGTATCAATCCGAACATATGGACGACTATAAAAGGGCGCTGACAAAACTTGAAGCGCTGGGGGTTACCTATCAGTGTCTGGCCAGCAGAAGTGAAATCAAAGCTCATGTTGAACAACGCAGCGGGCTGGGCAAGGCTGAACGCGATCCCGATGGTGCTTTGATATATCCGGGTATTTATCGCAACATGGACGCTGAAACAACAGCTGAAATGATAGCCTCGGGCAGGCCCCCCTGCATCCGGCTCAATATGACAAAGGCCATTGAGCTGGTGGGAGATAATCTAACATTTCAGGAAAAAGGCTCAGGCCCGCAAGGTGAGTACGGCAAGGTTTTATGCAGCCCGCAAAACTGGGGTGATGTGGTCATTGCGCGCAAGGAAACACCAACCTCTTACCACCTCAGTGTGGTTGTAGATGATGCTTTGCAGGGCATCAGCGAAGTGACACGGGGTCAAGATGTGTTTCACGCCACCAGCATTCACCGATTGTTGCAGATGTTGCTGGAGTTGCCGGAGCCTGTCTATAACCATCACCGCCTCATCAAAGATCAATCCGGGGCCAAGCTTTCCAAAAGTGCTGCCGACAAAAGCCTGAAAGCCTGGCGCTGCCAGGGCTTTAGTGTGGAGGAACTGCTTGAGGTGATAGAAAATGAGGAGCATTTAGCGAAAGATTAAGGCCTTTGCGGTATTTTTCTCTCCTGAATTAATCAACTGCGCCGAACACATAATGAGCGTGAATACAGGAAAACCGGCAAGCATGGCAAACCCGTCTGAACCAGATTTTAGCAGGCATTCTGCGGATGCCGCAATGAGTGACCAGATTGCCGCTCTCAGGCAAAAGCTAAAACAGCAGGAAGCCCACGTCAGCGCGGCTGAAAAGAAGCTGCACATGCAGGATCAACTCGTGGCCACCGTCGCCCACGAATTGCGCACGCAAATGGGCGCCATTATGAATCTGGTGGAAATACTGGCTGAAACTGACCTTGATCCCCATCAAAATACATATGCCAAATCGCTGAAGGGCTCGACAACGGGATTATTGCGGGTGCTGAATGACGTTCTTGATCATGGCAAATTTGAAAGTGGGAAATTTGAACTGGTCTGCCAGAATTTCAGCCCGCGAGACCTTGTTGATACGGTGATAGAAACACTGATTGTCCCCTGCCAGACTAAAGGGCTGGCACTGCGGCTGAAGGTTGGCAATGATCTGCCCGATCAACTGTATGGCGATCCTTTGCGGATTCGCCAGATACTCTCAAACCTTGCCAATAATGCGGTCAAATTCACTGAGCGTGGCTCTATTGATGTAAGCCTTTCTGTGTCGGAGCGGACCGGGGATAAACAGCTGCTGGAAATCGCTGTTAAAGATACCGGTATTGGCCTGGACGAAAAATTGAAAGACCAGGTCTTTACGCCCTACAAACAGGCTGATGCGCAAACCTCATCACAATATGGCGGCACCGGCCTTGGCCTTTCCATTTGCCGCCAGTTGGTTGGGATGATGGATGGTGACATCGGCTACAGCAGCGTGAAAGGTAAGGGGGCCACGTTCTGGTTCAATGTGACATGCAAACCTTACCAGGTCGATGCTGATGATGAGGTCGGAGAAAAACAGAGTTTAAGCGATGTGCTGGCACTGGAAAAGCAGCGTCACGGTCATATTCTCATTGTCGAGGATAATAAAACCAACCAGATGTTAATCTCGACATATTTGGAAAAATTCGGCCATACATTCGAGATTGCCGGTTGCGGTGAAGACGCACTTGAAATCCTTGAAACCGGCAAGTTCGATGCAATTTTGATGGATGTCATCATGACCGGCATGGACGGTATGGACACCACTCGCCACATTCGTAAAACCATGGGGTACGCCTGTACCATCCCCATAATTGCACTCACCGCCAATGCCATGGCTGGTGACCGGCAAAAATACCTCGACGCTGGTATGGACGCATACATTTCCAAACCGATCAATGCCGCTGAGCTTTTTCACGCCATCGACGCGGCGTTGAAAAATGCACAGGCTGTTGCTTAAGAGCAGCGTTTTTTTAAGAACGTTCAAGCGCCACTAAGGCTACGGCCCCCCTGGGGCCTAATTCTCCCTGCGGTCGTCCCGTGCCACAATGAAAGATTATCCTTATGGCACCCGGACAAGCGAAGCGTTGGACTAACGAGCGAAAGCGAGTGCAGGCTGCGCGCCGCTTGAGCGCTACTAAAAAACCACTTTAACATAACCATACACATCCCCTTTGCTAAACCGGGCACACCACGCCGGTGCCACTGACACTGCAATATCCGCCCGGGTTTTTGGCCAGATATTGCTGGTGATAGTCTTCGGCGAAATAATAGTCCACGTCACTCAACACCTCGGTGGTGATTTGCCCGCGTTTTTGCATATCCAAAGCATTTTGATAGATTGTCCTGGAGGCTAATGCAGCGTCCATGTGAGCCTTGGAATAGACATAGATGCCGGATCTGTATTGCGCGCCGATATCATTGCCCTGGCGCATGCCCTGGCAGGGATCATGACTTTCCCAAAATTTCTTCAGCAGCATTTCAAAGGGTATGATTTTCGGATCAAACACCACCAGAACCACTTCATTGTGGCCGGTTTTTCCTGAGCATACTTCTTCGTAAGTAGCATTGGGCGTTAAGCCGGCCGCATAGCCCACAGCGGTCACATAAACACCGTCAATCTGCCAGAATATGCGCTCGGCACCCCAAAAACATCCAAGGCCAAACAGAGCTTTTTCCATTCCTTGAGGATAAGGCTGTTTCAGACTTCTGCCATTGACAAAATGAACTTCAGAGGTCTCGATTTCCTGTTGGCGCCCCGGCAATGCATCGGCTTCGCTTTTTGACGGCATCGCGGTTTTATCGCGTCGGTGAAAGAACATCTGGCAGCTCCTTTGGGTTCAAACTTATTTTCGGACGCGTTTTCGGGTGCGCAGCATGCCGGCAACCAGCAGCAAAAAAACGCCGGAACCCGCAGCCACATAGACCGTCGGCCAGTTGAGCACGGTTATAACACCGGGATCCCATATTTCCGGGGCAACATAGCGCTGGATAATCGCCTGGGAGAAATTGAGACTGGAGGAATCGAGATCAAACCAGGTTTTCCCCAAAGGTGTCAGGGCAAACTGGCCAACATCAATTGCGCGCATAATATCTGCAACCAAAGCAACACCACTGGCAACAAGAAACAAGCATCCAAGCAAAACAAATAAAAACATTCGCGGCTATCTCACATTTTTTCGACCGGCGGCCGATTTTAAAACTGAATACGTTTTTTATCATATAGGTGGTAATATCAAAAACAGTATATGCAATTCCCGCAATCTCCATCTGTTGATCGGTTTGTGATCACAGGCAGCAGAACCAGATTTTTTTGAACTTTCATAAATGGCGGCTTGTCACAAGCGCAAGCATCAGTATAGTGCGCGGGCATCGGTAAACGGCATTGCTGTGAACCGGGTTAAGGAGAGGTGGCCGAGTGGTCGATGGCGCACGCTTGGAAAGCGTGTAGGCGGGCAACCGTCTCGAGGGTTCGAATCCCTCTCTCTCCGCCAACAGTTAACCTATTGATATTACTCGATAATATAGTGTTTTTCGCAGTTGTTTTTCTGCCTATATTTCGGCGCTTTAGGCGAATATTATGCAGTGCGGCGGTCTGTGAGA
>JAJRTY010000054.1 GCA_024278055.1 Alphaproteobacteria bacterium | reverse complement strand
AACCAATACAAAACTGGATAAAGAGCTTATTGGCAAGGATATAAACGAACTTGTTGAAGCTTATCATGAAGTAGCACGTCGCCTCGGAATACTATTTGAAAACGGACCTTCAAAGACGCAAGGCCCGGTATTGGTCAAAAATGACTGAGAAAAAACATACACGGACAAAATTATGAAAGCGCTGGTAAAAGTAACTTTGAAAAACGGTGTTCTCGACCCGCAGGGAAAAGCCATACATCAGGCTTTAGGCTCTTTGGGTTTTGACGGTATTGATCAGGTCAGGCAAGGCAAACTGATTGAAATCGAGCTGGCTGAAAACGACGCCGCCGCCGCCCGCACCCAGGTCGAAAAAATGTGCGAAAAACTTCTCGCCAATATGGTCATTGAAAACTATTCGATTGAACTGGAACAGTGATGAAAGCAGCAGTCATCGTTTTTCCCGGCTCCAATTGTGACCGCGACGTAGCCGTCAGCCTGAAAGATGCCATGGGCACTGATGCCGACATGGTCTGGCATGGCGATGCTGAAATTCCCAAAACCGACCTGATTGTCCTGCCCGGCGGCTTTTCCTACGGCGATTATCTGCGCTGCGGGGCAATGGCTGCACAATCGCCGATAATGAAAGACGTGGTGGCAAAAGCAAAATCAGGCGTGCCGGTCCTGGGCATCTGCAATGGCTTTCAACTGTTGACCGAGGCGGGTCTCCTGCCCGGTGCCATGCTGCGCAATGCCAACTTGAAATATATCTGCAAGGATGTGTTTTTGCGCGTTGAACGCAATGATACAACCTTCAGCCGTCATTACACTCAAGGCGATGTCATCAAAATTCCAATTGCCCATCACGATGGTAATTTCTTTGCCGATACAGATACATTGGCACAGCTTGAAGACCAGAGCCTTATCGCCTTTCGCTATTGCGACAGCGACGGGATAATTGCAAAAACTGCCAACCCTAATGGTTCGGCCAACAATATTGCCGGAATTTACAACGATAAAGGCACAATTTTGGGCCTTATGCCCCACCCCGAGCGCCTGGCTGATATCCAGCTTGGCGGCAATGACGGCAGGGCCATGTTTACCAGCCTGGTGGAGACACTTCATTGAGTATTGAAAGCCCTATGGCGGAAGGAATCACGCCGGAAATTATCGCTGAACACGGCCTCAACAAGCCAGAATACGCCCGCGTCTGCGAAAGTCTGGGCGGTCGCGCACCCAGTTACACTGAACTGGGTGTGTTCTCGGTAATGTGGAGCGAACATTGTTCGTATAAATCATCGCGCGTGTGGCTGGCAAAACTGCCAACCACCGGACCACAGGTAATCTGCGGCCCCGGTGAAAATGCCGGTATCGTCGACATTGGCGATGGACAGGCTGCGGTCTTCAAGATGGAAAGCCACAATCACCCCTCTTACATCGAGCCCTATCAGGGGGCAGCTACCGGCGTCGGTGGCATCATGCGCGATGTCTTTACTATGGGTGCGCGCCCCATCGCCAATATGAATGCCTTGCGGTTTGGTTCACCCGAGCACCCGAAAACCCGCCACCTGGTCTCCGGCGTGGTCTCCGGTATTGGCGGCTATGGCAATTGCATCGGTGTGCCGACAGTAGGTGGTGAAGTTAACTTCGACAAAAGCTATGACGGCAATATCCTCGTTAATGCCATGTGCGTTGGCATCACCGATGCTGATAAAATCTTCTATGCCGCAGCCTCCGGTGTCGGTAACCCGGTGGTCTATGTCGGCTCCAAAACCGGCCGCGACGGCATTCATGGTGCCACCATGGCCTCAGCTGAATTTGACGATGACAGCGAAGAAAAACGCCCAACGGTTCAGGTTGGCGACCCGTTTACCGAAAAACTCCTGCTCGAAGCCTGTCTTGAACTGATGGCCGGGGACGCCATTATCGGAATTCAGGATATGGGGGCAGCAGGCCTCACCTCCTCCGGCGTTGAAATGGCCGACAAGGGCGGTGTTGGCATTGAATTAAATCTCGATCTGGTGCCGTGCCGCGAAGAAGAAATGACGGCTTATGAAATGCTGCTGTCGGAAAGCCAGGAGCGCATGTTGATGGTTCTGACACCGGGGCGTGAAGACGAAGCAAAAAAGATATTCGAAAAATGGGGCCTCGATTTTTCCGTCATCGGCATTACCACCGACAGCGGTCATTTTGTCACAAGGCACAAGGGTGAAATCAAAACCGATATCCCGCTCGACAGGCTCGCCAACAATGCTCCCAAATACAATCGCCCATACACCATAGCTGCGGCACCGGCGAAGGTAGCGCTTGACCAGGTGCCCGCGCCCAGCTCGCTTGGTGACACACTGATCAAGCTCATGGGCTCGCCCGATTTATGTTCGCGGGCCTGGGTGTGGGAGCAATATGACCACATGGTCATGGGCGACACAGTTGGCCGTCCCGGCGGTGATGCAGCGGTAGTGCGCATTCACGGCACCGGTAAATCTCTCGCCATCACCACGGACGTAACGCCACGCTATGTTACGGCCGACGCCATCGAAGGCGGCAAGCAGGCGGTGGCCGAGACCTGGCGTAATTTGAGTGCCACCGGGGCTGAGCCATTGGCGATTACCGATTGCATGAACTTCGGCAATCCCGAACGCCCGGAAATAATGGGCCAGTTTGCCGGGGCCATTCAGGGCATGGCGGAAGCCTGTGAAGCGCTTTCCTACCCCGTGGTTTCGGGCAATGTGTCCCTGTACAATGAAACCAACGGTCAGGCCATTTTGCCAACCCCGGCAATTGGCGGCATTGGTCTGATAAAGGATACCGAAAGACGCGCCAGCGCTTCCATTGGTGCCGAAGGTGACATCTTGTTGCTTATCGGTCCTGAGCGCGGCCACCTCGGACAATCGCTCTATCAACGCGATATTATTGGCACCGCTAAAGGCGCACCGCCACCAGTTGACCTCGACGAAGAACGTAAAAACGGCGATTTCGTCAGAGGGCTGATTGCCGCGGGCGATGTGTCACACGTGCATGACTGTTCCGATGGCGGCCTGTGGGTAGCCGTGGCCGAAATGGCGCTGGCTGCCAATATTGGCGCTGATATTTCGCTGGGGTCACAGGATTTACCCGCCCATGCACTTTTGTTCGGAGAAGATCAGGCCCGTTATATCCTCAGTGTCGACAAAGCCAAATCGCTTGAAATCCTCGAGGATGCTCAGGAAAACGGCATAGAAATACGCGAGTTGGGATTTGCTCTCGGGCACTCTTTGCACGTCGAAGGCGGTGATGAGGTGAAACTTGCAGATTTGCGTAAAGCCCATGAAAGCTGGTTGCCGGATTATATGAATACCGTCTAAACTTGAGATCAAGGAGCCAACGCCAATGCCCATGCCCGCCGAAGACATCGTCGCCTTTATAAAAAAAGCCATCCCTGATGCACAAGTCACCATCAAGGACCTTGCCGGAGACGGTGATCATTATTCAGCAACCGTGGTCTCATCCGCCTTTGAAGGCTTAAGCAAGGTCAAACAACACCAGATGGTCTACGCCAGCCTGCAAGGTCACATGGGCACCACATTGCACGCACTTGCCCTGGAAACCAGAGCCCCTGACGCTTAAGTTGACCTTTGCGCCGGTTGGGCCTACATACAAATTAATGATCTTAATCCCTCTCATGAAAAGTGAGCACGTAAAATTATGACAGATACAACTCAAGACTGGATTGGCGCCGAAGTTAAAAACAATGACGTGGTATTGTTTATGAAAGGCTCACCCGATTTTCCCCAGTGCGGTTTTTCCGGCCAGGTAACCCAGATCCTCGATCACGTTGGCGTCGCCTTCAAAGCGCACAATGTGCTTGAAAGCGACGAGTTGCGCGATGGCATTAAACAATTCACCAACTGGCCGACAATTCCTCAACTCTACGTCAAAGGCGAATTCGTCGGCGGCTGCGACATCATCCGCGAAATGTTCGAAAAAGGCGAGTTGCGCAGCTTCTTTGAGCAAAACGGCGTGGCCCTGGAAGAGGCATAGGATAGCAGGTTCATGTTTGGCTGCTATCGGGAGCAATACCTAACTCAAACGAGTCACAAAGGAAAAATCATTGAAAGCTCCCAAAGGCGGGCATTCCCGCATTTCATATTCAGTTGAGAAAAAATCAGTTCGCATCATTTTGTGTATGCTTTTTGTTTTGGGCACAGGTGCCATATCTCAAGCTTCCGCGCAGACGACAAAAGCAGGATGCAAAACGAGCTTCCAGACTCACCGTGTGGGAGCAGAACCAGGTAAATTACTCAATCCATACCAAAAGCGGTTGACGCCAAATCGCTACACCCCCTGGCTTACGTGGTTGGCAGCAATTCATGGAGAACCATGACAATTGAAGGAAGGTTGCCAGCCCAAAAGTCGTATTCAGCCTGTAAGAGAATTTTGAAAAAGTGCTTTTTTACAAAAACCGACAAAGATCTCAAGGAATACAGATATTGCCTGAAAGTGAATGGCAAAGGAAAAATTTCAAAAATTAACCGTATCAAATAATGCCAATATTTTATCAGGTTTGCTGAGTTTCATTGGTTTTGACCTCACTGTTTTGATCTCCGGTTTACTGACGCAACAAATCCGTCAACCTCTTGACGTTAACGTCAATTGCCTTTTCCGGCACAGCGGCAAAACCGAGAACCAGCCCTTGCGGTTTTGGTTTTGTGCGGAAAAACTGCGAAAGGGCTGCTGTGATCAGGTGGTGCTTACGCAAGCGTTTTGCCGCTTCGATATCTGAAATTTTTGATGTTAAAACCGGTTTGAAGTGGGCGACGATGTGCATGCCACTATCATAGTGCTGCAACTCAAACAAATCCCCGCCATATTTCTCCAGCGCCGCAACCAGAACGCTATAGCGTTTGGCGTAAAGTCGCCGCGTTCGCCTGATATGGCGGGCAAAATCTCCTGAAGCCATAAACGCGGCCAATGCCGGCTGAGCGAGAATTGAAGCCTGTTTTCCGCTTGATTGCATGGCGGCCAAAAGCGGCTCAACCAGCGCTTTTGGGGCAATGATATAACTGAGCCGAAGGGCCGGGAACATCACTTTGGAAAAACTGCCGAGATATACCGTGCGCTCAAATCCATCACGCGCAGCCAGCGGTTGCAAGGGCTGGCCGCGATAGCGGTATTCACTGTCGTAATCATCTTCGATCAACCAGGCATTATTGGCCCGCGCCCACTCGATAAGCGCTAACCTGCGGCTTAAGCTCATGGTCTGCCCCAGCGGATATTGCCGTGAGGGTGTAATGAAAACCAGCCTGGCATGGGGACTTTTTTCAATCGCCTGTTCGAGTGAAAAACCCTCGTCATCGACCCTGATGCTCACCGGTATTACAGACGCACGAATAAATGCCTGCAAGGCTGAATGATAGACCGGATCTTCAATCCACACCTCCTCGCCTTCGTCGAGCAAGACCTGCGACAAAACTTCAAGTGCCTCGTGGGTGCTTGATGTCAAAATTACCTGGTCGGGTGAGCACTCAAGGCCGCGTGCGCTGCGTAAATAAGCCGAAACCTCGAATTTTAACGCGGCATATCCGCCATTTTCACCTTCATACAGTTGATCAATTGCAGGTCTGCGCCAGCTTTTGGCCAGAATGCGCGACCATTGCTCAAACGGGAAACAGTCAAGGTCGGGCTTGCCCGCATCAAACGCCACAATAGCACTGCGCCCGGATTTAACATTCTTCAGCTGTTCTGAACGCTTTCAGGTTGTGATTTCTTTACCAGGGGGTACAGACAAGGGGCGCGCAGTTGCCGCAACACTTTCAAACAACCCTTCGCTCAAGCCCTCAACCACAAACACCCCGGCCCCGCGTCTGGCTTCAATATAGCCTTCCGCCTCCAGTTGTTCGTAGGCCGAGACAACTGTGGTGCGCGAAAGCCCCAGATCCGTTGCCATCGCCCGCGAGGAAGGCAGTTTTTCACCACCACTGAGGCGCTGATTGAGTATGAGGTGGCATATCTGAGAATAAAGCTGGGCAAATAACGGCTTGCCCCCTGCCCGCTCAAGGCAACTGCCGAGTTCAACCGCAAGATTGATTGCGCCGTGCGAAGTATTTTTGTTTTCTGCGTTCACATTATCTGGTCCGGTAAAACTGGTTACTCAGAATAACCGATTTCCTACCCAAACCAAAGGTCCGCAAAAAAGCCACCCGGGTTACCCCGAGTGGCTTTTAAAAATTCTTGATTGAATTGGAAATCTAGCGCGAATAAAATTCGACGACCAGATTGGGTTCCATCACCACCGGATAAGGCACGTCCGCAAGGTTTGGAATATTGATCAGTTTTGCGGTCAGTTTCTTTTCATCAACTTCGATATATTCCGGCAGGTCGCGCTCCGGGCTTTGCTGGGCTTCGAGCACCAGACCCATATCGCGGGACTTTTCCCGGACCTCAACCACATCGCCGACTTTCAGGCGGTAGCTGGGGATGTTGACGCGCTTGCCATTGACCAGAACATGGCCGTGGTTGACAAACTGGCGGGCAGAAAAAACTGTTGGAACAAACTTGGCACGATAAACCAGAGCATCTAAACGCCGCTCGAGCAGACCGATCAGGTTTTCACCGGTATCGCCCTTAACCCGGGTTGCTTCTTTGTAGATCGCTTTAAACTGTTTTTCGTTGATATTGCCGTAATAGCCCTTGAGCTTTTGTTTGGCGCGCAGCTGAATACCAAAATCGGAAAGTTTGGAGCGGCGGCGCTGGCCGTGCTCACCGGGGCCATATTCACGGCGGTTGACCGGGCTTTTAGGGCGGCCCCAGATGTTTTCGCCTAAACGGCGGTCAATTTTATACTTGGCGGATTGGCGGTTTGACATAAGTTCGATTTCCAGTTGTTTTCGAGTGTTTCAATAATATCAAAGCATGTCCTCCTGCATCTGTTACCAGATCGACAGGCTTGAGGTTTCGCCAACCACAAAGCCACGGACAAGCCAAAAAAACGGGCTCACATAAAGCCCGCATCTAATGTGACGTCTAATACGCGCCAACATGTGTTCATGTCAATCAAATCCGGTGCATTTGAAAGCTTAAAGCGACAAAATCGTTAAATTCTGAAATCCTTCGCGTAAAAACACCGCACTGAGTGCGGGGTCCAGCCCCTTGCTGTCTGTCAAACACGCTTTGTTGGTTGAGTTTATTGCCTCTTTCACCGGGCCTTCATAATTCAGAACATCCAGTAACCTGCGCACCACGGCGGCCGATGGATTGATAAACCACACCGGCCACGGCGAGGCATATTCAAGCATTTCTATCACCAGCGGATAATGGGTGCATCCAAGAACAACCGTATCAGTGCGACGGCCATCATGCTCAACAAACGCCGGTGCAATTTCGAGGATAATATCGGCCTGCTCCACCCGATGGCCCGACAGATGAACCTCGCAAAGATGAGCAAGATTGCGACACGCCACCGGGGTAACATGACAATTGCTGGCAAATTGCTCAATCAGGTTTTGGGTATAATCACGCTCAATAGTACCAGGTGTGGCCAAAATCGAAAGGATACCGGTCCGGGTCATTTCAGCGGCGGGTTTAACCGCCGGCACCACGCCGACGAAAGGTATGGAAAATCGCGACCTCAAAACCTCCATCACCACAGTGCTGGCGGTATTACAGGCAATGACCACTGCATCTATATGTTCACGCGCAATCAGCCCGCCTACAACTTTGGCGGTTCGTTCTGTTAATTCGTCAGCTGAAAGGTTGCCGTAGGGAAACCCGGCATTGTCGGCACAGTAAGTGATGGAAATATCCGGCGCCTGCTGGCGCAACTCGCGCGCAACGCTTAAACCACCGAGGCCCGAATCAAACACGCACACATTGTATGATTTCACCGGTTTGGTCATTTTGAGCGCTTGTGCTGGCGCACCAGTGACGCCACCACCCCCCTGAGGGTTCGAATTTCCTGTTCGCTCAGGCCTGCCCGCTGAAACAGATTGCGCAAATTACGCACCATCGACGGGCGTCGCTCCGGCGGCCTGAGAAATCCGGCTTCATCAAGTTCTTTTTCCAGATGCTCAAAAAACCCTACCAGTTCCTCCTTCGTTGCCGGCCATGATCCGGCCAGCCGCAGCCCCGCCCCTTTAACCGGCCCGTCTTCGCGTGAGCCATCGCCAAGGCTCCAGTTGCCCAGCTTGAACCATTCATAAGAATTTAGCAGAACTGCCTGAGCAAGATTGAGGGAAGCAAATTCAGGATCAACCGGTGCCATGATTATGGCGTCGGCAAGCGTAATATCGTCATTTGTCAGGCCGCTTTTTTCCCGCCCGTATAATATGCCCACGCGTTGCCCAAGAGCTGTACGCTCACGCATGTCTTTAGCTGCATCTTCCGGCGTCAAAACAGCCTTCGCCAGATCACGGCCGCGTGCAGTGGTGGCGTAGACATGATGAAGATCGCGTATAGCTTCAGTGGTTGAATTAAACACTTGCGCATTATCGACCACGTGGGTGGCACCGGCAGCAGCTTTGGTGGCCCATTCGCTGGGCCAGCCATCACGCGGGGTAACCAGCCGCATTTCGTCCAGACCAAAATTGGCCATGGCACGGGCAGCTGTTCCGATATTCTGCCCCAGTTGGGCTTCCACCAGAATTATCGTCGGTTGAACTTCGTTCATCGTCTATTTTCACACTCAATATTTAATCTGCCTGTTCACTAGCATTTTATATTGATCTGAGAAACAAACGTTTAAGCCGCATTATTTTCGAAACGGTGGGGGCGGAAAGTATAAATGATCCCGTTTCTCCACCGCCAGGTGACAGGAAATACAAAACTTCACTTTATTTGATCCCACCCCGTTGGTAGTACCGAACAAGCTGCCATCAGGCATAATCATGGTATAGCGCCAGTCACCGCTGACATAGTTGAAACCTTTAGGCATTTTTTCCATCAAAAACAAGGGGCCGGTGAGAGTTTTTTTGTCATCTGTGACAGCAAAACTGTCTTTGGCAACAATCGATCCTACCGGTAAAATCCCGGCGGCTTCAAATTTTCCATAGGCTTTGGCAATCGGGTTGGCATAGTGATTGACAAACCGTCGCCCGTGGGTGGCACTTCGCAACGGGGCAGTGTTGTACAATTGCCACTTCTGATACTCACGCGCCGCCTCAACACCTGATGAGGCATAGTTCCGCGCCATTTTTCCCTGAATATTTTTGTAAATGGTATCGGCTTCCCGATTGCTCAGTTCAGCCGGGTTACGCAACCTGAAATGGCGCCGTGGCGCACTGCCATCCTGATTTGGTTCACTGGAGGCAATAGGTTTGGGTTGTTCTTTTTCAAGCCGCGTATTCTCACCGCTTCGCGCTGTCACTGCAAATGTCAATCCTGCGGTGATTACGGCAAAAACCGCATATCCCAAAAGATGCCTGACTGAAAATATCTACCCGGTTTTGGCGCCGGAGCCATGCTTTTGTTCCTTCATTAGACCAGATCAAATTATACCAAGTCTAATGTGGGCACTCTTTGCTGATTGGGAAAATCACAACACCTCACTAATGCGCGATAAAATGTTATGCGTCTTGAGAACTGCCCGCACCTGCCGTGCCTATGGTCTCTTTGACAGTTTCGAATTTATTGACCAGATGGCGCTTGAGAACTTCCCCCAGGGCCGTTCCGTTGCGCGCACTTAAAGCATCAATGATTTCTTCGTGTTCACCCACTGCCTGTTGCCAGCGCTTTTTGGATATGTTGGCGACATAGCGTGCGCGCCGCACCCGGCCCGACAGGCTCTTGTACATGCTGGTCAGCGTTGCATTATCGGCGGCGGCAAGAATTTGATTGTGAATTTCCTGATTACAGCGGAAATACTCCGGCATTTCATTGCTGTGATAGTGAATAATCATCTGAACGTGCAGCCGACGAATTGCATCTATGCCCGCATCAGAAATGCGCGCGCACGCCAATTCCCCGGAAAGCGCTTCCAGCGCCCCCATAACCGGGAAGGCTTCTTCAAGGTCTTCAAGAGTTAACGCAGATATGGTTGCTCCCTTGTTGGGGGTAAGGGTAATCAGGCCCTCGGACGCAAGCACCTTCAAAGCTTCGCGCAATGGAGTGCGCGAGACGCCGAATTTTGCTGCCAGGTTTTGCTCCGGCACTTTGCTGCCTGGCTCAAGGTCGCCGATCACTATCAATTCACGCAGGCGGTCTATCAGTTCATCATGCAACGAGCGGCGCACAATCATGGCGGGTTCCATCACTTCAGTCAAAACCTGTCTCCTTCAGATGCTGTTTTAATACCACGGCCACATGTTGCGCCTGCCGTTGCGCCCCATGGCTGATGTGAGTGCGGCATGAGGCGCCATCGGCGACAATGAGTGTGCTGTCATCTGCTTGGCGCACAGCAGGCAACAAATCCAGTTCCGCCATCGCCATGGATGTCTCATAGGTTGCCGCATCATATCCAAAAGCACCGGCCATACCGCAACAACCTGAGTTGACAACTTCGACTTCCAGCCCCGGAACAAGTGCAAGCACCTTTTCTACCGAACTCATCACGTCGAAGGATTTTTGATGGCAATGACCGTGCAGCAGTGCTTTTGAAGCCGAGGAATTTTTCAGGTTTAAATCAAACCTTCCGGCTTCAATTTCGCCTGCAATGAATTCCTCGAACAGATATGCCACCTCGCCCACAGCTTTACTGCCTTCCCTCGGCAGCAGGCTTTGAAGCTCATCGCGGAACGACAGCACACAGGAAGGCTCAAGGCCGACGATAGGTATATTGCGTTGAATATAAGGTTTTAGCGCCGCAACAAGCCGCGCCATTTCAGCTTTTGCCTGATCCACCAGTCCCGCTGACAGGAACGTACGGCCACAGCACAAAGGACGTTTTCCATTTGCCCCATTGAGGTGATGAACGCGATATCCCGCCGCAACCAGAACATCACGCGCAGCCCCCAGATTTTCAGGTTCGAAATATCGACTGAACGTATCGGCAAACAGCACGACTTCCCGGCCGTTTTCAGCCCCTTCTGCCCCAGCAGGTGAAAATATATCCCGCCGCCATTTCGGCAATTCCCGTCGGGCGCTAAATCCTGTTGTCCATTCGCTCAGTTTGGCCATACCGGGCAGTCGGTCGCGCAGATTTAACAGGCCCGATACTTTGGCGGCATAAGGGGCATAATGCGGCAGGTAAGCCACCAGACGGTCATGCAGTGACAGGCCATGTTTTTGCTGGCGCTGGTTCAATACCTCAATTTTCATCTTCGCCATATCGACACCGGTGGGACATTCACGCCGGCATCCCTTGCATGACACACACAGCTTCATGGTTTTCATCATCTCATCGCTGCTGATAGCATCCGGCCCCAACTGACCCGAGATTGCCAGCCTGAGAGAATTGGCGCGGCCCCGGGTGCTGTCACGTTCATTGCGGGTAACGCGATACGACGGGCACATGACACCGGCATCAAATTTGCGGCAGGCGCCATTGTTATTGCACATCTCAACCGCACCCTGAAAACCACCGCCAGCCCCATAATAATCCGACCAGTCAAAGGCAGCCTTAAACTCACCGACCTGATAATCCGCATCGTAGCGAAACAGGGAGCGATCGTTCATTGTGGGTGGATTGATAATTTTTCCCGGGTTAAAATTATTCGCTGGATCAAACAGTTGCTTAATTTCTTCAAAGGTTTGAATTAGCTTTTTTCCATACATTTTCTCGTGAAATTCCGAGCGCACCAGCCCATCGCCATGTTCACCGGAATGCGCGCCCTTGTACTCCTTCACCATGTCGAATGCTTCTTCTGCAATCGCCCGCATGGCGTTGGCATCATGTTCGAGTTTTAAATTGAGGACCGGGCGCACATGCAAACACCCGACGGACGCATGAGCATACCAGGTGCCAACTGTATTGTGGCGTGCAAACACAGCGGTGAGGCGTTTGGTATATTCCGCCAGATGCTCCAGCGGCACCGCGCAATCTTCAATGAACGACACCGGCTTGCCTTGTGATTTCATCGACATGACAATATTGAGGCCGGCCTTGCGCAATTCCCACAATGCTTTTTGCCGCTCAGGCTCGATCACTTCAACCACCGCATCATCAAAGCCCAGATCAGCCATAAGCTCGCCAAGCTGTTTCAACCTTCGCAGGTTTTCACCGTGATCATCCTGCGCAAATTCAACCAGCAACAGTGCATCGGGGCGGCCTTGCACGAAGCTTTCAATTGTCTTGCGATAGATGGGAATATCGCGGGCCAGTTCCATGATGGTGCGGTCGACCAGCTCAACCGCTGCCGGCTTTAGCCTGACGATATGCTGGGCTGCATCCATGGCACCGTAAAATGTGGGAAAATGACAGACACCGACAACTTTGTTTTGCGCTAGTGGCGACAGTTTAAGTCTCAACTTTGTTGTCAGACCAAGTGTTACTTCTGAACCGACCAAAAGCTCTGCCAGATTGATGTCGCCTTCACCGGGCACCAGAGCATCAATATTATAACCGCCGACCCGTCGGGTCAGGGAAGGAAACTTTGCAGCAATTTCGCCTGCATCACGCTTGCCGATCTTAAGGAGTTCACTCACCAGGTTCGATGCAACATCGCCTGCGGCCAGCGATCCAAAATGAAACTTCGATCCTCCAGGCAAAATCGCATCGAGAGAGATGACATTATCTCGCATAATGCCATAGCGAATGGATCTGGTGCCGCACGAGTTATTACCGGCCATACCGCCTATGGTCGCCCGACTGGCGGTTGAAACATCGACGGGAAACCACAGGCCTTTGGATTTTAATCTGGCGTTGAGATGATCGAGCACAATACCCGGCTCCGCCTCGCAGGACTTCTGTTCTTCATCGAAAGATATAAGCCGATTGAGATACTTGGACATATCCAGCACCAGCGAAGCGCCCACGGTCTGCCCGCATTGTGACGTGCCGCCTCCGCGCGGAAGTATGGAAACTCCCTCCTCCCGGGCGATTACCAGTGTTGCCTCCACATCCTCCCAGGTTTTCGGCACCACCACGCCCACCGGCTCAATTTGATAGATTGAGGCATCCGTCGCATAAAGCCCGCGCGAAAACCGATCAAACAAAACCTCTCCGCGCACAGCTTTTTGCAATTTTACCGCCAGCGGAGATGAATCAGCACTTGACTTTGAGATTGTATTCATAATTCATAATACAAACACAAACATCTTTTCGCAAGCGATCAATTACAACCCAAGAGTTGAGCCAAATGAAAAACACCACCCGCACCCCCGGCAGGCATTTTCTTCAAATCCCCGGCCCCACCAATGTCCCCGACCGCATTTTACGCGCCATGGCGCAACCGATAATAGATCATCGCGGGCCGGATTTCGCAGCCTTGGGCCGCAAAGTGCTCGAAGGCCTCAAGCCAATCTTTAAGTGTGCCGGTCCGGTCTATATTTTCCCCGCCTCAGGCACCGGTGCCTGGGAAGCGGCCCTGATAAACACATTGTCGCCAGGTGACCATGTATTGATGGCTGAAACCGGCCACTTTGCCACGCTGTGGCGCAACCTGGCTCTAAAGGTTGGCCTTGAACCGGTATTTATTGAGGGCGACTGGCGCGGCGGTGCAGATGCCGCCCGGCTTGAGGAGCGCCTGCGCCGCGACAAGGGCCATGAAATTAAAGCCGTCTGTGTCGTGCATAATGAAACCTCAACTGGTGCGGTTACCAACATTGCCAATGTCAGAGCGGCAATTGATGCAGCCGACCACCCGGCATTGCTGATGGTAGATACCATTTCATCGCTGGCCTCGATAGATTACACCCACGATGCCTGGGGCGTTGATGTGACGGTTGCGGGATCACAAAAAGGCCTGATGTTGCCACCGGGCTTAAGCTTTAACGCTGTCAGCAACAAGGCTCTGGAAGCCGCCAAAACATCGATATCATATAAATCCTACTGGTCATGGAGCGAGATGGATGGCCCCAACGCCAATGGTTATTTTCCATATACACCGGCCACAAACCTGCTCTACGGACTGTCTGAAGCCATAGACATGCTGGCAGAAGAAGGCCTCGACAGTGTTTTTGCCCGCCATAAGCGTCACAGTGAAGCCACCCGGCGGGCGATAAATACCTGGGGTCTGGAAATTCTATGCAGCAATCCTGATGAGTACAGCCACAGCCTCACAGCGGTTATGATGCCCGAAGGTCATAGTGCCGACAATTATCGTCGGGTTGTCCTCGAGCATTTTGACATGTCTTTGGGCTCAGGCCTTGGCAAAGTGGCCGACAGAATTTTCAGGATAGGTCATCTTGGTGACATTAATGACCTGACCCTGCTCGGCACCCTCGCCGGTGTCGAAATGGGCCTGTCTCTGGCCCATGTCCCGCACAATCCAAATGGTGTGAAAAGTGCCATGAATTTTCTAACTGAACAGGCAGGCTGATTGAAATGACACATGTAATCCTGACAGAGATTAACGGCGAAATTGCCACCATTACCTTGAACCGGCCGGAAAAGCTCAATGCACTCACCCGCCCGATGTGGCGCGGGCTTGGCGATGCGCTCAACCAACTCGACGCCAACGCAAATGTGCGCTGCATCATCCTGCGCGGTGCCGGTGGCAGGGCATTTTCTCCCGGCAATGATATCTCCGAATTTGAAACCCAGCGCTCAACACCCGCCCAGGCGAAAGATTACGGCAATGATCTTTACCACGGCCTGCAAGGCCTGACCGAGTGCAACACCCCGACCCTGGCCCTCATCGAGGGCATTTGCGTGGGCGGCGGGCTTGAAGTTGCTGCCTTGTGTGATTTGCGCATATGCGGGAAATCCAGCCGCTTTGGTGTCCCCATCAAACGCCTGGGGCTGGTGATGGCGTACCCCGAAATCTCCGGCCTTTTGAATCTGGTGGGCGAGGCCGTAACCCGGGAAATTCTTCTGGAGGGCCGGATATTCGGCGCCGATGAGGCCGCGGCAAAAGGACTTGTCACCCGCGTTGTGGCAGACGATGAAGTTGAGCAAGAGGCTTTTGCAACGGCCACACGCATTGCCGAAGGCGCCCCTCTGGTGGCGGCCTGGCACAAGAAATTCATTCGCCGCCTCAGAGACAAAACACCCTTGAGCCAGGCCGAACTTGATGAGGCCTATGAGTGTTACGATACGGAGGATTTCGATATCGGATACAACTCTTTCCTGAACAAGACCAAACCGGAATTCAGGGGGCGGTAGCATGGAAAACAATCAACGACCGGGACCCTTAAGTGGTGTGCGGGTAATTGAGCTTGCCCATATTATGGCCGGACCTGTTTGCGGCCTGATGCTGGCCGATATGGGTGCCGATGTCATCAAGGTTGAAAAAGTTCCCGGCGGTGATGATTCCCGGCGATTTTTGCCACCTGAAATCAACGGTGAATCCGCAGCTTTCATGATGATGAACCGCAACAAACGCGGCATAGCCCTTGATTTAAAACAAAATTCTGCCCGTGATGCTCTGCTTGAGCTGATAAAAACTTCTGATGTTATTATTGAAAATTACCGCATCGGCACCATGGAAAAGCTTGGCCTTTCCTATGACACTCTCAAAGCCATAAACCCCGGCCTGATTTATTGCGAAGTCTCGGGCTTTGGCCGTACCGGACCTTATAAAACCCGTGGCGGATTTGACCTCATCGCTCAAGGCATGTCCGGCCTGATGTCGATAACCGGCGAAGGCCCGGACCGACCGCCGGTCAAGGTCGGCGCCCCCGTCAGCGACATTACCGCTGGCATTATTGCTGCTCTGGGCATCGTTTCAGCCTACACCCACAAGCTCAAAACCGGAGAAGGCCAACGCGTTGACACGTCTTTGTTTGAAGCTGCCATCACGCATACCTATTGGCAATCGGCGATCTGTTTTGCCACCGGCATCCCCCCCGGCCCCATGGGTTCGGCGCATCCGCTCAATGCCCCTTACCAGTCGTTCAAATCGAAAGACGGCTGGATCAATGTGGGTGCTGCCAACCAGAAAAACTGGGAGGCCATGTTGAGCGTAATCGGGGCAAACGAACTGAATGAGGATGAACGCTTCAGCAGCAATGGAGCCCGGCAAACCAATCTCGCAGCTCTGGTTGAGATACTTGACGAACATATGGCCACGAAAACCACGGCTGAATGGATGACATTACTGGAAGCTGCCGGTGTTCCCGCCGGACCTGTTTTAAACGTCGCCGAGATGCACCGTGATCCTCAGGTAATCGCCCGTGAAATGGTAACCGAGGTTGAACACCCCACAGCAGGAACGGTGGAGACCATCGGTCTGCCGATAAAGTTTTCCCAAACCCCCGGCAAGGTAAAAGACGCAAGCACGCTCTATGGCCAGCACACGGCTGAAGTGCTGAAAGAACTGGGCTATGATGAGGACCAGATTACGGATATGCAGAAAACAAAAGCCGCCATATGCGCCTGAGGCCGTTAATGGGCTTTTGATTTTTCATGTTTGTGCGCAGGTGCAGCCAAAAACCTGGCAGCAGCTTCGGCCCGGTCGGGATCATATTTTTGGATCAACACCAGAACCTGATCGGCCAAAGCTTCATTGCCGGTATTTTTGGCCGCCTGAATTGCAAATCGCAGCAAATTGCCATCCTCAGGTATGACCGGCAGCAGTTTGCGAATATGCGGGACTGCCTCAGGGTAAAGACCGGAAAAGGTCAGGGCAACAATCAGACTGAACCGGGTATTGATGGCAAGCGGATCGCGCAACAACGCTTTTTCCAACAACTGCCGCGATAAATCCAGATGACGCGCAACTCCCAGTCTGACCGCGGCATCATCCATTAACTGACGATTGTTACTTTTGGCGCAGGTATCACCCAGGTTTTGCGCCATCTGCTTTGACATTTTTGCCCGCGGCGGCAGACTATCAAGAAAATTGATACACGCCCGCATGGCAGATCCAAGAGTTTGTGATTTTTCAGCATATTGTTTGCCGCTTAATGCCTTCAGCTTGGCAATGGCGCTGACGGGAAAAGCATCATAACGCCCCTCACCGCCTGACGACACAATACCGACCAGCCGGCCTTTTTCATCCACCAGCGCCCCGCCGGAATTTCCCGGCTGGCTTAACGCTGTGTGTTGCAGGCGGGCAAAGGGGGCGGTTTTTGACGGTTGCAATAACACTTTCCCCGGTGGATATACGCGTATCCTGCGGCGCGAAAGGTCCGCTCCAATGGTATAAAGCTCCAGAGTTTCGTCTGCAGCCCCCATGGCCAGCACAGGACCATCACCGAGGTTTTTCACTTCAATTAACGCAAGGTCACCCTCATACCCCGAAGCCACAACGCGACCGGGTATCTTTTCACCTGTTTTAGCCGTGATCATAACCGAACTTTGGTCAGCGACGACGTGACGGTTGGTGACCAGCAGGTCAGGACCAATGCGCACGGCACTGGCAAAAGGATCAAACGAGGAAATAACATACACCGCACCACGCACAGAACACACCGGCTCTGGCGCCTGACAGGCAATTTCCTGTACTGCAGCCCCTGCCGGAAAACTTAAGGACAGACCGAAGCCTATAGCCAGCAAGGCGCTGATATTCAAATAATTTATCTTTTTCATATCAACACCATCATGATGTGAAATTCACAACGTTACAATAGTGCATTGTGGCAGCAAACCCGCTATTGTCCAGCAAAACTGAAAATTGCACAGGATTTCACCCATGAACCGTAAAACCCGCCGCGCTGGCGTCGCTGAAGGCAATCTGGATACGGCCAGCTTCCTTAAAACAGCCGATTTGTTTATTGATGTTGCCAACCGGCAAAACAAGAAGATCAAAGCCACTGATTTACAAATGGCCTTCCTCTACGCCGCAGCCCGCTACAATGCCTTCGTCGCAAAACACGTTCTCGACGTCGAAAAGCACGAAGAGTTCGTCGAGAAAATGACCAAAGAATACCAGGAAATGTTACGCCAAAATCTGGCCGACGAGGAGCTTGGCAGACCGTCGGATTAAGGTTCAGGTGATTTCGTCTTCGTCCTCAGGTTTCTTTTCTTCTGATGCCTCGGCTTCCCCCCGCTCTGCATCCTCACTGCTTTGCGCAAGCTCGATCTCATCAATATCGTCGATGTCATCAACATCGCCATCATCTATATCCAAATCATCTGAGCCTTCGGCTTCTGCCACTTTCCGCTCTACTTCTTCAGCGTCTACTTCTTCTTCGCCAATCCGGTCTTTTCCTTCAGCAATCTGATTATCATCCCAGAACTGATCTCTCGCACCGCTGATCACCTTGCCGGCTGAATCGATAAAGACAGCGGCGGCGTCGGAAAAATCTTCGTCGTAATCATTGAGGCCGTCGATGTTGGCGAGGATGGGGTTGGAGCGCCA
The DNA here is from genome assembly GCA_024278055.1 of Alphaproteobacteria bacterium. Lineage (GTDB taxonomy): Bacteria > Pseudomonadota > Alphaproteobacteria > Rhizobiales > JAJFHR01 > JAJFHR01. The sequence continues at coordinate 15,698 of JAJRTY010000054.1, read as the reverse complement.
TAGTTTTCGCAACGCCATGCGCTTGAGTGCTTTTGGCACCTTGGCGTCCATGAACGGGGTGAAATCGGAACCGTATTCGAGTTCTTCAATATTGATATCTTCAGCGGGGTGGGGTTCGTGATCTTCCCCGTCTCCATCTTCGTTGTTTTCACGCACAACGAGATCGCCCTCGCCTTCTTCCAGCAAGGCTACCTGTGCTTCATCCGGCAGTGATGCCTCAGGCACTTCTTCGACTACAGTTTCAACCGCACCCGGGTTTTGCGGGTCAGTGCCGAGTTTGCGCTTTGACCAGCGTCCTAAAAAATCGTCTTTACTCATTTTCTAATTGCGGCATCTGTCGCTTTCTTATGTCAACGATTGGTTCTTGACCAAAATCATAGTCGTCGGGATCCTGTTTGTCGCGCTTTCGTTTGATAAAGGGTTCTTCCACGTAGTGTTTGGCAATGAAATCATCAATCCAGGCAACTATTTCAGGCGGCATTTCCATCGATTCAACCATATCCTCACCTGAATCGAGATAATCCTGCGCCTCATAAGGTGAGGCAGTTACCAGATGCACACGTAATGAAATTTCGGCTTCTATATCCTCGTCATCCGTCAATACCACATATATGGCAGGCTTAACCGCTTTCATATTGAAAACGTAGGCTTCGGCTTCCTTGGCGTGCAATTCAATTTCGCTTGTTGCGGCATGAAACCAGGTCCAGCCTTCGCCAGAACGCAGCACCGTCCAGTCCTCGAGTGGCGGTGGCCCCACAACAATATCAATCACCTTCCATGCCCAGTCGCGCCACGGATGGTCGATCTTGCGTCTTTCAACGACGATACCAACCGGCAAAACTTCCGTATTTTTCATCTATTATGCCCCTGAATTTCCAAACCGAAAGTTCTTATCCTTATTACGCATTGTCAATATGGCATTTGGTTTAATAGTATGGGATGCTTGCTGAAAGGCCAAATCAAATCAACCCTCCGCGCCAACAACGCCGGGTCTACTCCCCAAATGGTTATAAAATGAAAATTGAAAACAAGAACATTCTCATATGCAATTGCGAAAAAACCATGGACATCGATGGCGGCAAACTGTGCGCGGCTCTGGGCCAAACCAACCCGCTCAAGGTGCATACCAACCTGTGCCGAAGTGAAATTTCTGTGTTCAATGCAGCTGTAGAGAGTGACCAGCCGGTGCTGGTAGCGTGTACTCAGGAAGCACCTTTGTTTCGTGAACTGGCCGAGGAAAATTCCAGTCCGGTAGATTTAAGTTTCGTCAATATTCGTGAGCGTGCCGGCTGGTCCCAGGCCAAATCGAAAACCCTGCCAAAGATCGCAGCCCTGCTGAAAGAGGCGGCATATGATGTAAAGCCCGCCGGCATCACGGCAATCAAGTCCGACGGCATCTGTCTGGTCTATGGCAGTGGCCAGGACGCCATTGATGTGGCCCATAAGCTCAGCGCCCGTCTAAGTGTCACCCTGCTGCTCAAAAAAAGCGACGATATTGTGCCGCCTGCGGTTGCCGCATTTCCGATTTACCGCGGAGAAATTATCGCCGCCAGGGGACATTTCGGCGATTTTGAAATCACTGTCAACAAATATGCCGCAACTGTTCCCTCGTCCAAAGCTTCACTTGAATTCCAGATGGAGCGCGATGGTGCCGCCTCACACTGCAGCCTAATATTTGATATGACCGGGGAGGCACCGATACTGCCTTCGCCCGAACGCCGCGATGGTTATTTTCAGGCGGACCCGGCCCAGCCTGGTGCCGTTGCCCAGGCCATGTTTGACATCAGCGATCTTGTCGGCGAGTTCGAAAAACCGATTTACGTCACCTATGACCAAAGCATTTGCGCGCACTCGCGCAGCGGCAAGGTCGGCTGCAACCTGTGTCTCGATATCTGTCCGGCCTCCGCCATTGAACCTGACGGGGATAAGGTAATCTTCGATCCGGTCATATGCGGCGGCTGCGGGTCATGTTCATCCGTATGCCCCACCGGTGCGGCTTCATATGATTACCCCAATCGTGTCAGCCTGATTGAACGCGCGCAGATTTTGTTGCAGACCTATTATGCGGCAAAAGGCAAAGACCCGGTTTTATTCATTCATGACGAAAGCTATGGCTCAGAACTCATTTCAATGATGGCGCGCTTCGGCCGCGGCCTGCCCGCCAATGTTATTCCCTTTGGCGTCAATGAAATTACCCAGATCGGCCATGAATTCCTGAGTTCCTGCCTCGCCTTTGGTGCAACAAAAGTCTTTTTTCTCGTCAACCAAAAGCGCCGCGATGAAATGGATGGGCTTTTTGCGCAAGCCAAACTTACCAATGCCATTGTCAAAGCCATGGGGTATGGCGATGGCGACCGCGTGGTGATGATTGACGAACACGACCCCGATAGTGTCGAAGAACAGCTTTATAGTGACCATAAGCAATCCGGCCTCAAGCCACAGAATTTTGCAGTCGTTGGCACCAAGCGCGAAATAGCGCGTACCGCCTTCCTCAAGCTCAATGAAACCGCTCCCGGCCCCCAGGAGCATATTATGCTGGAGGCAGGTGCCCCCTTTGGCCGTATAGTCATAGATACGGACAAATGCACCCTGTGTCAGGCCTGCATCGGTTCATGCCCGGCGGATGCCTTGAGTGACAACCCCGACAGGCCCGAAGTGCGTTTCCTCGAAGCTGCCTGCGTTCAGTGCGGATTATGCCGCAGCACATGCCCTGAAAACGTCATAACCCTGGAGCCGCGCCTCAATCTTACCAAAGACGCCATGACGGCGACGGTTCTGCGCGAGGAAGATCCATTTGAGTGCATCCGTTGCGGCAAGGAATTTGGCACAAAAAGTTCCGTTGAACACATCATCTCGGTGCTCGCCGGTAAACATGCCATGTTCAATGATGAAGCCTCAGCCAACCTCATCAAAATGTGCGACGATTGCCGCGTTCTCGAGCAGATGGAAAATCCCCAGGGCGATGAGCCGATGAAAATGGGCGAACGCCCCCGGGTGCGCACAACCGATGATTATATAAGTGCCGAAAAAGATCTCGGCGACGGCGACGACGCAGCCAGATTAAGCGCAGAAGATTTTCTCAGCGATAAAGACTGAGGGTTCCTGACAAGTGGGTCAAATTACCCTTATTTTTTTCCGTCATACCGGCGAAAGCCGGTATCCAGGCAACGGAGTATAAACCTGGAGCGCTGGATACCGGTTTTCACCGGTATGACGGGTGTAGGTTTTTCCTGAAATGCTCGCCTGGTCACAATCTCACTCCCACTCAATAGTCCCCGGCGGCTTTGATGTTACATCATAAACAACCCGGTTAATACCTTGTACTTCGTTGATAATTCTGGTTGCTGCTTTGCCAAGAAAGTCCATCGGGAACGGGAAAAAGTCAGCTGTCATTCCGTCAGTTGAGGTAACCGCACGCAAGGCGCAAACATATTCATAGGTGCGGCCATCGCCCATGACACCAACGGTCTGTACCGGCAACAGCACGGCGAAGGCCTGCCAGATATCGTCATACAATCCAGCCTTGCGGATTTCATCGAGGTAGACCGCATCAGCCTCACGCAGGATATTGAGTTTTTCGCGACTGAGGCCACCGGGAATTCTAATGGCCAGACCGGGGCCGGGAAACGGATGACGGGCAATAAACCTTTCCGGAAGCCCGAGTTCGCGACCCAGCACCCTGACTTCGTCCTTGAACAACTCGCGCAATGGCTCGACCAGCTGCATATTCATGCGCTCGGGCAACCCACCGACGTTGTGATGGGATTTAATGGTGACACTGGGACCACCGGTAAACGATACGCTTTCGATGACATCAGGATAAAGCGTTCCCTGGGCAAGAAAATCAGCGCCGCCAAGCTTCTTGGCTTCGGCATCAAACACATCAATAAACAGTCCGCCAATGATTTTGCGTTTTTTCTCCGGGTCGGCCTCACCTTCAAGGGCGGACACAAACATCTCCTCGGCATCCACATGCACCAGCGGGATATTGTAATGGTTGGTGAACATATCCACCACTTGTTCGGCCTCATTGAGCCGCAACAGGCCATGATCAACAAAGATGCAGGTCAACTGATCGCCGATGGCTTCGTGAATGAGCACAGCAGCGACGGAGGAATCAACGCCGCCTGATAGTCCGCAAATTACCCGGGATTTACCAACCTGGGCACGAATACGCGCAATCGCTTCCTGGCGAAAAGCCCCCATGGTCCAGTCAGCCGAACAGCCGACAATATTGTGGGTGAAATTACGCAACAACTCAGCCCCGCGCGGCGTGTGAACGACTTCCGGGTGAAACAACAGGCCGTAATATTTGCGTTCATCATTGGCAATCGCTGCATAAGGAGCGTTTTCACTCACGCCTACAGTGCGAAACCCTTCAGGAATGCGCTTTATTTTATCACCATGGCTCATCCACACATGATCACTTGAGCCTTTTTCCCAAACATCGGAAAAGATTGGACAATCTTCAACAATATCAATTTCTGCGCGGCCAAATTCACGCCCCTTGGAGCCTTCAATTTCACCACCCAGTTGCTCACACATGGTTTGCACGCCATAGCAAATGCCCAGGATAGGAACACCACTGTCGAATATTTCCTGCGGTGCGCGCGGCGTGTCTTCATCAAGCACGCTTGCCGGTCCACCCGACAGGATAACCCCGCGAGGGTTGATATCGGCAAACGCTTTGGCGGCACTCTGGAAGGGTACGATTTCCGAATAAATTCCTGATTCACGCACCCGCCGGGCAATCAGCTGGGTGACTTGAGAACCGAAATCAATAATAAGTATTTTGTCTGTCATGGACCCGCAATAATCTAATTGGTTGATCTATGCAACACGGCGGCAAAAAAACCATCGGTGCCGGAGGTTGCTGGAGAAAGTTTCAGGTATTTCTGCCCCCTGATCCACGGCGCTTCTGCATCAAAAGCACCTGACTGCGCGATCACTTCACCGGCAGGTTGCACGCTATAACCATCATGGTGGGCTAAAAACCAGTCAATCTGGCGTTCATTTTCCTCAACCAGCAGGGAACAGGTCACATAGACCAGCTTACCGCCAGGCTTGACCACCGAATCCGCCATCGCCAAAACTTCACGTTGTTGTTTAATTCTGACCTGTAACTGCTTGGGTGTAAGGCGCCATTTTGCATCCGGCTTTCGCCGCCATGCACCGGTGCCGGAGCATGGTGCATCAATAAAGACCACATCCATTCGCGCTTTTATCGCGTCAAGAGCATCGGGTTCTGTATCCAGCACCTGCACGTTTCTGGCACCCGCACGCCGCAGTCTTTCAAATATCGGCCGCAAGCGGTGGGGGTCTATATCATACGCATAGATCTGGCCCTTGTTGGCCATGGCAGCTGCACACCCAAGTGTTTTACCGCCGGCCCCGGCGCACAGATCACAGACCTGCATGCCGGGTTCAACCCCGGCCAGAAGACCGACCAGCTGTGAGCCTTCATCCTGAACCTCAAACCAGCCTTTGCCGTGGGCCGCTTCAATCTCGACATTAGGGCTGCGGGCAGCATTTTCAGGCGGCAAAATGCGCACACCAATGGGCGAATGCGGTGTTGGTATTGCATCAAATTTTTTCAATGCATTAAGCACTTTGTCGCGAGTGGACTTCAGCGTATTGACCCGTAAATCAATCGGTGCGCGTGTGGCCAGCGCTGCCGTCATTTCAACCAACTGTGGCCCAAAAGCGTGGGTAAAAGAAACATGAAGCCATTTAGGATAATTGCCGCGAACCCAGGCGGGCGCTTCATGCAGCGATAAAAACGCCAGCCGCAGGCTTTCTTCATCACTCAAAGCGGGTGGGGCAAATTTCGACTGTTTACACAATTCTTCGCAATTTTCTCCCCAGACAAAGCTCAGCACACCAAGACCAAGCGAGCGTGCATCATCATCACCCATGGCCCAGGCCAGGCTGTTTTTATTGCGCAAGGCATCAAAGACAATATTGCCGATAGCGGCGCGGTCACTGGACCCGGCAAAGCGGTGTTTGCGGCCCCAGTCACGCAAGGTCTTTGCGGCCGGGCGATGGTGTGTGGCAATTTCTTCGAGAACCTCTATGGCTGCGGCCAATCGTCCAGCTGTCTGCATCGCTCAGCCTCCCGTCATCAAAAAAGTGAACCCGAGATAAGCCCACATGGCCGCCAGCAGGGCAAACCCCAAAACAAAAGCTACGAAGCGCTGCTGCACATTATTGGCTGTTACGTATATCCAGGCATGGGCCAGGCGTGTTGCAACAAACCCCCAGGCCAGAGCAATCATAGCCCCGTCAACGGCATTATTTATCTGCGCGAAAATACCAGCGGCGTAAAACAGCACCGGTAATTGAAACTGACTGTTGTAGGTATTGGCAAAGCGGGTGGCACGCTCGGGCCAGGCATTTTGACCGATTGCGATTTCTTTGACCATGACCTCACCGCGCCTGATTGCGGCAAGACGTACCCTGCCGGTGGCATAGAGCAGAACAAAAGTCAGAACCACCTGAGCAAAAACCGGGTAAAAAATCAGACTACTGGACATGGATACTCAATTGCGACTGCGATAATTGGGGCTTTCACGGGTAATGGTCACATCATGGGTGTGGCTTTCGTGCAGGGCAGCGGCTGAAATTCGTACAAACTCGGTTTTTGTCTGAAATTCGGCGAGATTGGCACAACCGGTATAGCCCATGGCAGCGCGAAGCCCCCCAACCAGCTGGTGCAGAATACTGGCAACCGAGCCTTTATACGGCACCTGACCTTCGATGCCTTCGGGCACCAGCTTAAGCGCATCCTTGATGTCTTGCTGAAAATACCTGTCGGCTGACCCGCGCGCCATTGCGCCCACAGACCCCATGCCGCGATATGCTTTATAAGAACGCCCCTGATAGAGAAACACCTCACCCGGGCTTTCATCCGTTCCCGCCAGCAGGGTACCAATCATGGTACATGAGGCACCGGCTGCCAGTGCTTTGGCAATATCACCGGAATATTTGATACCACCATCGGCAATCGTTGGAATACTCTGTTCTCGCGCAGCGTCTGCCGCTTCCATTATCGCTGTCAATTGCGGCACGCCAACGCCGGCAACAATGCGCGTGGTGCAGATTGAGCCGGGACCAATACCGATTTTAACACCATCGGCACCAGCATCAATCAGGGCTTTGGTGCCATCACCGGTGGCCACATTTCCCGCCACCACCTGCACTGAATTGCTGAGTTTTTTGATGCGGTTGACCACCTCAAGCACATGAATGGAATGACCGTGAGCAGTATCAACAACCAACAGATCAACACCGGCATCAATCAGTCTTTCGGCCCGCTCGAGCCCGGCATCGCCGACTGAAGTTGCCGCCGCCACCCGCAATCTGCCTTGTTCATCCTTGCAGGCATTGGGATGAAGTTTGGCCTTGTCCATATCCTTGACGGTCAATAATCCGATACAGGAATAATTGTCATCAACCACAATCAGTTTTTCAATACGGTGTTGATGAAACAGCCGCTTGGCCTCATCGGTATCCACATTCTCTTTTACCGTAATAACTTTCTCGGTCATAAATGACGACACCGGCACATCAACGTTGGTGGCAAATCGCACATCCCTGTTGGTCAGGATCCCCACCAGCCTGCCCGTTGTATCGCTGTCGGAGTTCTTGACGACCACGGGAATTCCCGAAATCCTATGTGATTCCATAAGATCAAGAGCGTCAGCAAGTTTTGCATCGGGAGAAATGGTCAGGGGATTGATCACCATGCCACTTTCAAATTTTTTCACCTTGAGCACATGTTCCGCCTGCACCTGCGGGGTGAGGTTTCGATGCAATACCCCCATACCACCAGCCTGAGCCATGGCAATTGCCAGCGAACTTTCGGTTACTGTATCCATGGCTGAGGAAAGAATGGGGATATTCAGGGCAATTTCCCGGGTCAGCTGCGTCGTTGTATTAACCTGATTGGGCAAAACCTCTGACGGCCCGGGCCGCAACAAAACATCATCGAAGGTCAGGCTTTCGGGAATTTCGGTAATTCGAGGCGCTTTGGCCATAATGCCAACTCCTTAAGGTCACCCGGCCATTAGCCGGTTTAAGGTAAGAGTGAGTGGCGGTTTCAATCTGCTAAACTGATCGGAATGCAGCGAGTCGCCCGGTTGGCACCTGTTTCTACACCCCGCAAGGCCAAGTGTCCAACCCAGAATTACAATTGTTAAAGCAACTTTATTCAGGCGACCCGGTCCTTAGGCTCAACGTCGGCGAAGACTGCATCGAGATTGTCTATGGCCCGAAAGCCCATAGCGATACGTGTATCTTTGGTGGCAGAGCCGATATGCGGCAGCATAAACACATTGTCGAGCCCCGCCAGTTCAGGATTTCCACCGGGTTCATTACGATAAACATCCAGTCCCGCAGCAAACAATCTTCCTGATTTCAGGGCTGCAACCAGTGCGCCTTCATCAACCAGAGCGCCCCGCGCTGTATTGACAAAAATGGCACTGTCCGGCAGCAGATCGAATTTTTCGGCCGTCATAAACCCTGAAGTTTCAGGCGTTACCGGACAATGCAGCGAGAGCACGTCAGCATGGGCCAGCAACTCATCAACACTATCATGAAAAATCGCACCTTTTTCCTGGCTTTTATCTAAACGCCGACGATTGTGATAATGCACCTCCATGCCAAAACCACGCGCACGTTCGGCTGTCACCTGCCCCACGCGGCCCATGCCGATGATGCCGAAGCGTTTGCCGGTCACCTGCACACCCACCATAAACGCCGGGCTCCAGAAGTCCCAGGCGCCCGCCCGCATCATCCGGTCGCCCTCACTACCGCGCCGCGCTGCCGCCAGCATGCACAACATGGCAATCTCGGCGGTTGCGTCAGACAGCACATCAGGCGTGTTGGTGACAATGATGCCTTTGTCTTTGGCGGCATCAAGATCAACATGATCAACACCGACTGAATGATTGGCGATAACTTTCAGCCGTTGCGGCAAAGCGGCGATAACATCGCTGGAAAAAACTTCCGAATGACATGGCAGAACACCATCCACATTCTGGCATTTCTCAATCAGTTCAGTTTTTGAAAACACATGATCATCGGCATTAAAAATTGGCTCATAATCATTGCTCAATCGTTGCTGAACTTCATCACTGAGACGGCGGGTAACCAGAATGACCGGCTTTTTTGACATTTTTTATTCCTGGGTGAGTTTTAACACGGCAGCTTTTAAATTATGTTCTATCATACCGGCAAATTTTAACAGCCTGGGCAATTTTTTTTCTGCCTGATAAAAAAGAGAACAATAATGGACAAGATAATCCTGCACGCCTATCCCCCCTCGCCTGTTTCGGAAAAAGTCAGAGTAGGCTTTGGCATCAAACAGTTGCATTGGCACGCCGTCACTGTACCGCGCATTCCACCCAAGCCGCTGCTTATGCCTCTTACTGCCGGCTACAGACGCGCACCGGTAATGCAGATAGGTGCGGATATCTATTGTGACAGCCAGTGCATCCTGCGTGAACTGGAACGCCGGTTCCCGACACCAACATTTTTCCCCGGCGGCGCTGAAGGTATGGTCTGGGGCATTTCACGCTGGTGCGATGGCGAATTGTTTAATCTCGTTGTCAGACTTGTAATGGCAGCCATCGCCGATGATTTGCCGAAAGACTTTGCCAAAGACCGGGCCAGACTGTACCTCGGCCCTGACCAGACCTTTGACCAGTTAAGCGGTGATCTGCCCCACCTGATCAGCCAGATACGTGCGCAATTCGGCTGGATTGACCAGCGTCTGGCCACCGGTCGCTCCTTCATGCTGGGAGACACTCCCGGCCTGCCCGATATCATGACCTACTATCTCGTCTGGTTTTTGCGCGGCCGCTGGGCCGGTGGACCCGAATTCCTTAACCAGTTCCCTGCTCTTATAACCTGGGAGCAACGTATGAAAGCTGTTGGCCACGGCAATGAAACTGAAATGCAAGCCGAAGAAGCGCTTGAAATCGCCAAAGCCGCCACTCATACAACCCCGCAACACATAGAACCCGGCGACCCTCTTGATCTTGAAAGTGGTATGAATATTTCAATTACCCAGGATCTCGATGGCGGCGATCCTCAGGTGAGCGGCACATTGCACTATGCAGACAGGGAGACCGTCGCCATTTGCCACGAGAATGACCAGGTTGGCACCATCTGCATCCATTTTCCTCGTGTCGGATATCGAATTACGGCAGGCTAGAAATTTTTGCAAAAACCAGGAGCAATGACCACAGGGTCAGGCTGGCCACATACCAGTTGCGCCGCTGTGGCCAGCGCAGACTGTGACTGTTTTGTGTTTTGGCAATCAAAGCGATATCGATGGCAAAACAAATCGCAATGGTTCCAATAACCGGATTTATCCAGCTGGAGACCTGCAGATACACCGCCATTATGCTCAATAACACAAACACCGTGAAGCCAATGAAGCGGAAGGGTCTGCCCACATAAATATACCCGGCACCAGTGGGAAAAAGCATCAACAGCGCCACCCACCAGCGGCGCCTGTCTTTGAAAAGAATTGTGTCTGCGGATTGATCACTCATGTTGATTTCTCCAGATCCCCTTTAACTTGCGGGGCGATGAGTAACAATTCTCAGTTCAAAACCTTAAATTTCAATCAATCGGCGTATCCAGTCAAATTCATGGAAATTTTTATTAATTTTCCAATCAATTTCTAGCAATTTTTCGACCTCAATTTTAATATCCTGACTGTATTAGCCAAATCATAACTTGCAAAAAACAGGGCATTCTAAAATTGTCGATCATGCAATATCAAAACCAAACGCTGAATTCGTTACATAATTTCTTCCAATTTGCCTTCACCTTCCTGTTGATGTTTCTGGGACTGGGTGCGGCTGCATCTGCTGATAACCGCATGGCTCTTGTCATCGGTAATTCGGCTTATAAAAATTCTCCGCTGGTAAATCCTGCCAACGATGCAACCTTGATGACAGGCACGCTAAAAACCGCCGGTTTCAAGGTCACCAAACTTATTGACGCCGATCAAAAAACCATGAAGCGCGCGCTGTTGAAATTCAGCCGCAACCTTCGTGAAACCGGTGCAGTCGGCCTATTTTATTTTGCCGGACATGCGGTTCAGGTGCGCAATAAAAACTATCTCATCCCCCTTGGAGCCAACATTCGCGATGAAAGTGAGCTGGATATGGAAGCCATTGACGTAACCGCGTTTCTGGCAACCATGAAACGTTCTTCAAATGCTTTCAATATTGTCATCCTCGACGCCTGCCGCAACAATCCGTTTAAAAGCACCTTCCGTGAGCCATTGGATGGTCTGGCCAAAGTGGAGGCGCCGCGTGGTTCCTTTGTGGCCTACTCAACATCACCAGGCAAGGTTGCCTATGATGGCAAAAAAGGAAACTCACCTTATACTCTAGCCCTTGCCAAAGCCATTTCCAGAACCGGCCTCACCATCGAACAAGTGTTCAAACAGACCCGGCGCGATGTGCTAAAGGCCACTGGCGAAAAGCAGATACCCTGGGAAAACTCGTCGCTCACCCGGGAATTTTACTTCATGGAGAAGGACAGACAGTTTGCCGGAAAAAAGTCCACTATAACATCGCTGCCAGCCGTTGGCTCAACCTTCGAGCTGGCCTACTGGAATTCAATCAAGGACAGTAAAAACCGCATCCTTTTCAGATCTTACCTGATCAAATATCCCCAGGGATCCTTTTCCCCAATTGCCGAAGAAAAAGTCAGATCCCTGAAACTGGAATAAGCCATATGATCGCCTGTCGCTGATCACCTGAGATTGCGGCAGATATTTGGTTCAATCCCCCTCCCCAAAGCAAACTGTTTTCGCTATGTTACAACCCATCAGTTGTTGTGCTTTGCGAAATTCACCGCACTGGTCACCGGGTTTCAAGCTGTAATCAGGAATGGCAAGTATGTTGTTTTCTTTAGACGAGTTGAATGAAGCCTGTTCGATTGTTTACGAAAAACTTCTGCCCACACCCCAAATCCACTGGCCGCTCCTGAGCGCACGCGCCGGGGCCGAAGTCTGGGTCAAACATGAAAACCATACGCCAATTGGTTCTTTCAAAGTGCGTGGCGGTTGTGTTTTTCTCAACCATTTCAAACAGCAAAATCCGCAAGCCAAAGGCCTGATAACAGCCACACGGGGCAACCACGGTCAAAGCATTGCCCGGGCTGCCGCCACAGCTGGCGTACCGGTGACCATTCTGGTACCCGTTGGCAACAGTGTGGAAAAAAACCGGGCGATGGAAGCCTTTGGCGGCAGGCTGATTGTCCATGGCGAAGATTTTGATATCGCCGCCCAAGAGGCTCGACGACTGGCCGGGGTTGAAAACCTGGCCATGGTACCGTCATTTCACAAATCACTGGTCACAGGCGTTGCAACCTATGCCCGCGAGTTACTGGAAAATATTGCTGATCTCGATACAGTCTATGTGCCCGTTGGTCAGGGCTCGGGCATCTGTGGTCTGATCACCACGCGCGATTTGCTCGGGCTCAAAACCAAAATCGTCGGCGTGGTCGCTGAAAATGCCGATGCCTACGCGCTATCCTTCGAACACGGGAAAATCCACACCACTGCAAGTGCTGCAACCTTCGCTGACGGCATGGCCTGCAAAGTGCCTCAGGAAGCGGCAATGGAAGTGATTTGGAAAGGTTGTGAACGCATCCTTCGCGTCAGTGAAGAAAATTTGCGCGATGCCGTCATTGCACTTTATCGCGATACCCATAATATTGCCGAAGGTGCCGGAGCGGCTGCCTTTGCAGCTTTAATGAAAGAGCGCGAAAAAATGGCGGGCAAGCGCGTTGGGGTTATTCTCAGCGGTGGCAATATTGATCTCGAACTGTTTCAGAAAATTATAACCATCACCGGTTCAGTTGATAAAAGCCTTTGATATGACCGAAATCCTGAATGCAGCCCGGCGCCACCGCAACCTCAAAAATGATCTCGCCATATCAGGCGCTTCCAGACCTGCGTCTTCAACACCGATCGTTGGAAACACTGTTAAACTGGTTGCCGTAGACCCCGGTTGCCACGCCGCGACACTCTACAATCTCACCCATGATTGCGATGGCGCCGATACCTTGTGGGATTATATGGGATATGGCCCTTTCTCCAACATCGACGAAATGGCAAACTGGATGGCAGCGTGTTCAGCTTCGGATAGTGCCGTGTTTTATACGATGATTGATTGCCGCACCGGGCACCCCTTCGGCATGGCATCCTACCTCAATATCCATCAACCCGATGGCCGCATCGAAATCGGTAACATCTGGATTGCACCATTTGCCCAGCGTAGCGCCCTTGCCACCGAGGCCATTTTTTTGTTGATGACCCACGCCATGGATGTGCTGAAATTTCGCCGGCTGGAATGGAAATGCAACGCACTCAATGAAAAATCACGCAACGCCGCCAAACGGTTTGGCTTTTCTTACGAAGGTACATTTTATCGCCACATGATCGTAAAGGGTAAAAACCGCGACACCGCCTGGTTTTCCATCACTGAAGATGAATGGCCGCAATTGCGAACCAACTTTGAAACCTGGCTCAGTGCGGACAATTTTCATGAGGACAGGCAGCAAAAACTCTCACTGTCCAGCCTCAACTGGCCAGATACCCAAGGGTGAATTTTCAGAAAGTCATATACAGAATCCGGCTTCTCATACGCTCCGCACATTTTTGCCATTGAAATTTTGTTAAAGTTTACTGATATATGATTTATAAATGCCAAAACCCTTAGCTTCCTGAGAATTTATCTGCTATGCTGAGGATCAACGTCTACCAGCCAGTCAAACTGGCGTAAAAAACGGATACAGGAAAGATATTATGGTTTTTGAAGTGCGGAAAATTCCGGTTTTCGTCCGTTTTGCAGCCTTTAGCTCCATTTCGGCTGTATTGCTGGTATTTTCAATAAGTGATGGTCAGGCTCAATTTGCCGAATCAGATCAGCCTTATACGCCCTCTGGCCGTATGTTCGATGCCAACAAGGACAGCTCCAAGGTAGTGGACGGCACGCGATCCGAATTTGATTCCCGCGCTGATATATTTGAAGCGGACAATTACCGCCGTCGGCTGGAAGCCCTGACCCGACAGGAATATCTGCGCCGGTTTAACGTCCATGACTTCATTCGTCCAACCGGACCTTACGACGATAACTAGAGCGTGTCATACTTTATTTGAAACGCTCAGGGTCGCGACTGCGGCTCGGCGTTCCTGCGCCGCCCTCGCGGAGCATTGCGCAAGGCGCAATTTGCGTGAGCGAAATGAATCTGGACTGATTCAATTAAAGCATGAAACAGTCTAGGGGGTAGAACGGTCAAGCATTTTTGCCACTTTGGGGGCAAAATATGTAAGGATTCCGTCCGCACCGGCGCGTTTAAACGCCATCAGGCTTTCCAGCACAACCCTGTCCTCTTCAAGCCAGCCATTTTGAACAGCGGCCATTAACATGGCGTATTCACCCGACACCTGATAGGCAAATGTGGGGACGAGAAATTCGTTCTTGACCCGGGCGACAATGTCGAGATAGGCCATGCCGGGTTTGATCATGACCATGTCGGCGCCTTCATCCAGATCCAGTTGCACCTCACGCATGGCTTCATCACCGTTGGCACAATCCATCTGATAAGATCGCTTGTCTCCTTTCAATGCCGCACCTGACCCCACAGCATCCCGAAACGGACCATAGAAGGCGGAAGCGTATTTAGCGGCATATGCCATTATCTGCGTATTATTAAGTCCGCCCGTTTCCAGAGCCTGCCGAATGGCACCAATGCGGCCGTCCATCATGTCGGAAGGCCCGATAATATCGCATCCCGCATCAGCCAGAACCAGCGCCTGGGACACCAGGACCTCGATGCTTTCATCGTTGATGATTTCATCGCCCGACATCAACCCGTCATGGCCATGGCTGGTGTAGGGATCAAGGGCAACATCACACATAATGCCGAGATTGGGGACTTTTGCCTTTATGGCCCTGACCGCCTGACAGACAAGATTATCCTTGTTCACAGCTTCACGCCCGTCACTGGTGCGCAACTGGTCCGACGTATTGGGAAACAATGAAATGACCGGGATACCCAGATCAGCCGCCATCTGTGCAGCTTCAACAATAAGATCAACAGAGAGGCGATCCACACCTGGCAAAGAGGCAACAGGCTGGCGCTGGTTTGTTCCATCGATAACGAACAACGGCCAGATCAGGTCATCGACGTTTAATCTGTTTTCCGACACCAGACGCCGGGACCAGTCAAACTGGCGATTGCGTCGCATCCTGATAGCGGGATAACACGAACTCATAGATCAAATCCCTTTTAAGTATCCAGGCTTCCCATTAGCAAAAACAATATCTCATCGGTCGTAAAACGATGCTGTATGATTTGCAAGCCCGTTTATGAATATGTCTAGGTACACTTGTGCTCCACCAAAGGTTAGAGTTATCGTCATTATAGTGAACAAAGCCGGAGAAATTGGTGGATGTTTGAACTCAATGAATACCAGATTGCCTTCCAGGATGTGGCCCGGGCATTCGCGCGTGATCACTTGACACCCAATGCCGCGCAATGGGATCAGGATGGTTTCTTTCCGGTAGAAACAATGCGCAAGGCAGCCGCCCTGGGTTTTGCCGGACTTTACGTGCGCGAAGATGTCGGCGGCTCTGATCTGACGCGACTGGACGCCTCTCTGATTT
>JAJRTY010000053.1 GCA_024278055.1 Alphaproteobacteria bacterium | reverse complement strand
TTAAGAACACTCATATTACCATCTTCAGGCGCCGAACAATTAAAGCAAAGCGGCCCAAAAATCGACCGATTGGCTTCTTCATAAAACGCCGCCCACCCCACAACCGGCAATTCCAATCCGCCACGGTCTTTAGGCATCTGCGGCGCCCACAGCCCTGCCGCCTTGGCTTTCACACGCAAGCCCTCAAGCACCGACATCCTGATATTGTCATACTCATTATAATTCGCCCGGTCAGCCTCAACCGGCATGACTTCAGCATCGACAAAGCTGCGCACACGAAGCCGCAAGTCATCTATTTCAGGGGGAAGGGTAAAATCCATGAACTGCAAATCCCTTTAATGCCAAAATACTACACAATGTTCATCATTGTTTTACGCTTAGTTCGGTGCCGGGTACACTCATTTCCATGACAATTAATATCAGTGGCGTTGAGGTTTGATCTATCTCTCTGCGTCTTGCCGGCGAAAGCCGGTATCCAAAAGCCCCAAATTCATACCCTGCTACTCTGGTTACCGGCTTTCGCCGGCAAGACGGGTGTTAAGTATCGTTCAAACCTCAACGCGCATGGTATAATATTCCCCTCATTTTACCAGACATTCGCGATCAGAAGGAACGCTCTGCGAGGAAAAAATCTATCGTGCAATTTTAAAACTCATCACTTTTGCAGCAACCGTATGAATGTAAATTTTGTAAGATGTAACACATCCCCCATTGACAATCAGTTATCTCTATGCATTATCTGGGGTGTATTACCTTCCCTAATGGAGTATGAAAAATGGAAAATCAAATAATCAAAGTGTGTGTTCGTGTTCCAAGCGATCGAAAAGAGGACTTATTGAAATTCGCCGCGAAGTTGCGTAGTGAAGACAAAATAGCCGGTACGAAAGCACCAGGGTGGGATGCAAAAGCGATCCATGAAATTGCCCGAAAAAAATATGGTGGCCTACGTGAGTTGTTTGAACACCATGAATGGCCAGAGCGCGGGAGCGATATGATGCGCCAAGTTCAATCCCGAATAAAAAACAACTATGGGAGCGTTGAAAAATTCGTCGCAACACACAGCAACGAATAGGTGTCGCAAAAACCATTGGCTTTAAAACAGTTTTAAAACGCCTTATCCGGGTTTTGTCTGTTCAAGATTCGTATGATCGCAATGCCTTCTCCCTCAATCTTGTAATAGATCGAGTGAAAGCCACAAACGCTGCGGCGATAGCCATCATGGATATGGTCAACCGCCGGATATAAATATGGTTGCTCGGCCATGGATACAATCTTTGTTCCAGCTTGTCGCGATACTGGTCGGATTTCTCGTTACCGTAATTTTCATCGCCGTATTAAGCAATAGCCATCAAATCGCGCTTTGCTGCCTGCGTTACAATGTATTTCTTCATTGGGCCTCGGCTTGTTTCCTGGCTTCTTCCCAAATTTCCGAAACGGATTGATCGGTAAACCCGCTTTCTTCACCTGCAATCAATGCGGCACGGATAGCTTCAATCTCGGCAGGAGTTTCTTGCTCCCGCAACTGTCGTTCACGGATTAACGCACGCAAAACTTCACTTTCGTTACCATAATGACCGGATTCGATCTGTGCTTTAATCCAGTCATTCTGTTGGTCTGTAACCGATATGCTCTTTTTTAACCATTGCCATATTTAGTCCTTTGGATGGCTGAAGTATTTTTTCCTACTTAGTAGTATTTTATACTACAAATTGATCAGCAAGCATGTTATTTGGGAAATTCCTGACCCTACCCCATCGCCAGCGCGTGGCCGCCATCAATGTTTATGGCTGAGCCGGTCATGAAACCGGACGCAGGTGAAGCCAACAATAACAATAACCCGTCGAGGTCTGAAGCCTGTCCCAGCCGCCGCTGGGGGATTGACTGGATCAGGTTCTGGCCGGCCTCTGTTTCGAAAAACTCTTCGTTTAAATCGGTCAGAATATAGCCGGGGCAAATGGCGTTTACTCTGATGTTGTGGCGCGCCAGTTCCAGCGCCATTGCTTTGGTCATCTGAATGACGGCGGCTTTTGATGCGGAATAATTAGTGGTTCCCGATATCACGCGTGTGCCCAGCAGGCTGGCGATATTGATAATCGAGCCGCCACACCCCGCTGCCTCCATGCGCCTGGCCGCTTCGCGTGCGCACCAGAAAACCCCGTTCAAATTGGTATCAAGAACGCTCAACCAGTCCTCATCTCTCATCTCCAGAACCTTTGAGCGAATAGCAATTCCGGCATTATTGACGGTAATTTCCGGCGTCCCCACCAGGTCGACCGCCTGATCAAACGCTTCAACAACTGAATTCACATTGGTAACATCCATGGCGACGGCATGTATCTCGCCATCGAAAGCTGCCGCTTCACGCACCAGTTCCTCCAGCCGGTCTGTCCGCCGGGCACACGCCACTACCCTCACACCCGCCTGCGCCAGAACTTTGGCAAACCGACGGCCCAGACCGCTGGATGCACCGGTCACCAGCGCCGGTTTACCGCTGATATTAAAGTCAAAAACCTCTGTCATTTCCATCCCAACCTGGCTTGATTTCAGCCCCTCAGTTCAAAACAAATTACGCCCAACCATATAGATACCGACAAACAGCAGAGCCACAAAAAATATTTTGCGAAACACCTCTTCCGACAGACGATAGCGCAAACGCTGGCCAATAAACATACCGATTACCATAGGCACCAGGGCCGCCACTGATGCTGCGCCCGTCTGCAAACTGATAAGATTATACTGCCAGAACGAAGCGCCAAGCGCTGCTGCCAGCACCACAAAGACGATACCAATCGCCTGTATAAAACCGTCGCGCGACAACCCCAGCGCCTGCACATAGATAGCACCGGGCACCATGTAGGAACCGGTGAGACCACAGACAAAGCCACCGGCAGCGCCCATGAGCGGTGACAGCCAGAATTCATGTTTTCCCGGTGGCGGTATCTGCGCCCGGGTCAGCGAGAATACAGAATACAAAAACAGTAAAACGCCCAGAACCACAATGAGCCTGGTGGGATCAACCATACTGAGGACATAGACACCGAGCCAAATCCCTACAATTGTGGCAATCAGCAAAGACCACAGGCGTTTAACCAGCGCGACAAAGGCACCACCGGCTAAAGCCTGCCAGATATTGGTAACTATGCCGGGGATAACCAGAAGAGCCATGGCCTCTTTTAATCCGATGGTAGTCGCCAGCAACGCCAGCACCACCACCGGAAAGCCCAATCCAATAACCCCCTTGACCATTCCGCCGAGCAGAAATGCAAAGCCAATCAGTAAGAAGACTTCGACATTCACAGGCTCAAAGCCCCAAAACTCCGGGCAACTCATCAAGACCTGTAATAATGGCTTTGAACTCTCCCGGCAGTTTTTCCTGGCCCATACCAAAGCGGTTCAGCCACGACACATTGAAACCAAAATAAGCGGCTGCATTACCATCCCAGGTGTTGGTCGAGACAAAACAGACTTCATCCGCTGTCACATTCATTTGATCGAGCACCATCTGATAGACCCGCTGATCCGGCTTGTAGATACCAAGTTGATCCACCGAAATGACATTGTTTAAAACATCGCTCAGGCCCGCAGATGTAACCGCAGCCGATAACATGTCAGGGCTGCCGTTCGACAATATGCCGGTCTTAAGGCCATTGGCCTGCAAAATTTCCAGTGTGGGTTTAACGTCCGGGTAAGCAGCAAGTGTCAAATACAGGTCCATCAGCTCCTTGTGCAGCTTGTCATCATAAAGATCGAACGCCTTGAGGGCGACTTCGAGCGCATCGCCGGTAACCTGCCAAAAATCCACGTATGCTCCCATTAAGGAGCGCAACCATGTATACTCCAGCTGTTTTTGCCGCCACAGTCTGGAGACATCACCAGCCTTGCCGTCAAGCCCGCCGGCAGCCCGCGCACTGGGGTTGTGTACGTCAAACATGGTGCCATATGCGTCGAACACACAGGCTTTTACATTTGCAAAGGCATTTTTTGCCATTTTATTTTCCTTTTTCAAAACCATCAATTCTGTTTAGACTAGCTCAAAATATTTGTTCACGCACCACGTCTTATTTCCAAAGGCCACCAGATGCCCCATGACGGACACGACCACGACGAAGGCTCAGCATTGAGCGAGACTGTTCTGCGCGTCAAGGCGCTGGAATCCCTGCTGGTTGAAAAAAACTATGTTGACCCGGCAGCCCTTGACCAGTTGATCGACATTTATGAAAACAAGGTCGGCCCGCGCAATGGTGCCAGAGTAGTGGCCCGCGCCTGGTGCGACCCTGAATTCAGGCAAAGATTGCTCGAGGATGCCACCACCTGCATCAAGGAATTCGGCTTTGAAGGCCGTCAGGGCGAACATATGGTGGTCAAGGAAAACACCGAAACCATTCACAACATGGTGGTGTGTACACTATGCTCCTGTTACCCGTGGCCGGTACTCGGCCTGCCGCCGGTGTGGTACAAGGCAGCGCCGTACCGCGCGCGTGCGGTTGCAGAGCCACGCGCCGTCCTGGCTGAATTTGATGTGACACTCGACGATGATGTCGAAATCAGAGTGTGGGATTCAACCGCCGAATTACGCTACCTCATACTGCCATTGCGCCCCAAACACACCGAGCATCTGAGCGAACAACAGTTGGCCGATCTGGTCACCAGGGATTCAATGATCGGCACCGGCCTGGCCCTGGAGGCAACGACATGAACGGTGGCCAGGACCTTGGTGGCAAGCATGGGCTGGGGCCAATAAATCCCGAGCAAAATGAACCCGTGTTCCACGCTGAATGGGAAAGACGCGTCTTTGCCTGCACGCTTGCCATGGGCGCAACCGGTGAGTGGAACCTTGATGCCGGGCGCCATGCCCGCGAAAACCGCCATCCCGCTGATTATATCAGGGCCAGCTACTATCAGGTGTGGCTCTATGGCCTCGAAGTTTTATTGCGTCAAAAAGGCCTGCTTCTGGAAGGTGAACTGGAAACCGGCAAGATACAAAAAACCCGGCCGGTCAAGGGTTTTCTGCGCGCCGATCAGGTGGATGAGGTTCTTAAAGCCGGCGGAGCGTGTGATCGACAAATAACTGCCAATGCACAATATGCGGTAGGCGACAGAATACGCGCCCGCAACCTCCACCCCAAAACCCACACCCGCCTGCCCGGCTATGCGCGTGGCAGAGCCGGCGTCATTGCCGCTGTTAACGGTGCTTTTGTTTTTCCTGACAGCAATGCGCATTTGCGCGGTGAAAATCCGCAATATTGCTACAGCGTGCGCTTTGAAGCAGCCGAACTGTGGGGCAGTGATGCCAAGACTAATTCATGTGTTTATATAGATATGTGGGAGCCTTATCTTGAACCCGCCTGATACAAGCACCTCAGAAAATCCAATTCTTATCCCCGGTCAGCCCCATGATAATGATGGGCCGGTTTTCCGCCAACCGTGGGAGGCCCAGGCCTTTGCTATGGCAGTATCTCTGCATAAATCAGGGCTGTTTACCTGGGAGCAATGGACCCAAACCATTGGCGCCCTGATTGCCGCTGATAATCGCCCGGACACCACCGGAGAGCGGTATTATGAATACTGGCTCAGCGCCCTGGAGCAACTGGTGGCAGCCAACACACAAATATCGCTGGATCTTCTCAAAACACGAAAATGCGCCTGGGACAGAGCCGCCCGCGCCACACCGCATGGTGAAGTCATTGAACTGGGTCGCGACGAAAGGTAAAACCGTTGCGAGATACAAAGACGATGCCGGTTACGTCAAACTCAAAACAATGTTTCCGGCAACGAGCAAACTGCGAGCAGCCACTAATGTGGCCCGCCCGCGCAGGCCGGTCGCAAACGCGATGATGCGGCGTCGAGCGAAAACAAAGGACAAAAAATGAGCGAACCCCTTACTACTTTCCGTCAGTTAATGGCTCCGATCACACCGGAACAGTTCTTCGAAGAATATTACGACAAAAAAGCACTGTACATTCCGGGAAACGCCGAAAAAATTGCCGGTATCTGTTCCTGGGACCACATCAACGATCTCCTGCAAATGGTCACCAACTGGTCAGACAAAAACCTGAAAATTGTCATCGACGCAAAAACCGTTCAACCGCAAAGCTTCTGCGAAAGAGCGGCCAACCGCGATCGCCTCAGCTCCATGCGCCCGCAACCGCACAAGGTAGCCCAGTTATTTGAACAGGGCACAACCGTTGTTCTCGATTTAATGGAAACCATGAACCCCGGAGTTCGCGCCGCCACCGAAGCCATTCAGATGGCCACCGGCTTTCGGGTTTCGTGCAATGCCTATTGTTCGCGCCAGCAGCGCAAGGCCTTTGACAGTCATTTTGATTCCATGGACGTTTTTGCCTTGCATATTGAAGGCACAAAAACCTGGCGCATCTACAAAGGCCGCTTTGAAAACCCGCTGGAACGCGACGGCTATGACAACCCCAGCCATTCGCCTGAATTTCTCCAAAAGGACAAAGGTGAGCTGTTGATGGAAATCGAGATGAAACCGGGTGATATGCTCTATCTTCCCAAAGGCGTCTATCATGATGCCCTGGCATCCACGCAAGCCTGCCTGCATTTGTCTTTCGGCACCACCCAGCCGTGCGGCCTGGATGTTATCAACTGGCTGACATCTTCGCTCAGTGATATTCCTATCATGCGCAAGGCCATGCCCGATTATAATCTTGAAGAAGCTCATGATTCCCTGGTAAAGCAGGTAACCGAGAAGCTCACTGAAGTTTTGCAGGAGCCTACATTGGCCGCCCAGTTTCGCCGCGAACAACGCGTCTTTGCCTTTGAAGGATTATCCAATATCAGTTTTCCCGGCCCCGAACCTCTCAAACGATTTCGCGTACTCGGCCTCGGCGTAAAACTGAAGCGGCGCGGCTCTGACTGGCGTCTGTCAACTACCCGCCAAGATCATACCATCGCCGCCGACGTCCAGCCCATGGTGGAATGGATTCTGGCCCGCGATCATTTCGATACCAAAACAATGGCCGCAGCCTTCGAACAAACATCCTCAGCAGATCTCGATGCACTGATAATTTCACTCACGGAAAAAAAGGTCATCGATCCCTTTTACTAGAAAGCACAGCCAATGAAAGCTGCGGTCTGCCGTCAGTTCGGAAGTCCTCTCATTATTGAAGATGTGGCCATTGCTGAACCCAATGCCGGTGAAGTGAAGGTCAAACTTGCTGCCTGTGCCATTTGCCACAGTGATATTCTCTTTGCCGATGGCGGCTGGGGCGGCGATTTGCCCGCAATTTACGGCCATGAGGCCTCCGGCATTGTCGAGGCCACAGGTGACGGTATACGCAATATCCAGCCGGGCGATCATGTGGTGGTGAGCCTGGTGCGCTCGTGTGGTCAATGTTCGTGCTGTGCGCAAGGCTATCACGGCTCATGTCTTGAAACCTTCGCACTCGATGAAAAAACCCCGCTGACAGCATCAAACGGCTCGCCCATTATGCATGGACTTCGCACGGCTGCCTTTGCTGAATATGTGGTGGTGGAAGCATCCCAGGTGGTTGCCATTGCCAAAGATATTTCTTTTGATGTGGCGTGTCTTTTGGCCTGCGGCGTCATTACCGGCTTTGGTGCGGTGAAAAATTCAGCCAAAGTCAGGCCGGGCGCAAGTGTCGCAATTATCGGCACCGGCGGTGTCGGGCTGAACACCGTACAGGGTGCAGCTCTTAGCGGCGCTGCCACGATTATTGCCATAGATGTGTCCGATACAAAGATTGAAGCAGCAAAGCTGTTCGGAGCCACTCACGGGTTGGATGCCAAATCAGAAAATGTCGCTCAGGCGGTCAAAGACCTGACCGGCGGCTATGGTGCCGATTATGTTTTCGTCACAGTTGGAGCCAAACAGGCATTTGATCAGGCGCCCTCGCTGGTCGCTCGTGGCGGCAAAATCATTCTGGTGGGCATGCCCGCAACCGGTGTCATATCCGAGATAGACCCGGGCACAATAGCCAATGACTGCATATCCATCATCGGCTCAAAAATGGGCGCATCCAACACCCATGTGGATATTCCAGATCTTGTCGCATTGTATAAGCAGGGCAAGCTCAAACTTGATGAACTCATCACTGCGCGTTACCCGCTCGAGCGCATCAATGAGGCCATCGCAGCGGTCAAGCGTGGTGAAGCCTTGCGCAATATTATCGTGTTTTAGGAAAGAGCAGATGAGATGAAACTTGTTGATCTCGAAACCTTCGTCGTTAGCAATCCACCACCGGGTTTTGGTGGCCGCTATTTCATCTTTGTCAAGCTGATCACAGATGACAATATTATCGGTTATGGCGAGGCTTACGCCGCCAGCATTGGCCCCGAGGCCATGGTCGCTGTAATCAAAGACATGTTTGCCCGCCATGTCGAAGGCACAAGCCCGTTTGCCATCGAAAAACTGTTTCGCCGCTTTCATTCATCCGGCTTTTCCCAGCGCCCCGACCCCACTGTCATGGGAGCTTTCAGCGCCATTGAAATGGCCTGCTGGGACTTGATCGGCAAATCCCTCGACAAGCCGGTCTATGAACTCATGGGCGGTCAGGTGCATGAAAAGCTGCGCTCATACACCTATCTTTATCCCACACCAGACCAGGACCCGGCTGAATTTTACAATAGTGCAACACTGTCGGCCCAACGGGCTGTGGAATATGTGGACCAGGGTTCTACGGCAATAAAATTCGATCCCGCTGGAGCCTATACGATCTATGACCCCCATCAACCTGCCATGGCTGATCTTGCAAGGGCTGAAGCCTTCTGCCGGGAAATTCGCGCAGCCATTGGCACCCGCGCCGATATTCTGTTCGGCACCCATGGCCAGTTCACCCCATCAGGTGCCATCCGCATGGGCCAGCGCATTGAGGCATATGAACCCCTGTGGTTCGAAGAACCGGTACCGCCTGAAATGCCTGAACAAATGGCCCGCGTTGCCGCCAGTTGCACAATACCCATTGCCACCGGTGAACGGCTG
Source organism: Alphaproteobacteria bacterium (assembly GCA_024278055.1). Taxonomy (GTDB): domain Bacteria; phylum Pseudomonadota; class Alphaproteobacteria; order Rhizobiales; family JAJFHR01; genus JAJFHR01. Next base: position 61,841 of record JAJRTY010000053.1, on the reverse strand, counting down.
ACGACGAAATATGAATTCGCCCGCGTGTTATCGACCGGTGCAGCTTCAATTCTGCAACCCGCTTTGGGCCGGGTTGGCGGCATACTGGAAGCCAAAAAAATAGCCGGCATGGCCGAGGCTTTCTATGCGCAAATAGCACCGCATCTTTATTGCGGCCCCATAGAAGCAGCCGCCAACATTCAACTAGCGACGTGCATTCCAAATTTTCTGATACTGGAAAGCATTCAAACCTTTGGTGGATTTCACGCCGAATTGCTCGAAAAACCGATCCAATGGCAGGACGGCTTTGTCATTCCCTCCAAAGAGCCGGGATTGGGCGTTGTCCTCGATGAAGAAGTCGCCCGCGCCCACCCTTACACCGGCATCGCCCTGCACCTTGAAATGCAGGACACGCCTTATCGTTATGACCGGGACAACCGCTTCAGCGGTGGTTAATCAGCGGTTTTGATAAACCGCGCCACTACAGCCTTCATGGTCAGGCCTTGAAAGATGATGGAAAACACCACAACCGCGTAAGTGATTGTCAGGATCGGAGCTTTGTATTCATTGTCCGGCAGCGACAGCGCCAGGGCTACGGAAATGCCGCCGCGCAAGCCCCCCCAGGTCAGTATAGTAATGGCACCATCGCTGAACTCGTTGCCAAATCTTAGCGCGGTAATCGGCCCGGCTACGCTTATCCAGCGGGCAACGAGAACAACAGGTATTGCCAGCAAAGCAACCCCGACAAGGTCAGGCCGGAAACTCACCACCAAAACCTCAAGGCCTATAAGCAGGAACAATACAGAATTAAAAATCTCGTCACTTACTTCCCAGAACTGAAAAACATGGGCGCGGGTTTTCTCGCTCATGGCAAAACGCGCACCATGATTGCCAATAAACAACCCGGCAATGACAACCGCAATAGGACCGCTCAATTTGAGATGGATGGCAATAGAGTAGGTACACAGCACCAGCGCCAAAGTGATGAGCACTTCGAGATTAGGCTCGTCTATGCTGCGCATGGCACGATAGGCAAGATAGCCTGCAACCATCCCCAAAAGCGCCCCGCCTCCAGCCTCGGTCACAAACAGGTAAGCCACATCGCCAACGCCCACACTGCCATTGTCGCCACCCACTGCAATCGCCAGAACAATGGTGAAAACCACCACGCCAACGCCATCGTTAAACAGGCTTTCACCGGCAATTTTAGCTTTCAGTGATTCCGGTATGGTTACGGTTTTTAGTATGCCCAGCACAGCTACCGGATCCGTTGGGGAAATAAGCGCACCCAGTAACAATGCCCAGATAAAAGGAATGGGCTCACTGAACGCAGCTATCGCCAGCCACAGAACAGTGGCCACAAGCACGGTAGACGTCAAAAGTCCGGCTGTTGCAAGCAGGCCAATGGCCCATTTCCGTGCCGCCAGATCAGCAAAATTCACATGGACAGCACCGGCAAAAAGCAACACCGACAACATGCCGTGCATTACAGTTTTATAAAAATCTATTTGTGACAATGCGCCAGTAACAGTCAGGGCAATGCCGAGGGTTGGAAAAGCCAGATCAATCAGCACCACCGCCCCGGACGACACAAGCGCAATAACCACCAGACCGATAGTGTGGGGCAGGTGCAAGAAGCGATGGTTGAGAAAGCCAAACAAGGCAGAAAGCCCGAGCAAAACAGCGGCAATGTCAAAAATTGTCATGTGATGTTCCCAAAGACTTACAAAGTAATTCTCAAACGCCTACTGATCACTTTAACCGATTGTTGCAAGGCTGGGAAAGGTTTCCAAAAACCAGTATGACATGGTGGTAAAACTGCCGTTGATGAACATAACGCCGACAATGACCATCACGCCGCCCATGACTTTCTCCACTTTGCCAATATGCTGACGGAAGCGCGCCATAAAACGCAAAAGCGGCTTTACCCCCAATGAGGCCAGCATAAAGGGGATGCCGAGGCCTAAGGAATAGACCATCAACAACCCGGCGCCCTGGGCCAGCGTATCCTGGGTACTGGCAACCGCCAGCACCACCGCCAGCACCGGTCCGATACACGGTGTCCAGCCAAAAGCGAAGGCCACCCCAACGAGATAGGCGCCAAGAATTCCCGGCGGCTTTTTATCATGGTGATAGCGCACTTCCCGGTTGACCAGAGCAAGTTTAAAAACACCGAGGAAATGCAGGCCAAATCCAATGACAATCACCCCGGCAACCTTGGAAAGAAATTCAGCATTGGACAGGATGAACTGGCCGACAAAACTGGCGCTCGCCCCGAGCATGACAAAAATAGTCGTAAACCCCATCACAAACAGGCCCGACGACAGCATCACGCGGCGCGACAGAGCCGGATCTTCCTCATCCCCGTTTTCCAGCTGTTCCAGCGAGGTGCCGGTAAGAAAACACAAATAAGGCGGCACCAGCGGCAATACACAAGGTGACAGAAAACTCAATATCCCGGCGAATAACACGCCAAACAGAGTAAGCTGCTCAATCATAGGGCTTCCAGGGTTTGCTCTTGATATCAGAAGCTTTATAGATGAACGAGAACCGACTGAATTACCAGTAATATTTTCGTCAGTACCAGCTTTAAATCACACCATGAATCAGATACCTACCAGAAAACATTAATGCCGGGGCAAGCAGACTGGAGCACACTTACTATGACGGATATCAAAGTCATCGCCTGGGATTTTGACGGCGTTCTCACCCGCAATATTGTCGATGGTCGCTTTATCTGGGCCGACGATTTTGAAGCCGACACCGGGCAATCAAGAGAGATTTTCGAGGAGTTTATTTTTGGCCGCGATCTCGATGCAATCCTTACCGGCAGGCAAGACCTTCGCGACCGGGTAGAGGCCTGGGCAAAATCGGTTGGCTATGCACCCGGCCCTGACGCCCTGCTGGAATACTGGTTCAAAAAAGACGCAATCCTCGACCCGATGACACTTGGCCTGATGGATCGCATCGCTCAAAAAGGTCTGCGTCAGGTCTTGACCACCAACAATGAAAACCGCCGCGCAACTTACATCGAAAATCACCTGGGCTTTGGCGCCAGGGTCGAGCACATTTTCGCCTCCGGTCGCATGGGGGTTGCCAAACCGGACACAGAATATTTCAGGTCAGTCTCAACGAAACTCCAGGTTGGTGCCAACGAAATCCTGTTCATTGATGATCTGGCAGAAAACATAAGCGCAGCCAAAGCCTTTGGCTGGCAGACCATGCATTTCACCGATAATACAAGAGATAAGCTTGAAGGGCTTCTGCCGCTTTAAATTCTCCGCACAGGCAAGGTCGCACAGCGGAACGACCCGCCGGTGCTGGGGACGAGGTCGAATTTAACTTCGATTACCTGATATCCTGATTTTCGCAATTCCGCATTCACTCTTGCACATTCAGGCGCTGATCTGGCGATGAGTGTGTCGGGCCTGATGGACAGGATATTGGTGGCCAGCGCATCGGCCTCAAAACGATCCACCGGGATGAGAGAATACCTGTCTGTAATTTCCGCTGGAATAACCTCAAGCCCCTCTTTGTATATCAGGGCATGGCCAAGGCCGAGTGGTTGAAAAGTGCAATCAAGATGAAGAACGTTCTCGCCATCCAAAACCGACCTGCAGGGCATGGGGACAACATTGAATTTATCACCAAAATGGCTCTTCAAAAATTCAAATCCGCCGCGGTCACTTCGCTGGCCTATTCCAACAAATATGCACCCCTGATCTATGACAACGTCGCCACCTTCTAAAAACACGCCTTCAGGAGCTTGCAAAACGCTTGCCTGCCAAAGCTCAAGCAGGTGTGAAACACCTGCAAATTCCTCTTTTCGACTGTGATCGTGCATCGCAGAAATGACCACTACATCGCCAATCACGAAACCAATATCACGTGGACATGTCTGGTCCTGAACTGTTTCCGGCGCCAGCTTTGGCTCATACACATGGACACCATTTTCCGCCAGCACCGTTTTGAACGAGTTAAATTCGGGAATGAGGGATTTTTCAGTTGGAAACGCCCCTGCGGCAAAAGTATCTTTCTGGGTTTCATTAACAACTTCCACCTGAGTTGCATCTCTGTGATACCCCCGTGCAGTTCCCACCACCACATGGGTCAGCCGATCATATTCATTGACGATATTAAGAGCTATTTTCTTCAATTGCGAACCTCTTGTTAAATCAACGATGACAAGGACAGATTGACACTATCATTTCGGTGATGTTTCAATATTGCTATTATTTTTTGGAGAAATTCGCAATGACATCAAACCCTGAAGATCTGAAACAAAAGGCAATGGAATACTCCAAGGCGTGGAGTTCCGGGTCTCCTGAGGCAGTAGCCTCCCATTATGCGCCAGATGGCCAGATCAGTATTAATTGTGGCGATTTCATCCAGGGACGCGAAGCCATTGCCGCAATGGCCGCCGGGTTTTATGCTGAATTTCCCGATCTTGTTGTCCACTGCGACGATGTTCGCACAGCAGGTGATCATGCAATCTTTGCCTGGACACTCGAAGGTCACCATGCGGAGACGAAAAACCATGTCAAAGTTGGCGGATGGGAAGAATGGGACCTTGATGACAACATGCTGGTAAAATCATCCCTGGGCTGGTTCGATGCAACCGAATATGAACGCCAAATCGCCGAGGGCGTGTGAATTCCACTGACAATACCAGCAGATCATATCCCCAAACACCTCTGCTTGGCGCCAGTGCCTGCGTTTTTGATCGCGGCAAGGTGTTACTGGTTTTGGGCTCCAATCCGCCCAAACAAGGCCTGTGGTCTTTGCCCGGCGGACTGGTTGAAGTAGGAGAAACCCTGCACCAGGCAGCGGCGCGCGAACTTTATGAGGAAACCAGCCTGGGTGCGGATATTCTGGGACTGGCCGATTGGGTTGAAGTTATAAAGCGCGATGGCGACACCATTAAATATCATTTTGTCATCGCCATGTTCGTCGGCCGACTTAGTCACGGCAGAATAAAAGCAGGTGATGACGCTGCACAAGCCCGCTGGTTTGATTTATCTGAACTGGCGCAATTGCACATGACAACAGGCACAGCTGATCTGATCGCCAGGGCCTTTAAAGACTGGATTGAAGGCACTTCCTGAAACTGAAAACGGTCCGTCTCACAGGAGTTTGATTGGAGTTTACTGAAAATCACGGGCACAATCAGTTTCATGAACAATAGAATTGGTTTTTCCCTTACTGTTTTTGCCGCTTTAATCTTCATGGGGCTGGGGGCCCTGCCGTCTTTCGCCAATCCGGAGCGCTGGAAACGCGCCGGATGGGAGCAGACTGATTTCACCAAAACAATTATAGACTTCAGCGAAATCCAGCAGGGTGGGCCGCCAAAAGATGGCATCCCGGCGATTGACAAGCCGGAATTCACCCCCTTGTCCGATGCCAAAAACATCGGCCCGAAAGAACCCGTCATCACTTTAAGTATAGGTGATGAAGCCCGCGCTTATCCTTTGCGCGTGTTGATCTGGCATGAAATTGTCAATGACAGATTTGGCGATATTCCGGTAACTGTTACTTTCTGCCCTTTGTGTAACTCCTCCATTGTTTTTGATCGCCGCGTCGGCGACAGGATCCTAGATTTCGGCACTACTGGCATGTTGCGCAATTCCGATCTGGTTATGTATGACCGCCAGACACAAAGCTGGTGGCAGCAATTTACCGGCGAAGCAATTGTCGGAACTTTGCTGAAAACCCGGCTAACGATGATCCCGTCACGCATTGAATCATTCGAGAATTTCAAAAACCGTTTTCCCCAGGGCAAAATCCTCATTCCCAATAATACCTCCATGCGCAATTATGGTGCCACCCCGTATGCCGGCTATGACACCATGCCGCGACCGTTTATGTTTACCGGGGAATTGCCAACAGACATCGAACCCATGGCCCGGGTCGTTGTCTTTGAAACATCGGGAAAAAGATACGCAGTTGCCATGAAGCTGCTTAATGACAGAAAAAAAGTCAAAGTATCAAATGTGACATTGAGCTGGTCTGCCGGACAAAATTCCGCCCTTGATTCACGCCAGATCAGTGAAGGCCGCGATATTGGCAATGTAGTGGTACAGGCTGAAAATGCCGATGGACCTCGCGATATTGTCTACGATGTCACCTTTGCATTTGTGGTCAAGGCATTTTACCCGGACGTCAAAATTCAGCAGAATTAAGGCTTTTGCCAAAGCGCACTCGACCCGCCTGAACAGGCGTTATAAAAGAAGTGTGTGCTGAACGCCTTTTCGCTGCGGACCTGTGTGATGTTTTCATCTGCCAAAAAAATAATCTGCTTTTTGTGCCTGGCAATTGCGCTGACCTCTTTTGTTCCTTTTGTTCAGGCCGCCAGCCATCAGGGTCCCGGCTCACGCAGTTACGAGCGCAATCTGCACAGGTTATCGCAGATACTGGGTGCTATCCACCATCTGCGTGAAATCTGCAATGCCAACGAAGGCCAGCTCTGGCGCAAAAAAATGGTGGAATTGCTGGAAACCGAAGCCCCGACACCTCAGCGTCGCGCCCTTTTGGTCGATCAGTTCAACCAGGGGTATCGCAGTCATCAGCTGACATTTCCAACCTGCACAAAAAAAGCGGCGGCCAGGATCAGAAAATTTGTCAAGGAAGGCGCCGCATTAGCCACAACGATTGCCAGGGCACGCGAAAAAGCCGCCAATTAAGCCATTTTTAGCAGCGTTAACCTTTTGTTATTTTCTTGGCACATGCACAGACAGCCTGTGCTAAAACTTTTCTATTACTTCCTGGCCACCCGAAAAAATCTGTATTTCGTCGGCGTTACGGATTAATGTTCTGTTAAGTAATTGTTGTGTGACAAGTTTAAGTGAGTTTGTGAGTATGTCGAGCCAGTTGTCCGGTATTACCGACGAAAAAAGAATTAAAAAAGATAAGCAAGCCGCCTTGCGCTACCTTCTCGATGCCTGGGAAGAAGCTGTCTATGATGGCGTTCACCCCGATGTGCTCTCGTCTGCTGCCATTTTTACCGCTTTGAGCGATATGGTTGCAACTTACGGCGAAGACGCTGTTGCCGATATGACCGACGGCCTGTCTCAGCGCATCAAAAACGGTGAATTCACCATTGACCGTATTCTGCAGTAATCACCCGCAATAAAACCGCCATCCCGAACACAACAAAGATACATCCTGAAATACGGTTGACGGTGGCGATGGCGTTTTCACCGATCCTGTGACGAAAGCCATGTATGGTGCCGGCCAAAAACAGCCACCACAAAAAACTGCCCGCCATGACTGCCGCCACCAGCGCCAAAGCCTGCCAGTAAGTACTTGGCAAATCAACCCAGCCTCCAGCGCTGCCAAAAAATGCGGCAAACCCCAGTATCATCGCCGGGTTGGTGATGGTCATGAAAAAAGTTGTTCCCACCAGTGCAGCATTGCCAATAATACCGGCACTTTCGCGATCAGGCACCCGCGCGGTTTCACCCAGCAAAGTGCGCAGGCCCAATCCAATTAAAAAAACGCCGCCAGCAAATTCAATCCAGTTGCTGTAACCAATTAATAACCCTGAAACTGACGTAATGGAAAAAGCGGCAATGGCCGCAAACATGCCATCACCCAACACAGCTCCCATGCCGGTAAGCAATCCGGCTCTGAAGCCCTGTTTCAGGCTGCGCTGAATACACATAATATTTATCGGACCGATGGGGGCGGCAACAGCCACACCAATCACTATTCCGGTTAATACCAGCTGCCACTCGATTATCATTCAGCCTTCCCAAATCACGATCAATTCGCCATACTAATAAAGCAGGTAGCAATAATTTGTTAACGATATCAATGAGGCCGCCGCTACAGGCCAAAAAAATGAAGGATATGATTTAAGCCGAAAAGGAGAGAGATATGATTGAGCCAAGCGTGGCTGTTGAAAAATTCCGCCTCACGACAGCCGAGATCCTCTACCATTTACCGGATTATCCCACTGTTCTGCAAAGCTACATCTGGCAGGAACTGGATATGCAACCGGAATTCCCGGTTTTGAACCGGTTTTTAACCTTCTGGCAGCAGGAACTCGATGGCCCCCTGCATTCGGTAAGAGTGGCCTCAAAAGGCATCATGTCACCGGTTGACCTGCGTTATTTCGACTGCTCTTTCACGTTACACTAGGCCAAAAATCTTGCGTGCCTCATCAGGGCTGGCAACGTGGCCGCCAACCGCTTCGACAATTGTTACCGCCCGCTCAACCAGAACCGCATTGCTGGTGGCCAGTTCGCCACGTGACAGATAGAGATTATCTTCAAGCCCGACGCGCACATGCCCACCGGCGATACACACCTGGGCTGCCATGGGAAATTGTGTAGCCGCAATACCAAAGCCCGACCACGCAGTATTTTCCGGCAACATCGATTTCATATACAAAACCGTTTCAGGCGTTGCCGGCGCACCCCACGGTATGCCCAAACACAATTGAAACATTGGCGGAGGATCAATCAACCCGTCTGCAATCATCTTCAGGGCAAGTCGCAAATGCCCGGGCTCAAACACTTCCAGCTCGGGCTTTGTACCGGCTTTGCGAATGCGTTTGGCCATCTGGCGCAAATGTTCCGGCGTGTTCATAAAAACATACTCGCCAAAATTCAAGGTGGCGATATCGAGCGTACAGACCTCCGGTCGCAACTCCTCAATGTGGACCACGCGGTTTTGCGGACTGGTCAAGGTTGTGCCTTCGCCCGGTGCTGATGGATTATCATCATCTCCCGGCGCATATCGCGCACCGGCACCCGTGGTAAGGTTTATAATGAGTTTTGAGTTGGCTTGTTTCAACCCTTCCGTGACGTCGCGATAAAGCGACAGCTCCATCGATGGTTTTGCGGTTTCGGGATCGCGCACATGAATATGAGCAATGGCCGCCCCGGCACGTTCCGCCTCAAGCGCTGATTGCACAATTTGCGCCGGTGTCACCGGAATGGCCGGGTTCATGTGGGCATTTTCCATGCCCCCGGTCAAAGCACAGGTGATGACGGTTTTAGTTGCCATGATCAAAAATCCTCACCAGAATTTTACCGTTTCACCACCAGCCGCACCAATCAACTCATCGTCCCACATCACCCGGTGCCCGCGAATAATGGTGCCGCGCACCCAGCCTTTCACGTGGCGGCCCGCAACCGGTGTCCAGCCACAGGTGCTTTCGATCCAGTCTTCTTCGATTGTCCGTGTCGCCGTCATGTCGACAATGGTGAAATCGGCATCATAGCCTGCCGCAATACGGCCTTTGCCGGCAATTCCAAAAATTCTCTGGGGACCATGGCTGGTAAGATCGACAAAGCGTTCGAGCGACAGACGGCCGGCATTAACATGATCGAGCATCACCGGCACCAGGGTCTGAACTCCCGGCATGCCCGAGGGAGAATTGGGATAGGGCTGGTCTTTTTCTTCGCGCGTATGCGGGGAATGATCCGACCCCAGAACATCGGTGATACCGGCATTGAGACCCCACCACAGTATTTTCTGGTTCGATAAATCGCGTATCGGCGGATTTAACTGTGCATATGTGCCGAGTTGATCGTAAGCATCAGGCGTGAACAACGTCAGGTGAGACGGTGTCATTTCAACAGTTACCACTTGCTTGTGGTCACGTAAGAACTCAATTTCCTGCGCCGTCGAGATATGCAGAATATGTACATTTGCACCGGTTTTATAGGCCAGATTGACCAGCCGCCTGGTGCATTTTAAGGCCGCCTCATTATCACGCCACTCGGTATGACTGTGAGGATCATTGTGGCGGCGCACGTCCATGCGTTCAACCAGTCTTTGCTCATCTTCCGAATGAAAAGCCGCACGCCGCTGGATCGTGCTTAGAATCCGCTCAAGACTGTCATCATCATCGACCAGAAGATTGCCGGTGGACGATCCCGCAAACACCTTGATGCCGCAACATCCCGGCAAGCGCTCAAAATCCGCAAGATCATCAACATTTTCGCGCGTCCCCCCCATGTAAAAGGCAAAGTCACAATACATCCGGTGATGCGCCCGCGACACCTTATCGGCCAACGCTGCTTCGTTCGTTGTGGTAGGCGACGTATTGGGCATTTCGAAAACTGCGGTAACACCGCCCATAACAGCGGCACGGCTACCGCTTTCGAGATCTTCTTTATGTTCTCCGCCGGGTTCACGAAAATGCACCTGAGTGTCGATGACACCGGGCAGCACATGCAGGCCGGTCACATCAATCACATTATCGCTTTGTGAGGCATCAAAAAAACCGATATCTGCTATTGTGCCATCGCGCACAGCAATATCGCGCTCACCGATACCATCTTGATTGACAACGTTTCCCCCTTTAAGAATGAGATCGAACATGGATGACATATATGGGTGTGTTCCCGGATGGTGATTGCATGAGTTAATATTTCAATTTTAGACTGGCAGAGTTTAATCGCAATGACTATCCTCAATTTTTGCACCCTTAATTGCCGCAACGTTATCGAAATCACCGGCAGCGATGCGCAGGACTTTCTTCAGGGGCTGATAACCAACAATATTTCTACCGTTAATCCGGGTCAGGCAATCTATGCAGCTTTGCTGACACCGCAGGGAAAAATCCTGTTTGATTTTTTTGTCAGCCAACCCCAACCCGGTACGTACTGGCTTGAATGCAGCCGCCAACAAAGCGCTGATCTGGCCAAACGGCTGACATTTTACAAGTTACGCGCTGATGTCACTATCGCAACCTTAAGCGACGATCACAAGCTAACCTGCCTCTGGGGTAAAGGTGCAAATGATCTGCTTGCAGACAGACAGGTGGGGAACATCCTGGGTGGGTATGGCTATGTTGATCCCAGAACACCCAAAGCCGGTTTGCGAATAATTGCCGCCACGGACGTTTCACCAGATGCCGGCAATCTGGTTGACGAAAGCGCCTATACCGCTCACCGGGTAGAACTGGGTCTTGCCGACAGCGATCAGGACATCGGCTCATCACAGCGCTTTGTGCATGAGTGCAATCTCGACATGACCAACGGTGTCGATTTTACCAAGGGCTGTTATGTCGGTCAGGAAGTAGTATCGCGCATGCATCATAAACAGGCCGCGCGCAAACGCATCCTTCCCATATCCGCCCCCCGCCAGCTTGCATCCGGCACGGCCATCACGGCAAATGACAAATCCATCGGCGAAGTTTTAACCACCACCGGCACCAATGCACTGGCAGTTCTTCGTCTTGACAAGGCTGATGCAGCAATAGCGGCAGGAGACGAGATAACCATCGACGGCACCGCCATCACGCTGATCAAACCAGATTGGGCAAATTTCGCATTTCCGGGAGAAAACCGATAATGAATGACACAGCCACCCGCTGCACCTGGCCCGGCGAAGATGAACTTTATATAGCCTATCATGACGAAGAATGGGGGGTGCCTATCTATGAGGATCAGGCTTTATTTGAAAAGCTGATACTGGACGGCTTTCAGGCCGGGCTTTCATGGATCACAATCCTGCGCAAGCGCGATCGCTTCATTGAGGTTTTCGAAGGTTTCGACCCCGAAAAAATCGTCAGGTTTACACCGGAGAAAATCGAGACCCTGATGCAGGACACCGGCATCGTTCGCAATCGTTTGAAGATTGAAGGCACTGTAAAAAACGCACGCGGGTATCTGGCTATTCAGGAAGAAACCGGGTTTTCCAATTACCTATGGGGTTTTCTCGACGGTGAGCCGCTGCAAAATAATTTTGCCAGTTTTTCTGATATTCCAGCGCAAACAGAACTAAGCCAGCGGATTTCAAAAGACCTGAAATCGCGCGGCTTTACCTTCGTTGGTCCAACAATTGTCTATGCCTTCATGCAGGCCGTTGGCATGATCAACGATCACACCACCGATTGCTTCAGACACAAAGAATGCGTGGCCCTGGCCAGAAAATCCAAACCATGAAGCCAAAGAAGTCCGATCCCCCGCGTGCCTGGCAACGCATGTTGAGCGGCAGACGTCTTGATCTGCTCGATCCTTCACCGCTTGACATCGAAATCGACGATATTGCACACGGCCTCGCCCGGGTCGCACGCTGGAACGGGCAGACACTTGGTGACCATGCTTTTTCTGTTGCTCAGCATTCCCTGCTGGTTGATGAAATCTGCCTTCATTTCAAACCAAAATTCGAGCCCAGATGGCAACTCGCCGCCCTGCTGCATGATGCCGCTGAATATGTGGTCGGCGATATGATCAGCCCGTTCAAGGCAGCCCTTGGCCTTGATTACAACAGTTTTGAAGATGACCTCATGGTCGCCATCCACCGGCGCTTTGGTCTGCCGCCGACATTGCCCGCCCCCGTCAAAAAACTCATCAAGCGCGCTGACAAGGCCTCAGCCTTTCTTGAAGCCACCCAACTGGCAGGTTTCAGTATCGAAGAAGCCTCTCGTTTTTTCACCCGCCCCACCGGGCTTTCGGGGACCGGGGAATTCTATCAACTTGAACCTCTTGCCGCTCACAGTGCCCAGGCAAAATTTGTCGACCGTTTCAATCAATTAATTTAACCCGGGGAAATTGAAGAATGATTCTTGTCTGTTCACTTAACGCGCTCGACGCCACAATCACAGAACATAATCCCAGCCATCTCATTTCCCTGCTGGGTCACGAATCAATGATTGAAACGCCTGATGCAATAACCGGCGACAATCATTTAAAACTCTCCATGAATGACATCTCAGCCCCACAAGCAGGCTATGTGACCCCGGGCGAGGCTCATGTTGAAAGGCTGATCAACTTTGTACAGAACTGGCCGCAAAGCTCACCGATGCTGATCCACTGCTGGGCAGGTATCAGCCGCTCAACTGCGGCCGCCTATATAACCCTGTGTCTCAACAATCCCGAAACGGACGAAAACACCCTTGCACAATTTTTGCGCGATGCCTCACCATCGGCCACACCCAACCGCCTGATTGTCCATCTCGCCGATAATATGCTTGGCCGTAACGGGCGTATGATCGACGCCATTGAAGCCATCGGGCGCGGCGCTTCGGCCTGGCAGGGGGCGGTGTTTTCGCTGCCGATAAAGGTCTGACAATTGACCGAACTCCACCCCGGCAGCAATATCGTCATCAGCCTCAATGCGGCTATCGTCACAGTCGATGTGGATGAAGCCGCAATCTTTGTGGTGAGACCTGTTGACGCCTCAGACCGCAGCCTGCCTTATGGACCGTTCGAGCCTGAAAACCACCTGACTTTAGAGCGCGGTTTACGCGCCTGGGTACGTGAGCAAACAAAACTGAGCCTCGGCTATGTCGAACAGCTTTACACTTTTGGTGACCAGGGCCGTCACTCTTTGCCCGATCAGCCCGGCGTTGCCCATGTGTCGGTTGGTTACCTTGCCTTGACGCGCCGCCAGACCGATGAGCAACAAACCTCACAGGGGCGCTGGTGCAACTGGTATGATTTTTTCCCGTGGGAAGACTGGCGCAGAAACAAGCCGCCGATCATCGACGACATTATTGTTCCCGCACTGGAGGACTGGGCCGACAAATCACAAAACCCGAACACACAACAACGCGCGCACGAGCGCATTAACCTGTGCTTTGGTTTAAGCGGCCTTGCCTGGGATGAAGAAAAAACCCTGGAGCGTTATGAACTTCTCTATGAGGCCGGGCTTGTAGCCGAAGCCGCACGCAAGGGCCGTCATCAGGCCAAAGCCACGCTTGCCCGGCACATGGGCCAGCAGATGAACCATGATCATCGCCGCATTCTGGCCACCGCCATGGGGAGATTGCGCGGCAAACTTAAATACCGCCCGGTAATCTTCGAACTAATGCCGCCGGAATTCACCTTATTTGAACTTCAGCGCAGCGTCGAAGCCATTTCCGGTCGTCATCTGCACAAGCAGAATTTCCGCCGCCTGGTCGAAAAGGGCGGTCTGGTCGAAGCCACCGGCACCATGTCGACCACCACCGGCGGCAGGCCGGCCTCGCTGTTTTCCTTCCGCCGCGAAGTGCTGCAGGAACGCCCGGCTCCGGGCTTGAGAGTATCCGCCCGGCGCTAAAGCGCTGCATTCTCCACATAGCAGGTATGATTAGTCTTTTTGATCTGAATCAATAAGACCCGGAGATTACCGCGATATAGAAAAACCTGTGGGGGTATCCTCCGCTGGTATTGCCAACGGCTTTGCAAGCGCAAAATCGAGAGGTGATTAATGAAATGCTATTTTCTAAACCCAACAAATCAAGCCTACCCGATGTTTCAAAATTCTGGTCAACAGGTGCCATAGCAGGCCTGGCCGGTGGTGCCGCGGAAATCTTATGGATTGCCATCTACGCAAACCTTTCCGGCGGCGAGGCCTCTGCGGTAGCGCGCGGTGTTACCCAAACGGTTTTTCCGCAATTGATAACATCAGGTGCAACTGTGCCGCTTGGCATTGCCATACATCTGGGACTTGCGATTGTGCTTGGCATCGCAATTTTCGTACTTGTGCGTTCTATCCTGCCGCCCACTCTGCCCCCAGCAGTTGAACCTGTTGTCGTGGTTGGATTGCTCGTTGGCGTCTGGACTTTGAACTTTTTCATCATTTTACCAGCACTAAATCCGGCTTTCGTCACTCTGGTTCCCTACACCACCAGTCTGATTTCCAAGGTATTGTTTGGCGCCGCTGCAGCGTTGGTATTCAAATTCCTGGACAGCACTTCACACGCTGACGGGAAAAACAGAAAGGAGATAAAACATGTCTAAAGAAATGATTTTAATGCTCCATCCCACATTCGGTGTTCTTGCCATGATTGCAGCAGTCTGGGTGTTCGTTGAAGCTTTAAACGCAAACGATGGAAATATTTCCCGCCTTCGCCAGGTCAGTGTGCTGGCAGCCGTTCTGCTCTGGCTAGCCTATATTGTTGGCGGTTACTGGTACGTCATCTATTATGGTGGCGACAAAGCCCTGATAAAAGCCGGCCCCTGGCCATTCGCCCATGGTTTCGTCATGGAAACCAAAGAACATCTTTTCCTGACGCTGTTGCTGCTGGGTACATTCCTGCCAGTCGCCGCTTACGGTGATGTTGTCAGGAAAAAAGTCACACGAAAACTGGTTCTGTGGACATCCGCACTGGTGGTTTTGATGGGCCTGGCAATGGAAGGGGCAGGCGCAATAATCGGCATGGGTGTTAAAGTCGCGCTGCTCGCCAAACTGATTTAAGGAGTAAAGATTATGACGACACATCAAACTGATATGACTGATATTGCCAGCGCAAAAGTAACCGGATATGGAATTTCCTATGCTATCACCAGCATATTAAGCGCCCTCCTTGTTATTCTCAAGGAAAGCAACGAGAGCGTACTGCAGCTAATGGTGTCTCTCACCGGCCATCACTGGGTAACCCATGGGTTGCTTGCTGTACTCCTGTTCGTGGTGCTGGGTGCTATATTAAGCCGCCGCGACACAGGCGTGAGTGGCAACACTTTGATTGCATCGGTGGTTGGCTCTACCATTGTGAGCGGATTGATTATCGCCGGTTTTTTCATTGCCTGAAGGAAAGTACCGGAACGCTTTGGTGGCACCACTTTAGCGTTCCGGCAATCATGCCAATTGATCCATAATTCCTGAACTCCCCGACAGGTTTTTTTTCAATCGTATCGAAACACTCAAACGTGACAGGTAATGCCTGCTTTTCCCAGCGCATCGCGTTGTTTTTCCAACAACGCCTCGCATGAAAAACCCTCAAGCGCTTCATTGAACAGGCGGTAAAAATTCAGCTCTGCGCGCAAGTGCAGAAAAACGCCACCCAGGCCGATTGCGGCGCGGTCCATGAAGACGAACTCTCTGGGCAGGGTTACCGGGCCTTTTTTCTTTAACGCCTGATGCACGCTAAAGGCCTGCTTGCGGCCGTACTCAGTCGGGTTGATGCCATCGGCAATTGCCCGCACCCGGTCTTCAAGCAACGGGCCGTAGATAAAATTGGCCCAGATGTTAAGAATGTCGATGAGTTCATTGTCCAGATTGCGAAAGCCCCAGGTCTCATAGGCGTGGACGATCAACTCGCGATTGTCTGTTCGCAGCCCATGGTAAAGGTCAACCACTCCGCCGACAAAGGCTGCGGGGAAAATGCGGATGCAACCATAATCCAGAAGGTTGATGCCCTGCGGATCACCCGATTTATTGGTGCGCACGGTATAATTTCCCAGATGCGGATCCCCGTGAATAACCCCAAAGCGGCAAAACGGCAGCCACCAGGCCTTGAACATATTTTCAGCAATTGAATTGCGTGCCTCCAGAGAGCTGTCCTTGAAATCGAGCAAAGGCCGGCCTTCGAGCCAGCTCATGGTCAACAGGCGCGAGGTGGAATTTTCCGCAAAAATTTCGGGTACAACTATTGACGGTATTGTATCAAGCATGTGGGCATAGAGCCTGATGTGCGAGGCCTCGCGTTCATAGTCAAGTTCCTCGCGCAACCGCGCACCAATTTCTTCGACAATCTGAGACGTATCAATCACCGGGTCCATGCGCCGGTGAATGGCAAAAATCAGCTTGAGCTGTTGCAAATCTGCTTCGACAGCAGATTGCATTTCAGGGTATTGCAGCTTGCAGGCCAGCTTTTTGCCGTCCAGTGAGGTAGCGCGATGGACCTGACCCAGCGAGGCCGCAGCAGCAGCGTTGCGTTCAAAACTCGCAAATTTTGATTGCCAGTCAGCCCCCAGCTCGGCGGCCATGCGACGGCGCACAAACGGCCACCCCATGGCCGGGGCATTGGCCTGAAGCTGCATCAACTCAGCGGTATACTCCGGTGGCAATGCATCGGGAATAGAAGCCAAAAGCTGAGCAACTTTCATTAACGGGCCTTTGAGGCCGCCTAAGGCTATGCGTAGATGTTCAGCTTCCTTGCCATGATCGCGGGTGGCGCCAAAAAGCTTCGCCCCCGCCAGCCGCGCGGCCACCCCGCCCACATTGGTGCCGACAGCGGCGTAGCGTTTCAGGCGGCCACCCAGACGGTTGGCTTCGTCAGAAGAACTCATTGCCTACAAAGTTTCCAACTCATCAATAAAGCGCTCGATGACCCCCAGCCCCCGGTTCCAGAATTCAGGGTCGGATGCATCAAGGCCAAAAGGTTTGAGTAATTCACTATGGTGTTTGGAGCCACCGGCTTTGAGCATGTCGAAATATTTTTCGACAAAGCCATCGGGTTGTTCCTCATAGACCGCATAGAGCGAGTTCACCAGGCAATCGCCAAACGCATAGGCATAAACATAAAACGGCGCGTGAATGAAATGCGGGATATAGACCCAGAAATTCTCATAGCCCTCACCACAGGTGACAGCATCCCCTAAGCTTTCTTTTTGAATTTCCATCCAGATTTCGCCGAGCCGCTCAACTGTTACCTCACCACCACTGCGACGCTCGGTATGCACTTTGCGCTCAAACGAATAAAACGCTATCTGGCGCACCACCGTGTTGATCATGTCTTCGACTTTTTGTGCCAGCAGGGCCTTGCGCGCTGCCGGATCTTTGCTCTCGGCCAGCATCGAGCGAAAGGTCAGCATTTCGCCAAACACACTTGCGGTTTCCGCCAGCGTCAGCGGCGTTGAGGCCATCAATGCCCCCTGCTTGCCGGCCAGCACCTGATGCACGCCATGGCCAAGCTCGTGCGCCAGGGTCATAACATCACGGGCCGAGCCCTGATAATTCATCAATACATAAGGATGCACGCTTGGCACTGTTGAGTGCGAAAACGCGCCGGGAGATTTCCCCGGCCTCACTTGCGCATCAATCCAGTTGCGATCAAAAAACCGCGCCGCTATATCTGACATCTGCGGTGAAAATCCACCATAGGCACTGAGAATAGTATCGCGGGCTTCATCCCAGGTGACTTTTGTGTCATCACGTTCAGGCAACGGCGCGTTACGGTCCCAGTGCATCAATGTCTCGGTGCCCATCCATTTGGCCTTGAGAGCGTAATAACGATGGGAGATGCGCGGATAAGCGCTTCTGACAGCCGTTTCCAGAGCATCGACAACTTCGCGTTCAACACTGTTGGCCAAATGGCGCGAATCAGCCACATCCTCAAACCCGCGCCACTGGTCCGATATCTCGTTGTCTTTGGCCAGCGTGTTGGTGATGAGCGCAAAAATACGCGTGTTTTTCTTGAACGTTGCCGCCAGTGCGTCTGAAGCTTTCTTGCGGCGAAGACCGTCAGATTCAAGCAGAATATTGAGCGTCCGCTCAATCGGCAACGGTTCGTCCTCACCTTCGACTTCGAACCTCAAATCATTGATTGTCTCATTAAACAGGCGGCTCCACGAGGCCCGACCGGTAACATTTTTTTCATGAAACAGACGCTCGATTTCATCATCGAGCTGAAACGGCCGCTGTTTGCGCAACTCAATCAGCCACGGTTCATAGTATTTGAGGTCCGGGCTTTTCAGTGCGGATTCAAAATCCGCATCTTCAATACGGTTTAATTCCAGCGAGAAAAATAACAGGTTGGTGCTGATCTGCGTCATGCGATCACGTATATCACTGTAAAACTTTGAGATTTCAGGATCAACCGTATCGCCCGCGTGCAACAGTCCGGCATAGGAAATAATCCGGCCAAGCCCTTCCTGCAAAGCTTCAAAAGCCTTGATGGCACCGGCTATTTTAACGCCACCATCAGAAGACTTTATCAGTTCCTCAAGTTTGCCTTTATAGGTCTTTTGAAAATTCTGCGCATCTTCATCACATTGATCAAAATCTTTTTCCAGCGCGTCACAAGTCATACCGGGATAAAGATCATCGAGATTCCATTGCGGCAGTTTACCAAGAACATCAGCTTCTTTGTCTGCTGATTTTTCAACTGCTGTCTCAAATGCCGGGAAGAAAAAACAACCGGTTTTACTCACATTCAAACTCCGTTTTCATAATTTCAAGTGGTTAACTCAAGCGTTTCTAACACATTTCAGCTTTAAGGTCGTCTTAAACGTTTTGCGTCACAATGAGGCAAATCAAAGCAATAATCCTGCCGACTTTGGGGTTTTTGGGGGCGCAGTAAAGAGTTGGGATAATACCGGCTTCCTGTGTGCTGTAAAAGAGTAAAGAAGAGTTGCGTATATGTCTCAAACAGTCCTGATCGTGGACGATGATCCCGTACAACGCAGAATACTGGAAGAAATCATCAATAGATCCGGCTATGCCACACTGAGCGTAGAAAGTGGCCAAAAAGCGGTTGATATTCTAACCGGTGAAAGCGGGTCCCAGATATCACTGATGATCCTCGATCTGGTAATGCCTGATCTTGATGGCATGGGGGTTCTGGAACGAATCAAACCCGAATTCGGCAATCTGCCCATTATCGTACAGACCGCTCACGGCGGCATTGATACCGTGGTCAGCGCCATGCGCGCCGGCGCCGATGATTTTGTTGTTAAACCAGTAAGCCCCGAGCGCCTGCAGGTCTCCATCAAAAACGCGCTTAAAGCCAATGCTCTGGTCGGTGAGATTACCCGCATTAAAAATAAAACCGGAGGTGTCTTTACCTTCGAAGATATGATTGCCCATAGTGCCGGAATGACCAATGTCATACGTCTTGGTGAACGCGCAGCAAAATCAAATATCCCCATCCTGATTGAAGGCCAAAGCGGTGTTGGCAAAGAAGTCGTCGCCCGGGCAATTCAGGGCTGCAGTGACAGAAAAGGCAAACCGTTCGTCTCAGTCAATTGCGGAGCTTTGCCGGAAAACCTGGTGGAGAGTATTTTATTCGGCCATGAAAAAGGTTCTTTCACCGGTGCCTCCCAAAAACATATGGGCAAGTTCCAGGAAGCCAGTGGCGGCACTTTGTTTCTTGATGAAGTAGGCGAACTTGCCCCCCACGTCCAGGTTAAACTACTGCGCGCATTGCAGGAAGGTGAGATCGATCCTGTTGGTGCAAAAAAACCGGTCAAAGTTGACATCCGCCTGATTTCAGCCACCAACCGCAATATGATTGACATGGTCACGCAAGGAAAATTCCGTGAAGACCTATATTATCGCCTCAATGTATTTCCGATATTTGTGCCTCCCCTGACAGAGAGAAAAGAAGATATCGTCCCCCTGGTAAATCACTTCATCTCCAGATTCTCGATCGAAGAAGGCCGCAAGATCAGCGCCATATCTGAACAGGCTCTGGAGTTGTTATGCACGTATCAGTGGCCCGGCAATGTGCGGCAGTTGGAAAACACAATTTTCAGAGCCATTGTTCTGTGCGACGGTGATTGCCTGAATTTAAGCGAATTCCCGCAAATCGCCGCTTTGGTCGACGGTTTCGAAGTGGACGTGCCGGCTGCACCAAAACCGGTTGAAGTAAAACTGCCTGAAGGCCCCGCCATAATAGGCGGAGATTTGCCTGCCATCATTCCAACCCACACGGCCAATGGCAGCTCGCTTGGCATACCGGCAACACTTGAAGACGGCCACATGCGGCGTCTCGATGAAATCGAAGCCGACATGATCAGGCTGGCGCTGGAACGTTATCGCGGTCACATGTCGCAGGTCGCCAGGAAACTGGGTATCGGCCGCTCAACCCTTTATCGCAAAGTACGCGATATGGGACTGGAAGAATTCGCCTCCTAGAACGCTTCTCAACCTGAACATTGTTGATAAAATTTAAGTCACGGGACAAAATGTGCCTGCCGTCGGCTTATTTCACCAGATGGGTTGACAATCTGCGCGGTTTTGCATTTTTATTATAATGTTTATGATCGCAACAAAAATAGGAGCGATCATGATCTATGGCACCGTGCCATAAAATAACCTTTATTTACGGCCTGTTAACTACATTATTGTGAAATGGGATATCGGCAGTTTTCCCCGCCAATAGTTTTTTCGGGTAAAACATACTACACCACAAGGATTGTGGGTTAGTATATCGTCGGCAGTAACGCGGGAGTGGCAATTGGTAGAAATTGCACGGACCCGAAGTAAAGCGGGTAAATTTGTGCCGGACAGAAAAGCAAGTACAAAATCCCTGAAACGCAAAATGTCCGGTCGGACTTTGGCGTTTTTGGCTGTGCTTGCGTCAACTGTCGTCGCACTTGGTACTTTGGTGGCCAACAACGCGACCGCTGTTCCCGGTGCCAGAACCATCTCGTTTTTTAGCCCGCACACCAAGCAAAGCGTTACCGTTACTTACAAGCGTTATGGCCAGTATATTCCTGCTGCCATGCGCAAAATCAATTACATTTTACGCGACTGGCGCACGGACCAGGTTGTGCGCATGGATCCCAAATTGGTGGATCTTCTGTGGGAGATTCATAAAAACCTGGGCTCCCGCAAGCCCATCCACGTTCTGTCGGGCTTCCGCTCCCAGAAAACCAATGCCATGCTCCGCCGCCGCAGCCGTGGGGTTAGCCGTTTTAGCCGTCACATGTTCGGCATGGCAGCTGATGTGCGTTTTCCTGATATTTCTCTGGAAAGATTACGCAATTCCGCCATGCTGAGACAACGCGGCGGAGTGGGATATTATCGCGGCAGCTTTGTTCATGTTGATGTGGGAACGGTACGACACTGGCCGCGCATGTCCAAACGCCAGCTGGCAAAACTGTTTCCCAATGGCAGGTCTCCACACATCAGGGGAGGCGCGCGCAAATCAGCTCCGCGCGCCATGCCACGACCCGTTGTCGTCGCCTCGGCACCCGCCGGTGTTGTTCGCGGCAGAGCGCCAGCGCGCATTGTTACCCCGTCTCAGGTGCAATTTGCATCACGAAAACCATCCAGAAAGCGCAAGCCAGAAAAAAACCAAAAACCTGCCATACGACTGGCCCGCTTTGTCCCCATACCTCGCACCAAACCTGTGGCTGTCACTACGGTACAACCAATTTTGCGGGCAGCTGTACCGCTGCCTCGCGCAAAACCAAATGTCCAGTTCCGTTTAGCCGCCTTGAGTACGCCAGCACCTGAAGTGCCAAAACCACCCAGGGCACCCGAAATAGTTGTGGCATCTGCTGCAATAGCCTCCTCTCCGCTTGCAGGTATTACTAAAGAAGAAGAGGTTGTCGCCCGCCCGCTCAGAAACGCAGTTGAAGTGATTACAGCGCGGCCTTTGCAACCTGCCAGACAAAAACGCGGACTATTTGGGTTTGCCAGTCTCGCTCCCAAGGGCAATTTCAACGACGACCCAATTTCCAGACGTGTTGCATCAGCCATCAAAGCCAACAGACGGCCTCTGGCTTCTCTTGACCTGATGAAAGTAAACCGGTCTTTAAAAGGTGATCGACTGTTCTACCAAACTGCCTCAAGAAAAACCGGCACGCGCATACAGCTGGCAAGCAGACTTGGAGCACCCAAGGTTACCGGCTCCGTGCAAGGCAGACAATCCGGGGAGAAAAAACCACAGGAAGATCCTCGCCCTTTCGGGCTGTTGTCAGCGCTCTTTCCTATGTTCTCTGGCGACCGCCAACCGCTTAAACGCAGATAGAAAATTATTCCGGCGTCGTCAGCATACCCAGGGCATGCATATATAAATCTGTAATTTCTTCTTCTTCCAGGCGTTCTGATTGTTCCTGTTTTCTCAGGCGCACAATTTTACGTAAAATTTTGACATCAAAACCATTCCCCTTGGCTTCAGCATAGACTTCTTTGATATCTGTTGCCAAAACCGTTTTTTCTTCTTCGAGACGCTCAATACGAGCCACAATCGAACGCAACTGATCTTGTGCTATACCGCCAGTGTCGGCCATGTATGCAATTCCTTTCTGGGTTCTTGAAACTTCAATTCCGGGTGCTGAGCTTAAGGGGGGGGTGAATTTTAGTGCCCCTTCATAATCTCATCATGTTTTTTCAGTTTTTCCGGGCTTGCCGGTGTTTGATTTTTCGCCTTCCAATCTGCATAAGCCATGCCATAAACAGTTTTGCGCGCCTCATCTTTTGACATTTCAATGCCTTTTTCCTCGGCCGCATCACGGTACCAGTTGGAAAGACAATTGCGGCAAAATCCACCTAGTTCCATCAGGTCGATATTTTGCACATCGGAGCGCTCACGCAAGTGGTTTACCAACCGCCGAAACGCTGCAGCTTCAAGCTCAATTCTTATCTTCTCGTCCATTACCGTCAACTCCCTTTCAATACCGGTGGATCTTTCTACTAACCTAATCCGAATACGATCCATAGTGTATAATTTTATGCAGGTCTTTTGCCGTCATGGCTTTTTTAATGGCACGTGCAAGCCGCTCCAGCCATTCCTCAATCCCGTTGCTATCACCTATAAGATCCTGTCGCACTTCCACCAGCGCGTGCGCCAGACCACGGCTGGTACCATGTCGATAAAGACAATCGCCTTTCAGTGCTCCACTGTAGGGTTGATTATCACCTACAGTAATACCGCGCTGTGCCTTAAATGCCGCAATCAAAGGCTGTGCAAAACGCGGGTCTTTGTCCCACAGAATACCCGCATGCCACGGTCTTGGCATTCCCTTCCAGGCCGGGGTAAAACTGTGAATAGAAACCAGCACAGGTACTATCTCACAAGACAATGCCTGTTCAATAACCCGCGATATTGCCCGATGATACGGATGGTAGAATTGCTCCAGCCTGTCTTTTCCAGCGGCCTCATCAAGTCGCGAGTTTGCCGGGATGACCGCACCATCCGAAAGACGCATAATCAGGGTTGGATCATCCTCGCCACGATTGGGGTCTATAAGCAATCTTGAAAACTTCGACAACACAGCTGGCGCGTCAAAATGAGCAGCCAATCCACGGGTTAATTCCGCCACGCCAATATCATAGGCAATATGGCGGTCGAAAACATGCTTACTCAAGCCAAGGCCGGCCAGTTCCGGGGGAACATAGTTGCTGGCGTGATCGCACAGGAAAATCACGGGCGCATGTGAGTTTCCAGCCACCAGTTCATAGGACAATTTATCCGGCATCTCAGCTTCAGCCCCATCGCCGGCCTGTGAGGATGAACCAACATTTTCAATATACATGACCAGGAATATAAATGCGCCGGGACCTGCGTACCATAAGGAAAAATGGCTTTCACGGGCTTTTCCCGCTTTTTGTGTCTGCTGGCCACCGTGACAAATTTTTTCCAGACACTTGGCTGTGACCAATCAAGCTTTTTGTAGCACAGCAAATCATTTTAGGTTATATATTCTCCTCACTAAATTGATAAAAATGTGGTTCGTTTTTGACAATAATCCAATTTGGCGATAAAAAATTGCCTGCACCGAGTTTTTGTCGACAATTAAAATATGTTAAGTAGATTTAATATGAAATTTCCAGTTTTGCTTGCCGCAACATTTTTTGTTAGCACACTCACATTTTTCCAACCCACTCCGGCCCAGGCAAATTTAAAGCTGTGTAACAAGACAGTCAGCCGTATCGGTGTGGCACTGGGATATAAAGATACTAAGGGCTGGGCCAGTGAGGGTTGGTGGAACCTTGAGGCCAACACTTGCGAAATCCTTTTGGAAGGTCCGCTGATTGCGCGATATTATTATATATATGCCGTAGATTATGATCTCGGCGGCTCCTGGGGCGGCAAGGCTTATATGTGTACCCGCGACAAAGTCTTCACTATTCGCGCCAACAAAGGGTGCGAGGAGCGGGGATACCAGAAAACCGGATATTTTGAAGTTGATACGGGCGAAGAAAAAGACTGGACTATCTCACTGTCGGGCCCACAAACAAGTAAGGTCAAGGCTCAGTGAAAAGAAACAGGCGCGTTAAAATAGTTGCGACCCTGGGCCCTTCATCATCCACTCGAGAAAAAATTGGCGAATTGTTCGAATGTGGCGTTGATGTTTTCCGCATCAATATGAGCCACACCTCGCACAAAAAACTGCTCGAGTTACATACATCAATTAAAAAAGTCGAAGGCGATTACGGTCGGCCAATTGGCATTCTGGTCGATCTTCAGGGCCCCAAACTGCGGGTGGGAGAATTTGAAAACGGCAGCGTCGAACTCACCGTCGGCAAGATTTTCAATCTTGACCTCAATGATACACCCGGCGACGAGACCCGGGTAAAATTACCCCATCCTGAAATCTTCAAAAGCATTAAACCGGGCGACCGGTTGCTAATAAACGATGGCAAAATCAGGCTGACTCTTATCAAGGCGACACCTGATAATCTGGAAACACGCATTGAAGTTGGCGGCGCAATTTCCAATCGTAAAGGTGTTAGTCTGCCTGACACCCTGATTCCTGTTTCGGCCATGACCAAAAAAGACCGCGAAGATCTGGATTGCGCACTCAAACTCGGTGTCGACTGGATTGCCCTGTCTTTTGTACAGCGGCCTGAAGATGTCTCCGAAGCCAAGGCCCTGGTACGCGGTCAGGCGGCCATCATGGTCAAGTTGGAAAAACCTTCTGCTCTGAGCCAGTTGGATGAAATTGTCGAGCTCACCGATGGTATTATGGTGGCGCGGGGCGATCTTGGTGTCGAAATGCCGGTTGAAAAGGTTCCCGGTGCTCAAAAGCGAATCATTACAGCAGCACGCAATGCCGGCATTCCGGTTGTGGTGGCAACCCAGATGCTGGAATCAATGATTGACAGCCCGGTGCCCACCAGAGCCGAAGTGTCGGACGTGGCAACGGCGGTCTATGAAGGTGCTGATGCGGTGATGTTATCGGCTGAATCGGCCGCCGGAGATTACCCGGTCGAAGCTGTGACAATGATGGATCAGATTGCCCAGCAAATAGAGTGTGATGAAAATTACCTCACCATTCTGCATGCCAATGACCCGGCACCTGAACCCACAGCCGCCGATGCCATTACAGCCGCAGCACGAACAATTGCCGAGACCCTCAATCTGGCGGCCATCGTCTGTTATACATCTTCCGGCACCACCGGGCTCAGAGCCGCACGAGAACGCCCGCATTCGCCTATCATAGCTTTGACACCGATTGCCGCAACCGGTCGCCGCCTGTCCCTGGTCTGGGGCTTACACTGTGTCCTGAGTGAAGATTGCGTGAACCTGGAAGACATGGTCGACAAAGCCTGCCAGATTGCCTTTCAGGAAGGCTATGCCGCCGCAGGCACCCGCATCCTTATTTCAGCCGGCATCCCCATCGGCACCCCCGGTGCCACAAATATGCTGCGCGTGGCTTTCGTCGGCCAAAACAAAAAAGACAGTCTTTAGTCTTTGAAAGTGCTTGAGCGTCACTAAAAAATCCCTCTTACTTCAAATACCCTTGCCTTCAACTTCTTCTTGCAAAACCTTAACCGCCCGGTTGGCATTGGGCAGAAATGGATGCACGCTCAAAGCCCGGCGAAAAGCACTTAAGGCCCCTTTTTTGTCGCCCAGTTGCTGCAGGACCAGACCCATACCGCTCAGGGCTCCAAAGTGGCGCGGCTCAAGTTCCAGAACCCGTTCAATATCTTCAAGTGAGGCCTCAAAGTTTCCAGTCAGGTAAAGAACTGTAGCGCGCTTGTTCCAGGCTTCTGAAAATTCCGGTGCCAGTTCAACAATATGATCAAGCAGTTTCAATGCCCGTGAATAATCACCGCGTGACATCGATCTTATCACCTGCTGCATCAGTAAATCGATGGTTGGACTGCCGGATTTCAGCCAGACCTTCCAGATAGCCCCTTCAAGCACTTGCGCATTTTCTGCGTCTTCCGATACCCGCAAACGCCCCAACAAAGACGACAGCAATAACTTGTTACGCGCCGTCTGGTTTTCAAGCTGTAGCTTTAAATCAGGATCAGAGCCCGGTATTACCGCACCCGGTGGCTGCGTTTGAGCAACCGCTGCCCCAATCGCCATAAATCCAGTCATGACGCCGGATAACAATAAAACCGCAGCAAATCGCCGGTACATATATATGGGCAAAAAAACATTCATCAGGCCTTGAAGACTAGGAGCGGCAGCAAGGTTCGTCAAAGGGTTTCTGGTCACAAAATCATGAACAGGAAACACCAAAAGCTCCAGTGTCGTGCAGACATGGAGGTTAAGTGTCAAAGAATAATAGCGTTATTTACCGCAGAAATCTTAGCCCTGGCGAGCTTTAAACCGCGGGTTTGTCTTGTTAATCACGTACAGACGACCTTTGCGGCGCACGATTCTGTTATCGCGGTGGCGCTTGCGTAATGATTTCAGTGAATTACGGACTTTCATTTGGTCTTCTCACAACACGTGGTGAACAATATACAGGCTCATTTCCTGAGTGCGCCGCGAACATAGTTGTACATCTGCCAAGTGTCAACCGGGCTAGACGCGAATTGTCAATTTAATACTATTTTATCTCCCTTGTGTTAGCATTTTCAAGCCTGGTAATTGTGCATTGACAGCCAGTTCAGTATCAGTTGCGTCGCCTGAAGAGTACCGCCAAATGAAGAAAAACTATGACCTGACCGAACTTTCGTTCATCGTTGTTGATGACAATACACATATGTTGTCGATCATCAAAACCTTGCTGAAGGGCTTTGGCATCCGCCGCATTCATGAAGCCACAGATGCCGCCGATGCATTCGAGGAAATCAGAGCCACCCACGTCGATGTCATTATACTGGACTACGCACTTGATACGCTGGACGGTATAGAATTCGCCCAACTGGTGCGCACCGCCAAAGATTCACCCAACCCTTATCTGCCGATTATCATGCTGACGGCTCATTCCGAAAGATACCGGGTTGAAGAAGCCCGCGATGCCGGGATCACCGAATTCCTGTGCAAGCCGATCTGTGCAACGGACCTGTATAAACGCATTATCGAAGTAGTTGAACACCCGCGATCCTTTGTCAAAATGGGGTCATACTTCGGACCTGATCGACGTCGGCGTTCTGATGATAATTATCGCGGACCCGAAAAACGTGTAGCCGACATAGACCCCTTCGATGCCCTTGATGGCATGGATATGGATGGCGATGATACGCCAGATGATACAGCCGGCAACAAGGATGTTGATACCAGCAAATCTAAAGCTGGCGCCGAGGACGTGTTTGAAATCGAAGAAGAAACCAATTCTCAGGATGATGTTGATGCAATGTTTGCATAATTTCCGGGCCATGGAATGATCACACCAGGCTGTTGAGTAGAGAAAAATGATTATCTGTTCCTGCAATGTTATTTCAGATGGCGAAATTAAGCGGGCCCTGGATGAACTGAAGGAAGAATTCCCTCAATTGACAATAACCCCCGATCTGATTTTCAAATCCCTGGGGCGGCAGCCAAAATGTGGCAGCTGCATCACCGGCATTACAAAAATAATGCGGGAACAAGATACCTGGATATTGTAAATTCCTACATTAGAATAATTATAATGTATTGACAAAACCGGCTGATCACCCATATGTAGGCTTAAGATTTTTTCCAACTATGGAGACTGGCCATGAAGGGTAACGAACAGGTTTTAGAGTATCTTAACAAGGCGCTCAAACATGAGTTGACCGCCGTCAGTCAATATTGGCTGCATTATCGTATGCTGGATGATTGGGGGTTTACCAAGCTCGCCAGAAAATCAAAAGAAGAAGCGCTGGAAGAAATGCAGCACGCCGACAGCCTGATTGAACGAATTCTGTTTCTTGAGGGCTTTCCGAACATGCAAAATCTCGATGCATTGATGATTGGCCAAAATCTCGAAGAAGTCCTCAACAGCGATCTAAAGGCCGAATACAGTGCGCGTGCGCTCTACCAGGAAGCCCGCAGTGTCTGCAATCAGCATAATGATTATGCTTCAATGAACCTGTTTGAAAGCCTCATCCGTGACGAAGAAGGCCACATCGACTGGCTCGAAACCCAGATCGATCTGCTCAATAAAATTGGTATAGAAAATTACGGCCAGTTGCAGGCAGATGCTGCGGCGGAGTAAAATTATCTTCGCCTGCCTGCTATCTTCAACTCGCTCGAAAGCCTTTCTTCCAGTTGCTCAAGGTCTTGTGGCACCGGCAGGCCCAGTGCTCGCAACTCATTGAGTTTTTCTAAAATCACCTCGTGCAGTTCCCACTGATCACGCGGCTGATTTTCCATTTCAGACAGCAGCATATTAATTTCGGCTATAAGCTGATCAAAGGCCATCACGGCACCTCCATTGTTACCTCTCCACCTTATCTCACAACTAACAGATTTCTTTGATCTGAATCATCAATCAGCATTTAATCAGAACGCAGAAACCACATTGCATATGATCAAAAGTGGTAGAGAACCAAAATGGTAAAGGTGAGTGAGCTGACGGGGCCAGCCGACGAGAAACAGACGTTGACGTAAGCAACAATGTGTCATTCGCCAAGCTTCGATGTACCTATCGGTTTATTCCAGGTATTTTTGCACATCAGGCAAAAACTGGCGATGCTGAGCCATACAACGACGTATCTCCGGCAGGTTGTCATGGGTCCAGGCGATGGTGCGCTCGAGGCCATCGTGAATTTCCACGTCAGCACTAAAACCGAGTTTCTCGCGTGATTTGGCCGGGTCACCGAAACGCCTGCCGGAACGATCCCAGTCGCGGGCAGGTTTTAGATCGACGGGCGTTTTATTGCCGGTGATAGCATTAATAGTCTCGGCCAGTTCGCGGATGGTGGTCTCGCGGCCCGATGCCAGATTATAGACGCCGCCAGGCTCACCGTGGCTTGCAGCAGCCATCAGACCGCGCGCCATATCTTCAACAAAGATGAAATCGCGGCTGGCATTACCGGCATTATCAAGCGGCAGCGCCTCGCCCATCAAAGATTTGAAAATCAAGGTCGGCGTGACATTGCGCCATACCGTATGCGCCGTACCGCGCCAGCGCCCGGCACCAAGAATTTCACGCGGGCCATAGACGTTTTGAAAGCGTGCCTTGACGAAGGGAAAGCCATACTGCTGGAAATAATAATTGCCGTAAAGTTCACCGATAATTTTAGAGATGGAATAAGGGCTGTCATGAAACAGTGAAATCGGCGCATCTTCGCGGGTCGCTTCAGCTTCATCATAGGTTTTCTCGGCCACAGCACAGCCGGCTGCCGCATAGACCACCTTCTTCAGGCTCTTGCAACCCTTGAGGTGGTCGAACAGCTTGAGCGTGGTCAGCGTGTTGTTTTCATGATCAGCCAGCGGATCATGTATCGACGACTGGTTGCCGTGGTAGCATGACAGATGCCAGACATAATCGAGATCGTCGGGCAACTGGCGCAACACCTGCTCACTGGTAATCGAGCCGAAGATAAACTCAACCGCCTCATGCTCCGGCAGATTGACAACATCGGAGGACAGTAAATTATCGACAATGACAAGTTTTTCCGGCCCTTCGCGAACCAGCATGTGGGCCAGATTGGAGCCGACAAAACCGGCGCCGCCGACAATCAGGATTTTGGCTTTGGAAAAATTTGAATTCATTGGCTCTGCTCCGGTTTTGTGGCGGTGACATAGAGGTTCCAGCCCAACCGCCGCGCCAGCCAGGTATCGCTGGGACTGCCGAGAATTCGGCCCGCAATCGCTGCGGCCTTGTGGGGCAGCAGGAACAATTGCCGCCAGGACAGAAGGTTGAGGCGAAAATCATGGTCTTTGAAACGGTGCAGCAGTTTGTGGGCCTGAGGTCTGGAATAGACCATCACCAGCGGACAGCCGGCACCGTCGTTGCGGTTGAGCGCATCTTGATGTGACATGCCCTTATAACGCCGGTCAAACAGGCGTTTGAGAGGCAAGACCACCATATTATTGTAGCTGTAGCGGTAATAGAGCATGATGATGACCTTGCCACCGGGCTTCAGCACACGATAGATTTCATTAACAGTCGGCCCCGGGTCAGGGATATGATGCAACACCCCCATCGAGCAGACGATGTCGAACTCATTGTCAGGGTATGGCAGGTGAACACCGTCGATCTGCTCAAAATCACCGCTCAAACCCTCCAGTTCAAAGCGGCGACGGCTCAGCTCAATCGCCTTTGCAGTCAGATCAACACCTGTGACATCAGCCCCTTTACGGGCGTACCGCGACAGCACATAACCATTGCCGCACCCGACATCGAGCACACGTTTGCCCTGTGATGCAGAATAGCCATGTATCAGATCGGAATAGGCATAAGGTTCGCAATTTTCGGCCTCGCGAATGGCGTCAAAGGCCGAAAAGAATTCAGCGGAGCCTGCCTGCTCGGCGATACCTTCCGTTGCTACCGGGTTTGCATTCCAGTAGTGACGAACGTCTTGGATTTCAGGTTTAGAGCCGGACATCACTGCCCATCCGAAGCCTGCCCTGGTGTGGCCAGGTGAGAGTAAATCGCCGAAACGCCATGGCGGTCGTACCAGGCAAGCATGCGGTTGATGGTGTCTTCAAAGCCGATTTCCGCACTCCAGCCCAGCCGGTTTTTTGTCTCTGCAGGATCAAGCACCACGGCGGGGACATCATCATCGCCGGGCGGCACGATCGGCACCTCACCGGCATCAACCCCCAGATAAGCAGCTACCGCTTCGAACACATCCTTGATGCTCTTGCCCTCTCCTGTGGAGATATTGAAAATACCGGTAGGGGCATCTTCACCAAGCACGATATCCATAACCGTGAAAAAATCCTCCATATCGAGGAAATCACGCTGCGTATCACTGCAAAAACAGCTTTTGCCTTCTTTCAGGCGGGTATAAAAAGTCGGGATCGGTCCGATGGCAAGGCGTGGCCCGGTAATATTGGCCAGCCGCAGCGAAACCGTTAGCACAGATCCCATCATCATAAACTGCTCACCGGCAGTTTTTGAAATGCCGTAGCTGGTAAAGGGGCGGGCTGGCGCATCCACCGGAATAGGCACCGTATCGGGACGACCGTAGCACAGAGCAGTCTGGAAATTGACAATCCGTTTCACCCCGGCGCTTTCCGCTGCGCGAGCCACATGAATGGAGCCGGTAACGTTGGTTGCGGTATCCTCGGCCCAGTCATTCAAGTCCTTATAGGCGGCAGCCGAATGGATAACATGAGTTGGTTTAAAACTGGCAAAGCACTGATCGACCAGTGCCTTGTCAGCGATTGAACCCTCCACCACCGTGAGGCCATCTATGCCCTCTGGCACCACCTGGCGATTGCCGGTGGCAAAATTGTCGATCGCCAGAACCTCGTGGCCCCGGGGCAGATAGCGCTCAATCAGGTTGGAGCCAAGACAGCCCGCACCACCGGTGATGAGTATGCGCATTTTCGATGTCATTACTCTTTGTCACCCGCTTTTTCCTCGTGCTTGAGGTGAGTATAGCCGCCATGCACACCGTATTTGTCAAAATACTCCACAGCAAGGCGCACTGTTTCCTCCAGAGGTGTAAATTCAACCTCGCCAAAATCCTGATAAGTGCGGGAAGGATCAAGCAGAATCGAGGGCACATCATCTTCACCCAGCGGCTTGACATCAGGTTCGGGATAATTGTTGAGTTTGAGGGCTTTGACTACGGCATCATAAAGCTCGATGATGGCGATGTCCGTACCCGACGAGAAATGATAGGCACCGGACCCGATGCCGTCAGCGGCCTTGATCACGGTTTTTGCCAGATCCCGGGCCAGGACGAAGTCGCGGCGGGATTCGGTGACAAAGCATTTCTTGTCCGCCTTCAGACGTTCATAAAAAATAGGCAGCGGCCCCGAGACATTGCGCGGGCCAACCACATTGGCAAGCCGGAACGACACCCAGTCAAGCCCCGACAGGGCCAGATACTGCTCGGTTGGCGTCTTGGAGATGGAATAGCTTGAATCTCCTGGTAAAATCGGGTGCCCCAGAGTAATCGGCTGCTCCTGTGGCTTGATACCATAGCAAAGGGCGGTCTGAAAATAGATGAAACGGCCAACCTTGTTGTCCATGGCAGCACGGATGAGGGCAGCACCGCCCGCCGCGTTCACCAGACAATCATTGTACCAGTCTTCCGGGTCCTTGTAGGAAACGGCGGTATGTATCAGCACATCGGGCTTGAAATCGCCAATAAGCCGGTCAACCAGCGGCCTGTCGGCGATGGAACCTTCGACAAAGGTGAGCTTGTCGTGCATTTCCGGCAAATGAAGTCGGCGGCCGGTTTCAAAATTATCTACTGCCAGCACCTCGTCGCCACGCGCCAGATGAAGTTCGGCCACATGACTGCCAACCTGGCCGCAGCCACCGCTGATAAATACTTTCATTTTTGTTCCACTTGATGCTTGTTGGTTGATAATTGAAGGCCGGAAGACTGCAGGTCTCAGCTCTTTCTGGACCTTATATCACCATCCAATTTGGCATGACATATTTTTCTTGCTTTCAAATTACCGTACCGGAAAAGAAAAGCCGATTGATAATGATTGCTGAACACCGGTTATTTTTTAAGTCGGCAATAAAGATCAAGGCCCAGCAGCTTACCGTACCTCAAAGCGTGGTCGCGCGACACTAATCGAAACATGCCATCCTGACCGATATTTTCCTTCACAATAGAACAAGCGGAAAATTTTCGACACATTACAGCCAGTTCGCCTAAAGTAACAAATTCTGTCTGCGGTGCCGCATCACCATCTGGATTGGTGTCGTAAGCAGCGCGTGAGTGCCTGTCGCCAGACTTGGCACCAATATCTTCAATACCATCCGGTTTTGCCAACCAACGCTTTAGTGTCTTTATCGGCGAGGTCTGGAACTGACGGTAAGAACAGGCATTATAGACCATAATCATGGCCTCCCCGCCCGGCTTCAGCAGCCTATGGACCTGATTTATTGCAGCAGCAAGGTCTCCGGTATGATGCAGGCAGCCAATGGTCACTACCCAGTCAAAAAATTCATCCTCAAAGGGAGATTGCAGAATACTACCCTGAACAGCTTCACCCTTTAGCTGTCCCCGCCCAAGACGCAGGTTGACCATATCAACCGGTCCGGCAGCGATATCCAGCCCCTTGTAATCAGCACCGGCTTCTGCGATTTTCTGAGCAACGGTGCCATAGCCAAGACCGACTTCTAAAACCCGTTTTTCTTTCATTTCCGCAAACGGGATATGAGTAAAAAGATAAGGGTAAAATTCAAAGTACCAGTCATCAAACTTTTTCAGGCTTTGTTCCGAATCGTCACTGATGCCAAGTTCCTGCGCCAAAAGACTGCCGCACAGGGTATCCCAAAAAGCCGCATTTTTGCCATCTATATCCTGTTGGGACTGCTTTACATGATTGTTCATTGCACGCTGGCCTTTCGCATTGCCTATTGCTTATGAAACATCTGAAACCGGCTTTCAACAATCAGGATGATTCCGTCTCACCCACAAATCCAATCCGTCCTGACCGTCAGGTGTTTTTCCAGTATACTGAATTGGTTTGCCGAACAACAACCACTCACACGTTAAAGATAAATTTTTTCAGTACGCGTTTTGTGATGTTTATAATTTTTTGCGCCAGTGATAACAGGGGACGAGAAATAAACTCAGGCAAGTATTTTATAATTAATTCACGGCTTGCCCCCCATATTTTTTTTAAAAACAAGAGAGTTCGCATCTTTTTTTGGGCCTTTACCAAAGCCGAAGCACTTGCCGCTGCCATCCGTTCAAATTCGGCGAGTTTGGCAGCCATTTTCTTCTCAACTTCGTCTGGATCCATTTCGACAGAATTGATTTGCTGCGCCCCGGACGCTCCTGCATATTTGAGCATCTCTTCATCTACAACACTGTCAAAATGCTCAATAAAGGATTTGTGTGTCCAGGCAGGTGAACAGGCAACTTCTTCATAGGCGTTTTTGATTATTTCCCCGGCCTTTTCGGGATTGCGTAAAACACCAATGACTTCGTCAATGTTGGAATGATCGCGCTTAAGCTCAACATAATGACGTCCGGGAATAATTACACCCGAGTAAGTGCCTGGGTAGAGGATCATCAGCACGCGCAAGGCCGCTGCCTCAAAAACCCGTGGGGATATGACGTGGATTATCACTTCGTTATCGCGTCCCTCAAGGAATTTCTCCCTGACTTCCTCAAAGGAGGCATTGGGATTGGCTGCTTCGTATCTGTCGATCTCCTGATACACCAGCCCGGTATAATCAACAAAACTGGCCCCGCTTTCGGTTCCGAGCGTTGCCTTGCAGGAACTCATAAAATCAATCCAGTCTTCGCCATAAATACGACTGTTCTCGGACATCGAAATATCGCAGTTCAGACCGTACTTATTTGCCTTGTTAAGTATTTCTTCGCCAATCTGCCACTTTTGCAGCGCAAACGAACCACACCAGCCCGGCAGTTTTCTGGCCCGGTATCCAATATCGATCGGGCGGTCATTGAATTCAGGCACCTGCCTGGTAAGCAGGTCTTCGGCAACAAAGCCGGTTAATGTCTGCTCAAACCGGACGTTGTCAAAGTAATCATAGCGATAAATCTTACGGATTACATCCTTGTTGACCACCGTAAAGATAACAGAAATTCCCAGTTTTTCAGCAGCCTTTGAGGTGCGGTCGACCCAGCGAAACTCGTCCTGGATAAACAGCACCTTGGGCCCCTCAAAGGAGGCTATCTTTTGTGTCAACTCTTCAGAAAGGTGCCGTGGATGAGAGATGACTATTGAATAGTGAAAAATAATGGCATCAAACAGGCTGACATCAACGCCTGTTTTTCCGGCATCCCCGGAATCAAGCGTAACCACATTATGTCGGCTGTAGTCCTTAAATGCCCTGATATGGACATCCACAGTTCCCGTGTGCCGCGCCATACCGGCGCACAACAACAAGAGATTCATTTACACTGCTCCAACATAATCAAAGATATCAAGGCGCTCCTGGCGTTGGCGAAAAAATCCTGTTCAATCATAACGATAGTATCGTAAATTTACTGTACGATTAGTTGGCAAAATTTGATTTGTAAACTGAAATAAAATCTGATTTTCAATCAGAAACATCCTTTCGATTGCCCTTCACAAGCTGATCGTCATAATCGCGGCGAATTTTGCGGGCACGGCCCAAAATGGCACGATCAATGCGCTGCGAGGAT
Source organism: Alphaproteobacteria bacterium (assembly GCA_024278055.1). Classification (GTDB taxonomy): domain Bacteria; phylum Pseudomonadota; class Alphaproteobacteria; order Rhizobiales; family JAJFHR01; genus JAJFHR01. Next base: position 26,111 of record JAJRTY010000053.1, on the reverse strand, counting down.
GACATCCGCTCAGGTGTCCACCAGGCCGGATGGGTGAGCAGGTGCAGGCGTGGGTGGCTTTGGGCGATGACTTCAGGCATCGGCTTGAAGCGCCAGTAACCGTTTGAATCCGAGCAGTAGATGTAATCGCGCTTCAAGCGGGCACTATAAGCGTTGAACAGCCCGCCAATCTCTTCTGCCTCGAAGTCGAGCAGGTTGGAACAATCCGGGTTGTGCCAGCTTACCGCATGGACAGTTTTTTGGAGGATAAGTTCAAGCAGTAATTTTTCCCGGGCCAGGGCGCGCTCCAAAGCCTCGCCGGTCCAAAGCCTTACATCATAGGCGCTGGCATCAAAATGCAGTCCGATCTCGTGGCCAAAATCGCGGATGCGGTGCAACAGCGCCTCAATTTCCGGCTCCATAAGATTATAAAAAGCACACCGTGGATTGATAAAGTAAGTGGCGAGGACACCTGATTTGGCTTCTATTTCGGCAAGCCTGACCGCGCGGTGCATTGAAATATCTACGTCATGGCGCCAGATCACATGTCTGTCTTCGCCACCGTCTCCATAGCGCGCAAAGCGATAACCGCCATCTTTCAACTGATGCAGAAGATCACTGAAGGCAGTCTCAGTGAAGCCGCTAAAGGAGGCTCTGTCACGCAGCGGCAGCGGCTTTTTCTTATCGATCCTGAATGTTTTACCATGGAGCTGCAAGGCGAGGTTGTCATGATCACCACCATCAAATGAGCGGTAGCGCCGTTCAAACTCAATCTCGTCGATCAGGGGCGTGATTTCACTCAGACGGGTCAGGTCGGCGCGGGTTGTCTTTGTTTTCCCCCAACAGACATTGTCGAGTTCGGCAAGCGAACGAGAGGCGAGCAGCCGGGTCCCATGCCGTTCCAGCAGGATCATGCCGGCTTCATTTGCACGGGCAAGCAAATCTAAAGGCGCATCACCAGGTTCCACCGCAAACATTTCAACGCCAACGATCGGCCCGGCGTCTACCAGAGATGTCATGATATGAAGGGTTGCACCATAGGTTTTTGCGCCCCGGTAAATGGCATGATGGTGAGGATCGCGACCGGGAAATTCCGGCGAGGCCGCATGGAGATTATAAGCAGGTGTTGCCAGCTTCGAGAGAAACTCCCCTGGAACGATAACGCCGCTGCCAAAACTCAACAGCGTTGTCTCCGCTTCAAATTCGAAAGCCTCAAGGTCCGCGAGACAGGTTGCGACAACCACTCTGGCCCGGTCCCTGAAGATTGCCTCCAGACGCTCAAGCGGAGCGCCGGTCACAGGCGTTAAAAGAACGATGGTTTTTGTCATGTTTTGCCACCCTCAAAAACTTCGGCAAGCTGGCAGCCTTCATGCATCAGGTAGTCGATGACCGAAAGACCGGGGATAAAACGGTCCGCTGGTCCATAGGACACAGGCTCATAGCTCTGATAGACAAGTGAGATACCACGGGCAGAGAACAAATCATCCTGCTGATAACCGCCGGCACCGCCACCGGCCAGATAGGCATCGCCGCCAGCGGCCTTTACCAGCGAGATCAGCAGTTCGGTCGCCTGTCCTTCGTGCGGCAATTCGGATTGGCGAACCATCGGGGTCGAAATTCCGAGCCTTGCTGCTATCGCCTTGATTGCCGAAATGTTGAAGCTGGCAAGATTAGCTTGCGGCGATCTGATCAAAGGCTCAAGTAGCGCCAATGCTTCGTCGTAACAATCAGACTTGCGGTAGTTGGCATCAAGTGTTTTCAATAATTTGGTCCGCCAGGGTTGAATATCATTGATCTCTGCCTCAAGGACGGGGCAGCCAAGCGGCATGCGTTTGACAGGACATGTCATCCAGCGCGCTTCACCCTGAATTGCCAGCTTCACCCGGTTTGTCCACGACCCCATGGAACCGGAGCCTGAGCGCGGGTAATCGACAGCATCGAGAAACACAAAAACGTCGGCCCGCCGGATCTTGTCGAAATAGCCAAGCCAGGGGAAAAAGTTGGGCTGGTGAATGGCAACTAGCATGATCAAGTTTTTCTATAATGGCTCAAAGTCTGGCATCGAAGAATGATTTCAGGTGGCGGAACCACCTTAGTCCGACAAAGAAAATCAGGCCGGACACAATCGGCATGTAGATAAACATCCAAAGCGGCGGCAATTCACCGTACAATATGGGTGCGCGGAAGAATTCGGCCAGGACGTAGAACGGATTGAATTGCAGGATTGGCTGGATTGCCTCGGGATATACGCTCAGGGGATAGAAGATTGGAGAGGAGAAAAGAAACAGCATCAATATATTCGGCAGGGCGAGCGAGACATCGCGGACGAAAACATTGATCGAGCTGAGAAAAAAGCCAACGCCTGAGACGAAAACCAGCAACAGCAGCACTGAAAACGGGAGTATCAAAACCGCCGCTGTCGGCAATTCACCCGAGATCAGTTGCAGTGAAAAAATGATAACAAAGGAGACCAGCAACGGCACTACTCCAAGCATTGCGCCTACTATGGGCAGAAGCTCGGATTTGAAGGTAATATTCTTGACAACCCCTGAATTGGCTATAACTGACATGGTTGAGGCAACCAGCCCTTCACTGAGTGCCAGCCACGGCCCGTATCCGCTTATCAGCCAGATCACAAATGGCAGCGACCCTTCGCGACCAGGCAAGCGCCCGGGGAACACGAAGGTGAACACAAAGACAAAAATACCCATCAGCATAAGAGGAGAGAGCCCGGCCCAGATCAACCCCAGACGCGAACCGAGAAATCGATCTCTGAGGGTCATCTGAAAAAGATTTTTCATCATCGCCAGATCGCGCTTGTTAAATCCGATGAATGTCATCAGTTTGTATCCTCAATTCGCCGGGTTATGATTTCCGGAGGGTAAAATAAAAGCGGCACACCGCCTATCTGTCCCTCCTCGTCAACCACCTCGAAAACCCGCGAGGCGGCACAACACACACCCAGACTGTCGACAAGACTGACATCCAGGCGGTAAAGATCAGCACCAAGAATGAAGGGATCAAGTGTTACCTCCACATTGAAGTCCCCATGGGCAGGCAGGCTTTGCCCGGATTGCCGCAGACCTGAGTGCCAGATTTTTCGACCGTCAACACGCAACATGGTGATCTGTATATCGCAGTCGTTTACCTGTTGGCCCAGTGCTCCGGAAATCTGAAAGCTTACCGGAGCGAAGGCTGCCACGCCTGCCTTGCACTTCTCGCCACCTTGCACAATGTCAACACGTTCGATCACACCAACTTCCGGCCGGGTTTCTACATTATGATCGGTACCGAACTTGCGCTTCAGCGCTGCTTCATCTGTCTGCCTGACGGATGCTTCATAAGCCGAGGTGACTTTCTTTGGATCACCATCCATAACGATCCGGCCATTTTCGAACCACAGGCATCGTGTACACATATCAACGACAGCACCGGTGGAATGAGTAACCAGAATGACGATGCGGCCCTTCGCGGCCACTTCTTTCATACGGCGACCGGCCTTTTGCGCAAAAAAAGCGTCGCCAACCGACAATGTCTCATCCAGGATCAGGATATCCGGGTCAATGAAGACACCCATGGAAAATGCCAGCCGCGCCCTCATTCCGGACGAATAGGTAAACACCGGTCGTTCGATATACTCGCCCAGTTCAGCAAACTCGATAATTTCCTCAACTACAGCATCTATCTGCTCTTTGGAACGCCCGTGTACGGTTGCATCAAGATAAATGTTCTCGCGACCCGTCATCATATTATTCAAAACCGCACCAATGGTGAGCATCGCATGTACGTCGCCGTCAATCTCGAAAGTGCCCGAGGTAGGCTCCGTAATGCCGGCCAGCAGAGACAGGAGCGTCGTTTTGCCAGCCCCGTTGGGACCAATAATGCCCACGCGTTCACCTTCGACAATCGAGAAGCTGACATCGTCAAGTGCGCGCACCTCGCGTATGTTCGCCTGGGGTTTACCAAGACGCAAGGCCTCAAATAACGACACTGGCCGGCCACCACCCGGTGCAAGGGTAAAGACCTTGGTAAGACCGTTTACTTTAACTGAGGCGCTCATTGGCTTTTTACCTCCCATCTCGATGCAAGTGCAAGCCCCTGTCCCGGCTCTCCGGTAACTTCGATCGGCAACCCTGTGCCGCTCAGCCAGCCAAATCCATCAAGCGCCACGCGCCGACCAGGGAACTCAGGATCGGGTATTGCAAGATGCAGGCTGATCTGATAGCTGCCCGGTTCCAGCGGCAGATGGGGGACCGTGATTTTCACTTCGTAGCGCCCGGGCTCCTCACCAACGGTTGTCATCTCGCGCGACATCAATGCGGTTTCCCAGCCGAACCCCGGTTGCAGCCGCTCAATGACCATCACCGCACCGACCTTCGCTGCTGTTTCAATCTCAACTTCAGTCGTTAAAATGAAATCCTCACCAGGCCTGGGCCTTGCAGGAAACTGCGGCATACCAACGAAACGGGCAACTCCGGTATGGAGGTTTTCCTTTGCACTTTCTCCATAGAGATAGTGACGCGCGGCCTTTTCGGCCGGCCCGGTAAAAATGATGCGACCCTTGTCGAGAACATGTGCGGTCTCGCACAGTTTAACAACAGCAGCCCAGTCATGGGTAACAAGAATTCCCGACGCCCCGCCTGATACCCGATCGCGCAACCGTCGCCAGCATTTGGAGCGGAAATGCTGATCACCGACCGACAAGACTTCGTCCAGCAGGTAAACATCATAATGACCAGCAGTAGCGGTGGAAAAAAACAACCGCGCGCTCATGCCCGCCGAATAGGTAAGGACGGGATCGTCAAAGCGGTCCTCCAGTTCGGAGAAATCGTGGATATCCGCTATCATGGCTGCCTGCTCACTTTTTTCGAACCCATTGACCATCAACAGACGCTCAGCATACTGACGCCCGGTAAGATCCGAGTGTCCGGCAAAACCAAGCTCGTGAAGCCCTGAAAAGGCGCCATTAACAGCCACTTGCCCCTGATCGCAGACATGAACGCCACCAATTACGCGCAGCAGCGTCGATTTGCCGGCACCATTACGCCCCAGGATACCGACAAACTGACCTTTGGGGACATCGAAGGAAACGTCCGTGAGCGCATCGAAAACCGGCAGGCCGGAAGCGGCCCCGAACAACAACCGCCAGGCATTGTTCTGATCAGCAAGAGCAAAGCTCTTTGAAACCCCCTGGCAGGTAACTGCGATAGACTGTGCCATTGATCAGATCAAATCCGCTTCATCCACCGGCTTGTCCGGACGCCAAAGCTGAATACAGACTTTTTCTCCGTTCAAATAGAAATATGCCGGATAATGAACAACGTTTGCAGCTCTTATTTTATTGATCAGATCGAGAAGTGGAAGAGCCGGGTCTATCCGGGAGTGCTCCGGAACACGATTGGGAAGGATAGATGGCGGTGGTTCCAGTTGAGGCCTGCCACCTTCAAGGCCGCTCTTCTCAAATCTTTCCAGGGCATCCACTACCACCTGTGGCTCAAGATCACCGGTTTTTCGGGCAAGGCTGGCCGTCGTCTCAAACGACGAAAGAGGAAATGTTCGCTGCAACAGAATATCTCCGGTATCGATACCTTCGTCAACAAGATGAACGGTCACTCCGCTTTCAATTTCACCATTTTCAATCACCCATGACAGCGTTCTTGCCCCGGCATAGTTGGGCAAAAGCGAGCCATGCACATTGATACAGGTCGAAACCCGATCAAGAAACAGCTTTGGAAAAAGATAAGCAAACCCAGCAGACAGACAAAGGCCATCGGCCACCGTTTCCACCACACCATCGAGGTCTGATTTACGTTCAACGACTGTGACAGGCAGCCCCAGGCTTTGCGCGATTTCAATTGTGCGGGTTACTTTTGGCCACCTTTGCGGACAATTGACGAACACATGACGCACACGATGGCCAGCCTCCAACACTGCCTGGAGTACACGCTCACGCGGCCCTCCGCTGAAATAGTACAAATCAAGACTCATTAAATTTCCTCAAGATTCAATTGCTGAATGGTCTGACATAAAAAAATGGAAACTGTTCAAGAAGCTTTTTGGGCTCCCTCTCCTTCAGCCGGGCATCCCATACTGCTCCAATATACCGGTAGACATGATCAATTGCACCCCACCCTCGTTTGAAATGATGAACTCCAGCCTGCGTCGACCACGTTCCTCCCCAATTCCACAGGGTCCGCCCCTCCACAATGGCATCGCACATCGCTGTTGCAATTAATGCAGACAGAACCTGTCTATTGCGAAACGATGCGACAGCAACCGGGGTAAAATACTCTACCCATTGGCGGTGATAAAGATTGAGGAGCGCACCGGCAAACGCCCCATCATGCTTTGCAACATAGAGCCGACAGGCCCCTTTTGCTTCCAGATTATCGCGAATTGCGGCAAACTCACGTGCATATTTGGGGCGGCCGCCAATGCTTTTCATTCCAAGGTGATGGTGGTGTTGCATTTGCTGCCAGTCTTCATCCGCTGTGGAGACTTCAATCGTAAAATCCTGACGCAAGCCTTTGCGGACCAGATTTCGGGTTTTTTGAAGACAGGATGCCAAAACCTCCTCAAGAGCTTTTTCACGCTTTGGTGCAACAGGTAAATGCGAGATTTGACCTATGCGTAAATCCCACGGAGCCAGCCCAGCCTTATCTGCCAGGCTTTCGATGCCGGGTGTCAGCGGATGCGAGACAATATTAACCGCTCCAATCGAACGTTGGTGACAAACGTCTTTCAAACCATCAACCAAGGCTTTTGTTGTTACCTGTGGATCATTTGCATCGTCGGCGAGGAGAAAATCGCCATGACTTCCGAAATAGGGCAGAGAATTTAAAACAGCACCATTATCGTTACTTTGCAGGAAAGTCGGCAAAGTTCCTACTATTTGTGACCCTTCGTATGCCGCGAGGATAATTAGTTCACTGTCCGGTGATATCTCTGCCAGTACATCCATATACCCCGACGTATGAAACATAAGGCTCGTATCGCAATTTTCGACATGCTGGTTATATATCAACCTGTCGGCACTCGTTAATTTATTAACCGTTATACTCATTGCAATGCTGCAATCCTGTCTGCCACAAGTCGAGCATCACTTTCGCCAAGCGCGGGATAAAACGGTGGGGATATAGTTTTCTCAAAGGCTCGAACTGTGTTCGGGAATAGTCTGTCATCCAGACCAAGAACACGATGTGCAGGCTGATCTACGCCATGACGGGCTGTTATCCCGAAATTTGCCAGAACAGGAAACAGGTCCTTCGCTTCGCCTTGGCTCAGATCGAGAGGAAAGCGGAACATGGCTCCTGATGGTACATCAATTGATTTCCGTAGTCGTGCTGTCAGCGACTTGTGGACACCAGCCAAATAAAGATCATACAACTTGGCCCGACCAGCTTTAAACTCTTCAATTCGTTCAAGTTGTATTAGGCCAATCGCTGCCTGAATATCGGAGAAGGGAGCCGGTCCGCAACAAACTCTTTCCAGTTCGCGCAGGTTTTTTCCATATCGCCCGGTCATTTCAATAGCGGCACCACCGCCACCTGCACACAGATATTTGGTCGGGTGAAACGAAAAACTGACTATATCGCCAATCGCCTCCGAAGACGTATCGATGAGTGTTTGCGGTGAAGCCTGGCAAAGATCGTGAACAATTGGAACCCTGAACCGGCGAAAGTCGGTGGCCGTCTGCCTAAATCCGAACGGCGGCGCCAGAATGATTGCTTGGCAATCGGATGTAAACTTCGCTTCCATCTGTTCAACATTTGCAACCCACCCCTCGCCGATATCGCAAAGCACAGGCCGATGACCCGCATCACGGATTGCCCATAACACTGCCTCACAAACATAGCTCTGAACAACTATGCTTGAACATAACGGCAGATCGAGCGCTTTCAACGCCGCACTGATAGCCGCTCGACCACTGGAAAAAAGAGCAACCTCCTGCCTGCCCCCTGTAAATTTTTTGAGAGCATGGCTGAATTCTCCGCCTCGATCACCGCCAACAAGCATGCCCGATTGCAGGACATTAACGACAGCGTCAATCTCGCGCTCTCCAATCCAGGGGCTGGAATGAGCAATCATGCCGCGCCCGCCGCGAATTGAAGGTAGTCTCCACCCAGAAACACCCGGCACCATTGCTCGAAACTCAGGAATGACCAGATCAGCAGCCTGTGGTTGGCTTTTTTTGACATATGTTCTTCGACTGTTTCGCGAATGAAGTCGGGGTTAAGATAATCTGCCGAGGCAAGGTCTTTCGACAGAAGCGTCTCGCGCACATAATCCGCATTCTCGCCACGATACCATGAAGCCTCAGGCGATGAGAAGCCCTGTTTGCGCCGTTGCATGACTTCACGCGGCAGCAGATGCGCCATGGCCTGGCGCAAACAGCTTTTGCCACCAGAAAATGCATCCTGGGCGATAAGCTTTTTCCGGACCTCGCTTTCATCAATTTTAAGCATGTGCTTCAGGTCTGCCAGTTTTTGTTCTACCGGCAGGCGCATGGCAAAATCGACAAGCGCATTATCAAGGAAGGGGAACCGCTCCTCAAGCCCGCTGGCCATTGCCAGCTTGTCGCCGACAATGAGCAGGCCGGGGAGAAATGTCCGGCACTCGAAATAAAGCGATGCCGAAATTTGTTCCTCTGGTGTTTCAAAACCGATATTTCCGGCATTGGAGAATACGTCGGCGAATACGCCAAACATCTCATCTTTGTCGTCGACACCGGAACGAAACAATTCCTTGCGCTCCTGCCCCGTGGTAAGCCGTTGCCAGAAGCCGTAGTAGTTCTCCAGAAAATTCTGTTTGTCGAGTGAGCGAAAAATACGGTAGTAGCGCCATGGATAGCCACCGAACAATTCATCGCCGCCCGCTCCAGACAGGCAGACTTTAACGAATTTTGACGCCAGTCGGGCGATGTAATAGTTGGGGTAACTCATACCCAATCGCAGGTCTTCCAGATGCCAGATGACCCTGGGCAGCGACCAGCGAATGTCACCGGCATTCATCACCTGCTCATAATGCTCTGTTTTGTAGGTGTAGGCCATCAGCTCGGCTGCGCGGCGCTCATCAAAACTGGCTTCGATGCCTTCGACTTTCGACAACTCAAAACCCGCAGTAAAAGTCTGCATGCGGGGCAGACGACGGCCGGCAAGAGCAACAATCGAGCCTGAATCCATACCACCGGACAGATAGGCACCGACAGGAACGTCTGAAACCAGTTGTCGCTCCACGGCCTCGGCCATCAGTCGCTCCAAAGTGGCAACACCTTCTTCGGCGTCAATCGGCTCGGTTTGCGAAAAATCATAGTCCCAATAGGTCTCAAGCCGCTCACCTTGCGCATCAATAGAAAGTATGGATGCTGGCGGAAGATTTTCCACACCGGAAAACAGCGTGTGATTGCGGAAGAGGTTTTGGAATGTAAAATATTCGCGAAGGGCTGCATCATTGACCTGGACGGCAAAATCGGGATGCTTCATGAACGCCTTGATCTCAGAAGCGAACATCAGGCTGTTCCGCCTCCGCCACAAATAAAGCGGCTTGACACCGTAGCGGTCACGCACAAGAAACAAACGCTTGTCGCGGGCGTCCCACAGCGCAAAGGCGGCCATGCCATCTATCCGGCGCGCCAGTTCCTGAATGCCCCAGATCGCATAACCGGCGATCAAAACTTCAGTGTCGGAACGGCTCCTGAAGGTCCAGCCTGCCTTTTCCAGCTCCCGCCGTAATTCCCGGAAATTGTAGATCTCACCATTGTAGACAATGACGATGCGCCCATCCGGTGATTTCATCGGCTGGTGGGCGGCATCAGACAGATCAATGATCGACAATCTTTGATGGCCCAGCCCAAGAGTGCCATTGACATAAACCCCTTTGTCATCAGGCCCGCGATGAGCCAACGCATCGCGCATGGCTATCAACACCTGATCTTCAACTGGTGCGCCATCAAAATTGAAAATGCCGACTATGCCACACATAAACGATACCTTGGATGGTCTCTAGAATTGGTTTTCTATTAAATCCGTAAACTTCATTGCCGAACACTGAACATCGGGCTTAAACTCTCAACCCAGGCCTTTCTTGATTCGGTGCCGGGCGGGAGAACAAAAATTGTTTTGCCCGATGGTTGATCGTAGCCATAGATCTGAAAAATTCGTTTCGTCCAGACACGTTGTTGTTCGATAGATTTCAGGTTCGCCGCAGCCCAGCGACCGGCTTTGTCATCAGCAGTAGCCAGATCGGCCATGATCACGACTTCATCATAGCCGCCCTCGACGAATTCCGATAGACTGATATGATATCCGTGCCGTCTGAAATACCTGTGGAGAGAAAGGTCAAACAGGCACCAGTGATCACATATTTTCACTTCTATCATCACATGCCCGTCATCGAAATTATTTGGCTCATCTGCCGTCAATACGCGCACCACCCGTGTGGAGAAACCAGCTTTTTCAAATATCGTCTGAGCCAACTCACTTGTAGCACCACATTGGAATCTGATTTTCTGTTTTGACATAGCGCTGATTTTGTCACGAAGATGGTTGTCGCTGTCTCCGAAAATAACTTTCTGGGAAATGTCGCGAGCGATCTGATAGGCTTCCTCGGCCAGATGAACAGGTGTCACAACCACGTTACAGCAGCCATGCAAACCAACAACGTACACTTGTCAAAATCTTCTCCTGTGGTTTTGCCCGCACTTAGTCGGCCCGGCGGATTTTCAAGCCATAGAATGTTCATCGAAGCTTCCCCAGAGCGGTAACAACACGATCCACATCTTCAGCCCCCATGTGGTTGTGCAGGGGCAGGGCGATGCTTTGGGCCTCGACCCGCGTTGCCACCGGATAATCCGCAGGATCAGTAGCAAAAGTTTCGCGGTAGACTTTCAATCCAACGACTGAATGGGTACCCGGCCGTCCGGCAATGCCACTGTCCTGGAGGTGTTGAAGAATATCATTGCGGCGGGGAACACCGGCGACATCATCAACCATCACAACATAGGCCTGTAATGCGTGGTCATAGTCCTGGGCCCTGAGCAGTGGTGTAATCCAGTTTAATTTTTTCAGGCGCTCGTCATATAAATCCGCAAGCGCCCGGCGCTCGGCAATAAAGCGGTCAAGCTTACCAAGTTGAATGGTAGCGACTGCTGCCTGAATATCGGTCATGCGATAGTTAAAGCCAAAGACCGTGAAATCCGGCAGCTCATAGGGTTTGGGACCTCGATGGCGCACTTCTTCAGAAATGCTGGCGCCATGATTGCGATACATATCCACTCTGGCGGCAAGATTATCATCGTTGGTTGTGACAACGCCGCCCTCACCGCAGGTAATGGATTTGCGTGGATGTAGCGAAAAACAGCCGATATGGCCGAGTGAGCCTGCCGGTCGATCTTTATAGGCCGCCCCGGCAGCGCAGGCTGCATCCTCGATCACGACAACATGCTCCGGCAAAACTGCTGCCAAAGCATCCATATCCGCAGCCAGCCCGAACAGATGCACCGGAATGATCGCTTTGGTGTGGGAAGTTACGACGCGGGCGACAGCTTCCGGGTCGATATTATAGGTATCAGCGCAGATATCGACAAATACTGGTGTAGCACCGCACTGAACAACTACATTGGCAGTGGCCACCCAGGTAAAGGCCGGCACAATAACTTCATCACCCGGCCCTACTCCCGCTACAATAAGCGCCAGATGCAGGGCTGTTGTGCATGAGGTTGTCGCCAGTGCATGCTTGACGCCGTGACGTTCAGCAAAAGCCGTCTCGAATTTCTGCACCCACGGTCCTTGCGTCAGCCAGCCGGATTCAAGCACCGAGCGGACGGCTTCCAGCTCCTCCTCACCCAGGACCGGCCTGGCTATTGGCAGAAATGATGGTGGTGTAGTCATTATAATCTCACCTGATCTTTTGCCTTAACACTGTATTTGTGCGTCATCACGGATAAAGCTCATCTGTATCAGCCGGCAGGCCTTGCTTAACGCGATCAATCACCATCTCAAAACGCCGGGCACAGACATCGGCTGCGAACCATTTGAGCGCGTATTCCCGTGACTGACGCGACATTTCTTGCCGTTTTTCCGGATCACTTGCCAACTGCCTCAACACATCCTCGACTGTCTGCTCCGTTGCATTCAGAGCGGGAGCCTCAGCGATGTGGCGAAGCTCGGGCAAGCCGTCGCCCTGCTCAGGCATCAGGCGCGTGATCACCGGCAGGCCTTGCATAAAACTTTCACGTCCGTTGGCTCCTATCCGGCCGTAATTCAACTGATCGACAACAATATCGGCCTGCGCCTTGTAATAGCGAACCTCTGTTATTGGCAATTTGGAGGCGAAGAACAACTTAATTGGCACCCCTTCGGCCTGCAATCTGGCAACAGCAGCTTCGATCGCGGTGCTGCCCTTGATGTCGCGATTGTTAATTCGCCTGGTTTCAAGATTGCCGACCGCATGATAAACGAGAATTTCATTGGGCTTACGCTCAATTCGCATTTCCTCCGGCACGTCGAGGTCCGGTGCCCAGTAGTCCGGATCCAGCGTAGACGTGACCGGGCCGCGGACAAATTTTGGCCCGACGCGGTCTCCAACTGCCCAATCCCCTTCGATAGCTACCCAGTCACAGATATCATCCAGAGTGCGCGCCCAGGCCTGGCTCTTGGCATCGCTGCAGACATCCGGTCGGTTTTCCCAAACACAGCGCCCACAGACATTATCAGAAATATCCCTGATCTCGGACTGCCTGGCTCCATCGAGACAACCGCTCGCAGCATAGCCAATGGTTGTGCGATGACGGCGAAGCTCGAGAAAATCCCAGGGTAGTCTGGTTCTGTTCTTGGTATTGTCAAAATTTTCCAGAAAAAAACTGGGTTGGTACTGGCCGTAAAAGTGTAATGCGCCAAAGCGTTCCGGCACGGTCTGGAAAAAATTTCGAACCAGCAAGTGTCTGATCGCCGGATCATCATGGTAAAGATTGATATCTTCACCAAAATAGAACTGTCTTTGAGCACTGTTGCGAGACTCGATGGATACGGTGATGGCATCCCAGCCCCGCCGCCGCAACGCCTCAGCCAGCGTGTTAAAATGATAATAATTATTATGCAGAAACACCACAGAGCGCGATTTGGGCTGGGCAGGCACCCGCCGGGGCAGCTTGTCAGCTTTATCAAAAGGCAGCGGTAAACCTGATTTGCTTCCGGCAATCGTCGGTAAGCATGACGCCTGCTTTTTAGCCATAGAGGAGACGAGATCAGGCTCATTTTTCAGCACATCAATGGTTTCGTTGTAGAACTGCTGCTCTATCTCGCTGCCATTTTTGCTGAGCGGATCTGCTCGACCGCTGTCCGCCCTTGCCTTGCGGGAATTCAATTCATCAAAAATATATCTTGAGCTTTTTGGATACTTGCAAATGAATTCCAGAAGCTGTGGTCGTTCCTGTGGTGGGCTCAATCGGCCCTCTGCATCCAGTCGTTGAACAATAACCCGCTGTACCCGGCCACGGATTATATCCAGGCTTAACCTTTCGCCGGACATGGGTTTGATCCACCCGGGTACCTCTGCATTTGTAGCGATAATAAAAATTCGCAGTGACTGGTTATGGCGATTAACTAAAACCCATTCTTCCCGCGAAAGCAGATTGTGCCAAACAGGGTCGTCCTTAAACCTTTCACAAAATGCATCCCGGTGTTCCTCCAGCTCTCCGGATAATTTATCGTTTGCAATCCGAAGTTCATCCACTTGACGCCGCAATGTTTCGAGTATCACGTTGACGAAGTTTTTCCATAATCGGATTCTTCGCATCGGGTTGAACCGAAGATAGAACACACGAATTCTATCGGTAGGTGACAAGCTGCTTTGTCTTGTGCGGCCAGTATTCTTCATACCTTCAGCTCGTAACCCTGTCCGCCTGACGCCAGGCAATGAGTTTTTTGAGACCATCTTTCAAAGGTATTCCAGCTGTAAAGCCAATCTCTTTTGCAGCAAGTTCAGGACAGCCAATGCGATTGCGCACCAGGGTTGCCGCACTGCGCGGGGCATATTGTATCTCCTGGTTGCAGCCGGTCAATTGACAGAGAATTTCAGCCAGTTCCTTGAGTGAGGTTCGCGTGCCGGTACCGACATTGTAGAAGCGGTCGACCGTATCAGCGCGCAGGGCGCAAAGATTTGCGCGCGCACAATCTTCAACCGCGACAAAATCAAAGGCTTCCGAGCCATCACCCAGAATAGTTGGCCCTTCACCACGGTCTATGGCGTCAAGCATTTTCATGATGACGGCGATGTAAGCACCCTTGTAGTCCTGACGCGGGCCGTAAACATTCATATACCTGAGACCGGTAAAATTGAGGCCATAACGATGATGGAAGGCGCGCGCCATGGCTTCACCACAAATCTTGGTGGCGCCATAAAAATTCTTGTTGTTGAACGGATGGTCTTCGGTCATGGGTTCAGACACGGCATCGCCATATACCGAGGCCGAGGAAGAGTAAATCAGGCGCTTTACACCTTTGGCGACGCAGGCTTCAAGCACATTGAACATACCGCGCACATTGACGTCGAATGCGGCGCGAGGATATTCATGGCATTGCAGCAGCCACAGTGCAGCCAGATGAAAAACGCCATCGGCACCTTCCAGCGCACTCTCCAGAATATCGCTTTGCAGGATGTCGCCACCAGCTTCAAAAATCTTCACCCGCGGATCCCTCATTGCCGCTTCAAGATTTTCGTTTCGACCGCGAACGAAGTTGTCATAAATCAGAATTTCGCCAACGTCGGTCGCAACCAGCTGATCGACAAGGTGCGATCCGATAAGGCCCGCACCGCCCACCACGACAATTTTTTTACCATTTAATTCCATAATACTTCCAGATTTTTCCTTCCATGAGCGATGAGATCGTTCACGGAGCCATACTACGCCATTCAGCCGCCTTGTCGTGAAACGCCTGCTGCCACAGCTCGAGGCTCAACAACCCCCAGGTTTTGCGTGAAAAGCGGCTGTCGGCATTGAAACTCTCGAGAACCTTGTCAGAACGCATGAACGGACGGGCTTTGGCTGTTTGCGAGGAAAAAATATCACGAATGTAATCCTTGAGCTCATTGCCATACCATTCTTTCAAGGGCACCGGAAAACCCATTTTATCGCGCCGTGACAAGAGATTTTCCGGTAAAACGTCACTGTAGGCTGTTTTGAGCATATGCTTCATGTTGCCGTTTTCAAACTTAACGTCTGCGGGCACGCTAGCAGCGAACTCAATCAGCGGATGATCGAGCATCGGCACCCGGCTTTCGAGACCATGGGCCATGCTCATGCGATCTTCCACCTGCAACAGCGCTGGCAGCAGACACTTGAAATCAAAATGCGTCATTTTATCAAAATAGGCTTCCTGGCGCACATTGGCGGTGGAGTTGAAAATGGCTTCAAAACGTTCGAACACACCTTCCTTGTCGAGCCCGGTCCAGTCAACTTCGTCCTGCAGATCGTTGGAGCGATCTATCAGGCGGAAATAGCGCTGGTCCAGATCTCCGAACAGGCCTTCCTTCCACAGCATTTGCATCATTGGTTTATATTCGCGCAATACCCCGAGATTTGGCACAATCGATTCAATGGTAACAATATAATTGCCATTTTTGTAGGTGCCATCGAGTGCAGCTTTGAGGGATTGTTCCAGATAAGCCACCAGATAACGGGCATAGCCGCCGAAAATCTCGTCACCGCCTTGTCCGCCCAGCACCACCTTAACGTGGCGCGCGGCAAGTTCGGAAACCATATATTGCGGGAATGAACCCGGACCGGCTACCGGGTAGTCAAGATGATAAATGACTTTTTGAATGTTGCTTTCGAAATCACTGGCGGGTATGTCGCATTGAAAAAGCTCGCCGTTAGCCGCATCGGCGGCCATTTCGGCATATCCGCTTTCATCATAGCCACTATAATCAGTGAATTTGCCATGAAAAAACTGGCGGTTTTGCTGGTTGTGCCGGGCCGCAAGAATTGAGGTCAGGCTGGAATCAATGCCGCCTGACATATAACCGCCAACGGGAACATCAGCGCGCAAATGAACATCGATCGAATCTTCCATGAGTTCACGCAGCCGACTATAGAAATAGCGCGGTGAATGATCCCAGTCGATGTTATAATCCACGTCCCAATACCGCTGAATGCTCAATTGATTGTTTTCAATCACCAGCCGGTGACCAGGCATCAGTTGCTTTACACCCTTGAACAAAGTGAGGTCATCGACTGAATATTGAAATGTGAGATATTGCGCCAGCGCCTCGGGCTCAGTGTCAATCTCCGGCAGGAACGGCATCAGCGCCTTGGGTTCGGAGGCGAAGTAAAAAACACCATCAACCGTGGCATAGTAAAATGGCTTGATGCCAAAACGATCGCGTGCGGCAATCAGGCGTTGGCGTTTTTCATCCCAAATGGCGAACGCGAACATACCGCGCAGATGGGTTGTAAAGTCGTCACCATAGCGCTCATAGGCGGCGAGAATGGTCTCGGTGTCGGAAGAGCCCTTGAACTGCCAGCCACCTTTGAGTGCTTCGCGCAATTCCACATAGTTGTAAACTTCACCATTATGGGCGATGACGCAGCCGTTGGGCGCGCTCATTGGCTGGGCGCCGGTATCCGTCAGGTCAATGATTGACAATCGCCGGTGCGCCAACCCCGCCTGGTCTTTATCAGCGCACCATACGCCCTCGCCATCGGGTCCGCGATGAGCAATAATCTCGCCCATGACTTGCAGCTTTCGCTGCAGGTGCTTGATCGGCTGACCGCTGATACTGACTATTCCGGCAATTCCACACATTCGCAGAAGGCTCCCTTTCGCAGGTCGGTTAGACCTGTAACACTAACAAACGCTTTGGTGTTGATTTCATGGTTTGAGGGACGGCAAGGCTCACTGTCGTAAATTTCCTTGCGGACAAGAAGCATCGCAATTGAAAAAACTTCTTTTTCCACGGCTACCGCAGGGGAAGGTGAATGATCACATTCCCGGCACGAGCCTTTCAGACTAGAGTGTTCAGAAGCTGAATGTCAATATCATTTTTCAGATCACCAACCCCATGCCAGCTCGGCGTTTCAGGCTTCAACCACTCTTTTTGACGGCATGCGAACGCGAACTTTTCTCCCCAGAATTTCCATCAGCGTCCAAATACGGTCTTTCTCATCGATCTTGACAATCTGGCCAATTGCATCATGAAATGCGGTGCCATAACACCGGATTTTCTGACCCGGGCTGAAACGCTGGCGAGATGCGGGCATTTTTAATTCACCCGCATTTTCAAGCGATTTCAAATCGGCAACAAATTCATCGGGCACAGGACTGAGCTGGTCTGAAAACATCACCACAGCACGCACACCGCGAGAATAAACAATCGGGCGCCACTGGTCGCAATCCGGGTCAATCCTGACAAACAGATAACCGGGGAAAAACGGCCGCAAAACCGTTGTGGTTTTGCGGGCATGGCGCCTCACCGTCATCACCTTGGGGCAATAACATTCAAATCCCTGACGCTCAATATTGGCAACAGCGAGATCCTCGGCGTTGGCGTGAGTGTTAACGGCAATCCACATGACTTCGATGGCTCCTAGATAAAGGCCGGGATCAATGCTTGGGAATGATGCAGGTTGAGTTTTGTCAAAAGCGTTTCAAGATCACATTTTTCAGGCAGTTTGATATCCGGGCCCGTGCCTACGATAGCATCCACACGCCCGCCCGGAACACAGGCCAAAACATCTTCAGCTGTGGATTTCACCGGCAACCCGGCGCAGGTATTGTTTTTGGAGGCAGCATCAAAAACGCAATAGGCGGTGACATTATCAATTCGCGACAACACCAGCATGGCCAATTCGGCAAGCTCACTGTCGCCAACCAGAATAATGCTCTTCCAGTCATTGGCGAGGCATAGGTTGAACAATGCCTCATATTGCTGACGCCCGACCCGAAAAATATCGAAAGAAGTGCTCAGATATTCAGCTGTTAGCCGGGATTTTTCCGTAAAGCCTTCCGGCGTGAGGTAATAAAGATAGCGTTTGACGGGCACCTGACTAAGCTTAACCAGCCCCTTTTTGACACAACGCTTGAGATGCCAGTTGATGGTGCCTACCGAAACACTGAGAGCTTCAGAAAGCCTGCGCTGGGAAACTCCGGGGTCCCTTTCAATCTCAACCAGCAATTCTCGTACTATGCGTTCTTCAGACATCACACTTCACTATAATTTCATCGTTCATAAATTGAACATGAAGAATAATGATGTCGTCAACACCCCAAAGTCAAGGCTTTTCAACAGGCTGCGGCTACGTTGCAGCACGCCTTTTTTCAGCTGAAATTATCGGGTTCAGGTGGAATTCATCTTATATTACCGCAGCCAGCACTTCGGTGATGCGTCGACCGGCATTGCCGTCACCATAAAGCTCAGTTGCCGGCACCTGGCCTGCCACAGCCCAGTTAACCGCATCGGCAATCTTTAGGGGATCAGCCCCGGTCAGGCGATTAACGCCCGTTTCGACAAGCTCTGTCCACTCGGTCTCATCGCGCAACGTGACACAGCGCTTGCCGAGAAAATAAGCCTCTTTTTGCAGGCCGCCGGAATCCGTCAACACAAAGGATGCCCCGCCCACCAGAGCGATCATCTCCAGATAAGATACCGGATCACAAAATTCGACATTTTGCGGCGCCTCCAGACCGTGGGCGACAAGAGCGTTACGTGTACGCGGGTGGATGGGCCATCTGACCGGCAACTCAGCTGTGGCAATGCCGCGAAGAATTCCAGCCAGCCGGGCCGGATCATCGGTGTTTTCAGCTCTGTGAACTGTTAAAACCGCGTAGGGTTTTTTGTCTTTGCTTATTATTCGATCGCGATAATAAAGCACGGCATCATACATAACATCGCCAACCATATGGACACCGCCGGTAATACCTTCAAGCGCCAGATTATCTTTAGCCGCCACCGATGGTACAAACAAAAGCGTTGAAACATGGTCGGTTAAAACACGGTTGATTTCTTCGGGCATTCGCCGGTTATAACTTCTCAGGCCCGCCTCCACATGAGCAATCGGTATATGGAGCTTTGCTGCAGCGAGCGCACCGGCCAGAGTCGAGTTGGTGTCACCATAGACCAGCACCAGATCAGGTTGGCGCGCTTCAATTTCACGTTCGCATAACTCCAGCATGCGTCCGGTTGCCTGTCCATGCTTGCCGCCTGCGATCTCCAGATTAACCGCAGGTTTTGGGATATCCAGTTCTTCAAAGAACACATCGCTCATATTGGCATCATAATGCTGACCGGTGTGGATGATATCCTCAACGATAGTGCCACCATCGAAATTGGCAATCGCACGACTGACCACGGCGCATTTGATAAACTGGGGACGCGCTCCAACAAAGCTTACTATTTTCATACTACCTCAAAATGCCAGGGCCAGAAGCCAAGCCTGCTATGGCGGCAAATTGCCGAATTGTCAAATATGCTGCTGGCACTTTTGGCGTAAATTGGAAACTATAAGCGATTAATCCCCGGCCTCGCCTGGTGTCTTAGGATGCAATTTTTCTGATTGCAGCAGCGAGAGCAAAGTAATGAACAATACCCCCAACCTGAAGATGCCCAACATCGAAGCAGCCCAGGCACAAAAACACGTCACCCATAACGAGGCGTTGCGGCTCCTCGACGCCCTTGTGCAACTCAGTGTCAACGATCGCGACCTGACCACCGCACCTTTATCTCCTGGAGATGGTGCATGCTATATTGTTGCTGCGTCCGCCACCGGCACATGGGCTGGCAAAGACCAGCAAATTGCGGCCTGGCAGGACAATGCGTGGAGTTATTATGTGCCGCAGGAAGGCTGGCTGGCCTGGGTGGCAGACGAGGATAAATTGCTGGCATGGGACGGCACCGTGTGGAGTGAGGTTTCCAGTGGTGGCGGAGGCGGAGGTGGTTCAACTGTTCTAAACCCGGCTGATGGCGGGTTGGTCGGCATCAATGCAACCGCCACGACCACCAACCGATTATCGGTATCTTCACCTGCCACGCTGTTTAATCACGAAGGTAATGGCCACCAGCAAAAGATAAACAAGAACACACCCGGCGACACAGCCAGCCAGCTTTATCAAAGCGGTTTTTCGGGGCGTGCCGAGATAGGTCTTACCGGAGATGATGATTTTCACTTTAAAGTCAGCCCCGATGGCACCAGTTGGTATGAGGCAATTAACATCGATCGCAACAGCGGCATGTCATCACTAATGCTGCCGGCAGTGCAAGTGGCAAAATCCACTACTCAATCAATTGCTAACGCCACCATCACCACCTTAACCTGGGATATTGAAAACTTTGACACGGATGCGATACACGACACTGTCACCAATAATTCAAGGCTGACCGCCCGAAGGGCCGGCAAGTATGTGATCTTCATGAACGTTATTTTTTCAAGCAATAACACCGGTGGCAGACAGCTCCTAATTCGTAAAAATGGTGCCACACAACTATGGTCAAACTTTTTTGCCAATACCCTGGGCGGGCAGGATCAGCTACTAACTGCAACAATCGCCGATCTTGCCGCCAACGATTATGTCGAAGGACAAGTATGGCACAGTGCAGGCACCCCCATTGATGTCACCACCTTCAGCATAATGACCATGTACAAAGCAGGAGTTTAAAATGAATATCGCAGATGCAATTCAATTTCTATATCCCAGGGCCCGGCCACTCGAAGACTTTGAGGTTATGGATGAAAGTGACGGCAAGGGGCCGTTTATAAGTAAATGGAACATTTTGCTTGAAAACGGCAAAAAAGCGCCAATGCCAAGCCTGGGCGAGCTGACGGCGGCATATGCCGCCTCGCAATTGCCAACAGAGGAAGACTTTCGCGCCGAGGCGCAACGACGCATACTTTCAGTTTTTCCAGACTGGAAACAGCGCAATAACCTGTCGCGTATGCTGGAACTTTACCGCAAGGGTGAGGCCAATTGGTCAACCGGTGAACAAGCTGAGATTGCAGACATTGAGGCAAACTGGAGTTGGCTTAAATCAGTGCGTACAGCATCTAACAGGTTGAAAATTACACCACCAGCTGACTATACAGATGACAAGCACTGGCCAGCTCAACCACAATCAAGATCTTCGGCATAAACAACACCGGCTCCGCCAACTAAAGTGCCTGAAAAATATCGCTGGTTTGCCTGGCTCTGTGAGCATAGGTATGGTTTTCCATAACCAGATGATGCGCCTGATCAACAATTTTCTGCCAACAGGATTTGTCTCTCAATTTTTCCACTACTTCTGATATATTGGAGAAATCCGGTTCGAGAGAGATGTAATGTTCGTCGGCCGTCAGAATATCATTATACCGCCCGGGAAACATGATCTGACAGGTGCGTGTACCGATGGCATCAAAATTACGCGATGAAATTGCTTTTGAATAGACCGGGCACTTCTGTGCGGTTTTGAAAAAACGCTGATAGATGTCGTCAAAATCAAGTTTTTCATCTTCAAAAACGCCATATTTGATTGGGCCTTTTTTCATCGCATAAATCAATGGTGACTTTAACGCAGCAGGCAAATGGCGAACCAGGCGGCGCAATCTGCTTTTTTCGCTAATCACCAGCCCGGCGCGGTTTTGGGTGGAATAAGCATGGACCCGATTTACCAAACTGTCATCAGGAGACAGATACCAGCTGCCGGTTTCAGTGGACAGGACAGCCTTGCAGCCGCCAAGAAATCCCCCCCATTTTTCCGGCGTAAACCGGTGGGTTGTGCTGATGTCGTGTGACAGGCCAAGTTCGGAGCATTGTTCAACAAAGTAATCAATTATACGATTGCGATCATCATCCCCCAGATGGGGTGGATAACGATAACTGCGCATGCCAATATCGATGGATCGGTTCTCATACGGCGTTTCGGCATTGAATGCCTCCGGGTTGAGAGCATGGGGAATCGACACAATCTTTGCATCACACCTCTGGTAAATATACCGACCGGCTTCTTCAAGCAGCTGGGTTGCGATAATGTCTGCGCGAATGTTTTTCAACATCGCGGTTTTGTCTGACAATGGTTGATAAGGTGAGTTAAACTCATTGCCGACAAAGGCTAAAAGTATCGGGCGCTTGCGGTCCATCAAAACAGCTTTTATCGGCGTAAGATAGTCAAGCGTATCGCCGGTTGCGCTGTGCAGCAAAATTATCAGGTCGAATTCTTCGATGCGGCTTGACAGATCGACCGGCTCAATCTTCATCAGATTTAAAACCTGACATTTAAACAAGCTGGATTTTTCGTAAGCCTCTATCCAGTCATTATAATATGATGCGCGGTGATCATATTGCAGAGTGAGAATAAGGGTGCGAATTTGACTGCTGTGGTCAACGCCTGCCATCGTTGAAAATATCCCTGTTATTGGTGAGGTTGGATTTTCGTCGATTATTAAACTTCCAAAACCTTCAAATCCGCATTAAATCATGAGTTCACGCCATTGGAAGTTGCGCATTACAACAAAATGCTTAGCAGGCAAACTTCAGAAATTTCGCAATTCAGCTAAGGTATTAATTTAAATGGTGGGCGGTACTGGGATTGAACCAGTGACCCCCTCGATGTCAACGAGGTGCTCTCCCGCTGAGCTAACCGCCCATCACGCGCTAAATAACGCATATTCCAATGCGGAAAATCAATTGGAATAACGGCACTCGTATAACCGGATTGGATCGTTGGCGCAAGGCTTAAAGCAGCTTGACGCCTAGGCGGCTATCAGGCGCTCAACTTCATCCACCAGCTCGCGCAGGTGGAACGGTTTGGATAAGACCTTGGCATCTTTAGGCGCATCATTATCCGGATTCAATGCCACGGCGGCAAAGCCGGTGATAAACATGATTTTAATTGAAGGATCAAGTTCAGCTGCCTTGCGGGCAAGCTCAATTCCATCCATCTCCGGCATGACAATATCTGTCAAAAGAAGATCGTAGGCTTCTGTCTTGAGGCGTTCATACGCACTTAAGCCCTCTTCAAAAGAGAGAACTTCGTGACCGGCTTTTTGCAACGCTTTTTCCAAAAACCGGCGCATATCGCCATCATCTTCCGCCAGAAGTATTTTCGCCATTTGTCTTTATGCCCCGTTTATTTTCAACGCCACCGGATTATTCCCACCGGTGACCGCAGTGACTTAAGCACAAAGAGGTAAATACCCTGTGAAAGCCACAGGGTCAATTGACCAATTCATGGACAGGCGTTGTTTTTCTTGGCATGGTAAGCACTGTTTTGGGTGCGATTCATTTCTTAAGATCAGGCTGCAATTGAAGATGGCACATTTTTTCGACAATGGTGCGCACCATAATGAGGGAGAGGCAGGTTCACGGGACTACCATTCCACTACACTTTTTTCTCCGGCATTCGAAGTCCTGTCGCCTGAGACAATTACCACACCGCTGGTCTTTAATTCACCGCATAGCGGTCGCACATATCCAGACAGTTTTGTCGCCTCATCACGCCTCGATGCCCATCGATTGCGGCTTTCCGAGGACTGTTTTGTTGACCGCATTTTTGACCAGGTGCCACAGCTCGGCGCGCCGTTTTTAATGGCAAAATTTCCGCGCGCCTATGTCGATGTCAATCGCCAGCCCTATGAACTCGATCCGGCAATGTTCAGCGACAGATTACCCTCATTTGTCAATACAAGATCTTTGCGTGTCGCCGGCGGCCTGGGCACAATCGCCCGCATCGTCAGTGAAAACGAAGAGATTTACCGGAGCTCTTTGACCTTTAGTGAAGCAGAAGAACGCATAGGTACACTGTATTATCCCTATCATACAAGGCTCGAACAACTGCTGAAAGCCAGCCACGCAAGGTTTGGCGCCAGCCTCCTCGTCGATTGTCATTCGATGCCATCAAGCCGCCCGCTTTTTTCATCCGCCGATCGAGCGGGAAGTGCCGCCGGTAAAAACCGGCCTGATTTTGTGTTAGGTGACAGGTTTGGCCGCACCTGCCCCTGTTATGTCACTGATTTTCTTGAGCAAAAACTAACCGAACTGGGTTATACAGTTGTGCGCAACAAACCTTATGCCGGTGGGTTCATCACCCAGAAATATGGTATCGGCCACAATAACCAGCATGCCATTCAAATTGAAATCAACCGGGCCCTTTATCTTGATGAAACCCGGCTGGAACTTCACCATGGCTTTGACGAATTAAGAAGCAATTTGATCAGTGTCATGGAAAAACTCGCCGCCCTGACCGTCGACCTGCTCATGGCCCCGAGATGGGCGGCAGAATAATCTGGAAACCAGCCAACGGTACAAAAATTTAAACAAAAAAAGGGCCGCTCGAACAAATGTCCAAGCGGCCCAAGTCTAGGGAGGAAACGCCCGATTAAGGGCTGCAGCGATAATTGCGAACAATTATTGCTGCGATGCAATATAATTAAGTGTGCGCCGCACAAAAATCAAGCACTAATTCAAAAAAAATTTTAAAAGATGCATTCTTTTTTTCTCACGACTATAACCTACCCGTAAACAAGACAGGTTCCAGGAGCCTCTTGTCCGGTTTTGAATGTTCAAAGTAGCTTAAATCACCTATGTCCACACCCCTCTCCCGGCCCGGTAAAAAAGATATCGAAGACCGTTTGGCTTTTATCATTTCCGCAACGCAAGCAAGTGCCACCGTCATACTTCCGTATTTTCGCTCACCTTTGATCGTTGATCACAAGCAAGGCCAGGGCCGGTTTGACCCGGTGACAGAAGCCGATCGCGCCGGTGAAGAGATTATCCGCAAGATGATTGAGGAAACCTATCCCGATGATGCTATTTTTGGCGAGGAGTTTGGCAAAAAATCCGGCACCTCTCCTTATTGCTGGGTCCTTGATCCCATCGATGGCACGCGCTCATTTATTTCCGGTATCCCCTTATGGGGAACCCTGATAGGCCTGACATTCAATGGCAGCGCACTAATGGGGGCCATGAACCAGCCCTACATCGGAGAACTGTTTCTCGGCTCACCCCAGGGCTCTATTGTGCTCAAGGACGGACATGAAACCCGGCTAAAAACCCGCCGGTGCGCCAAATTGAGTAACGCATTGATGGGGAGTACAGCACCGGAAATATTTGATAAGCCTGAGGATTTAGCAGCCTTCGAGCGTGTAAAGAGCGCCGTGAAACTAACCCGTTTTGGTGGCGATTGCTATCTTTACAGCCTGGTTGCTGCCGGTCAGCTTGATCTGGTGGTGGAAACAGGTCTCAATGCTTACGACATTGCAGCCCTCGTTCCCATTGTAGAAAACGCCGGGGGCATTATCACCACCTGGGAAGGCAGTCCGGCCAGTGACGGCGGCAGAATAATGGCTGCCGGGTGCGCTGAACTGCACGAAGCAACCCTGCAATTGCTGCAAGGATAAAAGGAGTTGGTTCAGGGTCCACCACCAGGAACAAAGGCATCAAAAGCCCCCCACAGTTGCTGGCGGTAGATGTCGCGCTCCATCATAATCTCATGACGCGCACCATCTATCGTCACCAAAGCGCCATTAGGCATTTTGCGGCACAGTGTTTCTATTGCCAGGTATGAGACAACATGCTCATGCCCGCCCGCTACAATCAGCGTGGGCACCAGCACTGTCTGGCCGAATTTTTCCTGTTGCAGGTCCTGCATATGATCTAACGCTGCCGAAACCCAGCCAAAAGTCGGCGAGCCCACACCAAGTGTTGGATCAGACGTTAGGATTGCTCGCGTACGCTCAAACCGACCCAGATCAGACGTCAGCCGGTTATTTGCAAACTCTCTTTCTTCCACCGATCTGCTTTTGCCACCGGGAACAAAAGAGCCTTTAAACCCCAGTCTCACGGCTGCATCGACCAGTGTTGTCAGGGTTTTATTCAAAACCCAGCGGGTGGGGAACCCGATCATCGGTGACACCAGCACCGCCCGGCTAAACCACTCACGATGGTACAGTGATTTTAGCACAATACTGGCCCCCATCGAATGCGCCAGAACAAAAAACGGTGGCGCACATTCGGGCAGAACTACAGTTTCGACGAAGGTCACCAGATCATGATAATATTGATCAAAATTTTCAATATGACCCTTGCGTGGATTGTCAAGCACCCGCGGCGAGCGCCCTTGACCGCGCCAATCCATGGCAGCCACCGAAAACCCGCGATCAAGCAGCT
>JAJRTY010000052.1 GCA_024278055.1 Alphaproteobacteria bacterium | reverse complement strand
TGCGCCCATGAAGAGGCCCGGAAGAATTCCACCGAGAAAGAGATAACCGATCGAGGTATCAGAAACCAATGCGAACATCACCATCGGGATTGATGGCGGAATAATCGGTCCTATTGTGGCCGATGCGGCGGTGATCGCGGCGGCAAAACTTGGCGTGTAGTGCTTGCTCTTGACCATCATATTGATGACCACCTTGCCGATCCCCGCTGCATCGGCAATCGCCGACCCGGACATGCCGGAAAATATCAGGCTGGCGATCACATTGACCTGCGCCAGTCCGCCGCGGAAACGCCCGACAAGCGCGACACAAAATGTCAAAAGCCGGTCCGAAATAGTGCCGGCATTCATGATGTTGGCAGCAACAATGAACAAAGGCACCGCCAGCAATATGAAACTGTTGTACAATCCTTGAATGATCTGCTCGGCGGCAAGACCAAGATCAAGCCCCTTCATCGCGAGATAGGAGGTGGCCGCGACAATCATCGACAGGCCAATTGGAGCACCAAGTGATGCAAGGCCAAACAGGATCGCGATCAATACAAGAAATTCGGCACTCATATGCGCTACTCGATCGCCGGATCGTTGGCGTGGGTCAACAGCGGATCGCTCAATTCTCTATGCGGGTCTTGACCGCGAATAAAGGAGATGGCGCGCCAGACATAGCGAACGATGATGGCGAGTGCGAAGATGGCATAAATGCTGAATACATAATCAAGGCGGATCTTCAACACAGAACTGCGTTCGATCTGCATGAAGCTTATATAGTCCCAAACCCGCGCGAAAGACGCGGCAAAGGCGAATGCTATTGCAATGGCTGAGATAACAGCAAATATCCGGCGCACCCGGGGCGGTGCCATCAGGAAAAATATATCAAACTTGACGTGTTCATGGTCCTTTACCAAAAAGGCCGATCCCCAGAACACGGTCCAGAGCCAGGTCATCAAACTGGCTTCAAGTGTCCAGCCAAGCGGGTCGCGCAGCACATAACGAAAGACGATTTGCAGCAGAAATGCACCAAACATCGCGGTCAGCAAAATTACTGCGATGTTTTCCGCCCGCGCTTGCAGGAAGCGAAGCACGCCACGAAGGCGTGCTCCATTTGCTGGTTTTTGTTGCATAAAAAGCTCTACTTGATCGCGTTTACACGCTCAAGCATGCCCTTGGGCCAGTCTTTTGCATATTGAGACTCGCTGTACATTTTCTGAACCCGGGTGCGGAAGGCTTCAACATCAGGCTTGTAAACCTTCAAACCCTTGTCCTTGAAGAACTGAACAAGCTCGGCCTCCTTCTTTTCGACATCATCGGAGATTTTTTTGCACGCCGCATCAGCAGCATTTTGAACCGTGACTTTTTGTGCGTCATCAAACTGGTTCCATGCCTTTTTGGAAATCGACAGGAAGTTCATGTCAGCCAGATGGCCGGTTAGGATGATCTGCTTGGTGACCTCATAGAATTTTTTGTCCTTGTCGGTCGGCAATGGATTGTCCTGGCCATCAATGGCACCGGTTTGAAGGCCGGTATAGACTTCGGTGAATGCCATTGGTGTTGGGCTGGCACCAAGTGCCTTGCCAAGGAATTGCCAGGCATCTGTGCCCGGCATCCGCAGTTTTACGCCTTTAAGATCGGCCGGTGTCATGACCTTTTTGTCAGTTCTCAAATTGAGATGACGTTTACCAAAATACATCACACAAAGCAGTTTAACGTTGAGCTTGGATTCAACCATGCCATACATTTCCTTGCCGATATCACTTTCATCGAAAACCTTGCGCTGGTGTTCGGCGTCGCGAAGCAAATAACCGGCGGTGAATATGCTCCACGCCGGAATAATCTTGGCGATTTCCTGGGCCGAGGTCAAAGCCATCTCGAGATTGCCGCGGGCCTGGGCAATAATTTCTGTGCCCTGCTTGAACAATGTGGCGTTGTAGCTTGGTTCATAGGTGGCAAAGCCGGCGACCGCAGGTGCAAAAACCTCCATTACGCCCTTCGAGCGCAAGTCGGTCTCGGTTGCCGGCGTTGAAAAGCGCAAATGGATCTTTTCGGCAGCAAATGACGGCGTAAATCCGCTCACAGCTAGGGCGGAAGCGCCAAAACCTGCAAGCAAGGAACGTTTGGTTATAGAATTCATCAGTTTCTCCTCCTGTTTGTACCGGCCGTAAGGGCGGTAGTTAGGCCGCTGCAGTTAAGCAAACGGCAGTTTAATCACCCCGGATAGGCACCCGAAATGGCAATAATCTTGTGTTGGCTGATCAATACCTCTGGCTTCAAAACGTAGCGCATCACGGTATCAATGGTCTGGTTGTGAAGCTGTTCGAATTTGTTTTCCGGTAAATGTTTGGCAAAAATCAGATCAAATGTAGATTGGTTGGATACTGCAAAAAACGATAATGCGCTGATCAGCCAATGCAATTGTATCGCTGCCAACCCTTCGCGAAAAGTACCCTCGGAGACCCCGGATTGATAAAGCTTTTCAAGATTCTCGATTGCGGTTGCATTGAGATCTCTGATTATGTTGGACTGTTCCAGTATCCTGCCGTGGTGAATATTTTCCACCATCACCATGCGAATGTAGTCCGGGTTGTTCTGATGATGCTCGAAGGTTTTTCCGGTTAAGCGTGCCAACGCGGTGATCGGTTCAAGGCCATCAAGTTCAAGACTGTCTTCAAGTGCCCTGATTTTTGCATAGGCCGTTTCCAGCGCCTGCCGGTAGAGCCCTTCTTTGTTGCCAAAATAGTAATAGATCATCCGTTTCGAGGTGCGGGTCTTTCGGGCAATCTCGTCCACCCGCGCACCGGAAAGGCCATGGTCAGCAAATTCTCTGCGTGCCACCTTGAGGATGTTTCTGCGCGTTCCGACCGGATCCTGACGGCGGGGCGGATTTTGCTGCTCAACCAGTATCGGGGCGGAAGAATGGGCCATAAACTACGGTTCTCGCTTTCATTGACAAATTAACCAGATGGTACATTGTCACGCAAGCGATATTTCTCAATCAGCGTTTTGTCATGGGTGTGGGAAAGCAAATGATAACCGGCCATACAAAAATTATTGCCCATCTTGGTGTGCCAACAGACCTGTTCAGAGCGCCGATGATTTACAATCCCTGGTTTGAAGCCCGCGAGATTGATGCCGTGGTTATCCCCTTAGGATGCGAGGCGGAAAATTTTGCCGAGTTCTTTCGCCTTGTCTTTAAACTGACAAACATTGTTGGGGCACTGGTGACTATGCCGCACAAGGTATCGGTGGTTGATCTTCTCGATGAGGTTTCCGGCAATGTTGCGATTAGCGGCGCATGCAATGTTGTGAAGCGCGGGCCTGAAGGCCAGTTGATCGGCGAAATGTTTGACGGTAGGGGGTTTGTTTCCGGGGCTCG
>JAJRTY010000051.1 GCA_024278055.1 Alphaproteobacteria bacterium | reverse complement strand
GATGCCGATGGTCTGTTGCCGGTGGTTACCACCAGTGCTGACAGCGGTGACGTGTTGATGCTGGGTTATATGAACTCAGAAGCGCTCGAGCGCACGATTGAGACCGGTGAGGCACATTACTGGAGCCGTTCGCGCCAATGCTTGTGGCACAAGGGAGCTACCAGCGGTCTGGTGCAGAAAATCGTCGATATCCGCATTGATGATGATCAGGACGCAATCTGGCTCAAGGTTGTAGTGGCGGGCTCAGGTGCCAGTTGCCATGTGGGGTATAATTCATGTTTTTATCGCTCGATACCCACCGGAAAAGCGCCCTCGCCTGAGTTGAAACTGGAATACCGCGAAAGCGAAAAGACCTTCGATCCGCTTGAAGTCTATGGCGATGCGCCCAATCCAACACAGCTTTAGGGCTTTTACCCCGTCACTCAGCCGCGGTTGAGGTATGGACACTCACCTCTTGTGGTCGCAGATGCGGCAGCGCAAGCGTTGCTGTGAAAATTCCGGCTGAGGCCATGGCCATGAGCGTGAACAGGGTATCAAAGCCCCAGTTTGCATGTATCCAGGCAATGAAAGGTACGGTCACCGCCAGAACGGTGAAGGTGACCACGTAGCGCGCGGCAAAGACGCGGCTGCGCCATTCGTCTTTGGTAATGCGACCGAGCAGCACGTCATTTATTGGGATTTGTCCAAATACCACCAGCATGAAAGCGCAGGCGACCACAACGGCGGCGACGTCATTGAGACCGGGCATGGCGGCAAAGAAAATGGCCTGGCCCAGGCTCACGCCCATGAAAATATTGCGCAGGGAATATCTGTCGAGCAGGTAGCCCACGACTACTTGTGCCAGGGCTGCCAGGGCAAACACCAAAAACGCATACCAGCCGATCATGCTGGCGGAGGTGGCAATAGAGCCCAGACGTTCATCAAACACTTTTGGCAGGGAAAACGTCGTACTCTGGAATATCAGGCCGCCCAGTGCCGTGGTCATGAAAACCAGCACCAACACGCGTAGAAATACGTTTTTGTCGAGCGTTACCGGCGCCCTGGCGGCTTTTTTGGCAACGGCCACCGTGGCTGATTTCTCCGCAATACTTTTTCGGCAAAACATCCAGTAATAGACAATACCGGCAAGAATGGAAAAAACCCCCGGCCAGATAAAGGCTGCGCGCCAGCCGCTGTAATCAATGAACATGCCGGTGATGAGAGCTGCACTGCCGACACCGAGATTGCCGTAAATACCATTAAGCGCAATTGGCATACCGGTTTTTTCGCGGCCCGCAATAACCAGCGGCAGGCCAACGGGATGGTAAATTGCTGCAAACAAGCCAACCAGAAACAGGGCGACCGCAATCTGAAGCGGGCTGGTGGCCACAGACGCCAGTATCGAGCTTACTCCCATGCCGATGAAGAACACCGCCAGCATGTTTTTGCGGCTCCATTTGTCCGCCAGCCAGCCTGAAGGAAAGGTGAATACCGCAAAGGCTACAAACCCCGGGGTTGCGTAAGGTATGAGTTCGGCATAACTCAACCCCCACTCGCGGTTTAGCGCCAAAGCAGCAACGGTGGCAAATACCAGCATGAAAAAATGATCGAGGAAATGTCCAATATTGAGGAAGGCAAAATGAAATTTTTTGTACATGTGAAAAATATCTGCTTTCTTCAAAATTTATTTCAAGGCATCGCCACGAGCAAACTTTGTGCGTTATGCCCGCCTTTAACAAGCCTTAATTGTCTTTTGTTATATTCTACCTATGGGCAAATTTGGTTTTTTTAGAAATGGTGATGATGTTCCTGACAAAAACCGGAGCATGAAGAAGCCTAAAATCGGCATTGCACTGGGTTCCGGTGTGGCCCGCGGCTGGGCGCATCTTGGGGTGCTCAAACGCCTGGGTGAACTGGGCTATGAGCCCGATATCGTTGCCGGCACTTCCATGGGGGCGTTGATAGGCGGATGTTATGCAGCGGGCACTTTGCGCCAGCTTGAAGTCTTTGCCCTGGGCCTTACCCGGCGCCGCGTGTTTGGGCTGCTTGATCTGACCTTGAGCGGTAGCGGCTTGATTGCGGGCACAAAACTGACAAACCTGCTCAACAAGCATCTTGGCCATCTCAAAATCGAGAACCTGGAAAAAGAATTTGTCGGCATCGCCACCGAACTTGCCACCGGCCATGAAATCTGGCTGCGGCAAGGCCCTCTTGTAGAAGCCATGCAGGCGTCATACGCCTTGCCGGGCATTTTAAAACCGGTAAACGTTGGCGGTATCTGGCTGATGGATGGCGCTTTGGTCAATCCCATTCCGGTTTCGGTATGCCGCGCCATGGGCGCACGGCTGGTGATTGCTGTTAATCTCAACACCGATGCTTTTGGTGCGGGAACGGTCATACAAAACAGCGGTATTAATGGTGAAGGGGACGCAGAAGCGGTCGATGAGACGGATTCTTCTTTCGCAGCATCGCTAAAACAACGGTTTTTCGGTCGCAACAATAATCCCGATCCCGGCATTTCAGATGTTATGATGGCTGCCTTCAACGTGTCTCAGGACAGGCTGGCACGTTCCAGACTGGCGGGGGATCCGCCTGACGTCATGATCACACCCAGAGCCGGGCACATTGGCATATTTGATTTTGACAAGGCTGAAGAATCAATAAAAATAGGCCACGACGCTGTTGACAAAGCGCTGCCCTACCTCGAAGAGGCAGTTGAAGCACTTAAACGGCACACGTAGCGGTTTTTATCAACCGGTGGCGATATAATCGCGCATGGCATCAGCGACCGATTGTGCTCCGGCGATACGCATTTTGACAACGTCACCGATAGAAATAACGCCATCAAGTTTGCCGTCATTGACAACCGGCAAATGACGGAAACGGCCTTTAGTCATTTTCTCCATGAGATTTTCTATGGTGTCACTGTCCTGACAGGTTATGACATTCTGCGTCATAAATTTTGACACCGAGCGCAACAGCACTTCTGCACCGCTATTGGCGATGGCTTTGACAATATCGCGTTCGGAAACAATACCATCCACACTGGTACCATCATCAGAGACAACAATCACGCCGATTTTGTTGACAGAAAGCATTCTGGCAACATCCAGCAAACTGGAACTGCCCTGAATGGTGATGACGTTGCGGCCTTTTTCACGGAGTATGTTTGCGACACTCATAAAGTTCCTCCTTTGGCTTGGCTGGCAGCAGTCTTATGCACTCCTGCCAACTGCTTTGATTTCCCCCGTCAAAAGTGTCAAATTCACCCCGATTTGCCGGACAAAACGGTTGGGCTGACACCTGATAACGATCCCTAGGGTGAAATGATGCGACAAGTTGTACCTGTTTGACAAGCTTTGTTTGCTGTCATCAGCCCTGATCCGAAGTATTGGCCATGTTGAATTTTACTGCAACCAACTGCCCAGACGTTTGATTGCCTGTTCAACGCTTGATGTTGAACCGGCAAAGGACAGACGGATATACTGAGCACCGCGGGCATGATCAAAATCGGCACCGGGGGTTACGGATACACCGATTTCTTTAAGCATTTTCTGGGCAAATCCGTAGCTGTCGTTGGTGAATTTTCTAACATCCGCATAAAGATAAAAAGCACCATCAACCGGCAGAAACTCATCAAGACCAATCAAAGGCAACTGCTGGCGCAAGATGTCACGGTTGGTGGCATAGACGGCTTTGCGCTGTTCGAGTTCTTCGGTTGCATCAAACGCTGCAGCTGCTGCGATTTGCGATAATGTTGGAGCGGAGATAAACAGGCTTTGCGCCAGTTTTTCCAGCGGGCGCACCAGACGCTCCGGCACCACCATCCAGCCGATACGCCATCCGGTCATGCAAAAATATTTTGAAAAGCTGTTGATGATGATGGCATCATCGCTGAACTGAAGTGCGGTTGCTGCTTCCATTTCATAATTCAGTCCGTGATAAATCTCGTCTGAAATAAACCACAGGCCCAGTTGTCGGCACTTTTCGACCACGGCCTTCAAGGCATCCGGCCTGATCATGGTGCCGGTGGGATTGTTAGGACTGGCGAGCAACAGGCCTTGAATGGAACATTCTTCATGCAAGCGGTCAATGTCATTGACGTCCGGCACCCAGCGGTTGGCGGCGATGGTTTCAATTACCGGTGTTGCAACGCCGAGCGCATTGAGAATGTTGCGATAGGCGGGATAGCCCGGCGTTGGCAGGGCTACTTTATCGCCCGCTTCAAAAGCCGCCAGAAACGCCAGAATAAAGCTGCCGGACGATCCGGTTGAAACGACAACGCGTTCGGGGCTAATCGATACGCCATATTTTTCCTGGTAGTAGGTGGCAATTCTTTGGCGCAATACCGGCAGACCCAGGCTTTCAGTATAACCCAGTTTTTCGCTATCAAGGGCGGATTTGGCTGCCTCTACGACGCTTTGTGGTGCTCCGGTTCCCGGCTGGCCGGCTGCCATGTGGACGATTTCTTCGCCAGCACTTTCAAGTTCGTTGGCACAGCGCATCATGTCCATTACCAGAAAGGCATCTACACCACTGCGTTTCGAAACACGGGGCTGCTGCGTCATTTGGCTTAACTCCAATTGTAAATCTCTTGGCAAATTTTCCCCTGCTTTACCCTGAGTTGGCAAAATGTGCCACCCCTGCCTTAGTTCGGCTATATTTTCAAAGTTGTAATTGAGCCAATCCTTGCGCAAAGAAGCCTTTTGGTCTTATTTGAAAGCTGCAATATATCCTTTTTGAAACTGGCCATTCATCTCTTATGACTTCGACTGAAACCATCTATCGGAAATTTCTTGAAAATCTGCGGTTTTTCCTGACTGTTGTTCTCGGTATAGCGCTGGCCGTGATCACCCCCACCGGGGCTGTGGCTCAAAGTGTCATTCGCGATTCTGAAATAGAAAATCTGTTGCGGGATTATCTAAACCCTATTTTGAAGGCGGCCGGACTTAAGCCCAGAGCCGTCCAGATGATTCTCATTAACGATGGCTCGATTAATGCATTCGTCGCCGGTGGTCAGCGTATTTTCATTCATACGGGATTGTTGATGGCGAGCAAAAATCCCAACCAACTCATCGGCGTTCTGGCCCATGAAACCGCACATATAGCCGGTGGTGATCTGTTGAGTTTACGCCGCCAGCTTGATAAGGCATCTACCGCGACCATCATTGGTGCCTTACTTGGTGTCGCCGCCGCTGTTGGCGCTGCTGCTGCGGGAGGTGGCAATTCCGGCCAGGCCGGAGTTGGGGCTGTTGCCGGTGCCCAGGCCATCGGGCGTCGGACACTTTTGCAATATCAACGCTCCCAGGAAGCCAGGGCAGACCAGGCGGCATTCAAGTATCTTGATCGTGCAGGACAATCAGCCCGCGGAATGATTGAGATGTTTCAAAAACTTGCCGACAACGCCCTTTTGAGCCTGCGCAATGTCGACCCCTACTCGCTAAGCCATCCGGTACCGCGCTCACGTATTGCATTCCTCGAAAAAAATATCGGGAAAAGCAGATTTTATAACAAGAAAGATTCTGCCGCCCTGATCCTGCGCCATCGCATGATGCAGGCCAAGTTGCGCGGGTTCCAGTCTTCCCCGCAATCTGTTTTCCGCCGCTATCCTGTTAGCGACACCAGCTTGCCCGCACGTTATGCGCGCGCGATCTCATTTTATCGCAATGTCGATATCAAGCGCGCCTTGCGCGAAATTGACGGCCTGATCAGATCGCAACCCAAAAACCCTTATTTTTGGGAGTTGAAAGGCCAGGCTCTGTTTGAAAACGGCAAATCACAAAGAGCCATACAACCTTTGGAAAAAGCAGTTTCACTGGCACCCAAAGCCGGGTTAATCCGTATTTTACTGGCCCAGGCGATGTTAGCGGCAAATTCCAAGAAGAATGCCAAAAACGTTATTCGTCACTTAACAATCGCACGCAGGTCCGAGCCCAATTCATCCTCGCTTTACCGGCTTTTGGCCATCGCCCAGGCTCAGCTCGGCCGTCTTGGGCAGGCGGATCTTGCTTCAGCTGAATCAGCCTTTCGCTTTGGTGATCTCAATCTGGCAAAAACGCGGGCAACCAAAGCCAAACGGCGATTGAAAAATGGATCGCCTGGCTGGATTAGGGCTAATGATATTCTTAATTATAAACATCGAAAATAATCTGCTATACACATCTGAGAATACAATGATGGCGCACACAGGGTTAGTGAAAATGCTAAAAAACATATCGAAAAGAGTATCATATTTAATGGGCTTGTTACTGGTGGCTTTCGGGCTTTTGATGCCTGTGAAGGCAACAGCACAGGAATTTACGCCCCAGCAAAATAAACAGATACAGAAAATGATTCAGGAATATCTGTACAAGAACCCGCAAGACCTCAGAAAAGCAATTATTTCTCTTCAGGCCTATGAGTTGAAACAACAGCAAAAAGCTGCTCGTATGGCGCTGGTTGCGCAGGAAAAAAGCCTTTATCGCTCACCTGTTCCTTATGTAGCCGGCAATCCCAATGGTGATGTGACATTAATCGAATTTTTTGACTACAACTGCGCCTATTGCCGCCGCTCCATGAAAGACCTGATGACCCTTATTGACACGGACCCCAATCTCAAGGTCATTTTCAAGGAATTTCCGATATTGGGTGAAGGTTCGTTCTATGCTGCGCGTGCTGCCGTGGCCTCCATAAAGCAGGGTAAATATGTTGAATTTCACAAGGCCATGATGCAGATACGCGGGACTGCCGGAAAAGGCAATGTATTGGAAATTGCTGAAGAAGTGGGCCTTGATATTAAAAAGCTGGAAGAGGAAATGAAGGCACCTTATATTACCAAAGAAATCAATGAGGTACTGCGGACCGCTTCTGCCATTGGCATTAATGGAACGCCAGCCTACATTGTTGGTGACAGTGTCATTAGTGGCGCTGTTGGCCTTGCTGAACTCAGACGCCAGATTGCCGAGGTTCGCAAATCGGGCAGTTAATCAAAATTCCAGCGATCCTGAAGCAGTTTAGAGCCTCCGGGGAAATTGTGGTTACTCATAACAATAATCGCTGTTTGACGATGAAACACCCCGATTGAATTTGAATATGGCAAAAACGATATACATTCTCAACGGCCCCAACCTCAACCTGCTGGGCACACGCGAACCGGATATTTACGGCTCGACCACCCTTGGATCGATAGAAGAATCCTGCCAGGCTTTTTGTCAGACACACAATGTCGAGGTTGTTTTTCGCCAGAGTAATGAAGAAGGTGAGCTGGTCAACTGGATACAGGAAGCCGGTGTCAAAAGCGATGGCCTGATCCTCAATGCCGGTGCCTACACCCATACGTCAGTTGCACTTCACGACGCCATTAAAGCATCCGGCGTGAAAACGGTTGAAGTGCATTTGTCGAATATTTTCCAACGCGAAGAATTTCGCCATCACAGTTTTATTTCACCCGTTGCCGTGGGCGTGATATGCGGATTTGGAGCTCAAGGCTATGAGTTGGCCTTAAGTGCGTTATTGACTCATTTGAATAGTAATTAGACGGATAATTTAAGCGTAGTTTTATGACCAGAAAAAAATCAGTGGATAAAGAAATGATCAAGGAGCTGGCAGAGCTGCTTGAGGAAACCGGGTTAAGTGAGCTGGAAATCGAGCAGGATGGTATACGCATTAAAGTTGCCCGCAATTTTTCTGCCGCGATGCCATCGGTTGCCATAGCGGCACCACCTGCAGCTTCGCTGGAAGCATCGGCGGCGAAACCGGCGGAAACTGCCCCTTCCATCCATGCGGTAAACTCGCCCATGGTCGGCACGGTTTATCACTCACCTGAACCTGGTGCCAAACCGTTTGTTGAAGTGGGAAGCAAGGTTGCTGAGGGTCAGACATGTCTGATTGTCGAAGCCATGAAGACCATGAACCCGATCCCGGCGCCGCGCTCGGGCACAATTACCGCCATACTCGTGGATGACAACAGTCCGGTCGAATTCGGCGAACCCCTGTTCATTCTCGAATAGGGATGGTTGAATAAATGTTTGACAAAATCCTTATTGCCAATCGCGGTGAAATTGCCTTGCGGATTCAACGCGCCTGCCATGAACTGGGCATCGCGACCGTTGCTGTCCACTCAACGGCAGATGAAGACGCCATGCACGTGCGCCTTGCTGATGAAAGTGTCTGTATCGGACCAGCGCAGGCAACCGCCAGTTATCTCAATATTCCCGCCCTGATTGCCGCGTGTGAAATAACCAACGCCGATGCTGTTCATCCCGGCTACGGGTTTATGTCTGAAAATGCCCGGTTTGCAGAAATCCTGGCAGAACACAACATCACATTTATCGGCCCCTCGCCTGAACACATCAATATTATGGGCGACAAGATTATTGCCAAGGAGACAGTCAAATCCCTTGGGATTCCGGTTGTTCCCGGCTCCGAAGGTGCCATTGATGATGGTGCCGAGGCTTTGAAAATCGCTGAGGAAATAGGATATCCGGTTTTGGTCAAAGCAGCCCATGGCGGTGGTGGCAAAGGCATGAAGGTCGCTGGAAGTGCCGCAGAGCTTCACGATGCCATGGCCACTGCACGCGCTGAAGCGATGGCGGGTTTTGGCAATGACACGTTGTATATGGAAAAATACCTCACCCTGCCCCGCCATATTGAAATTCAGGTGCTGGGTGACGGTCATGGCAATGCTGTTCATCTGGGAGAGCGTGATTGCTCTTTACAACGCCGTCACCAGAAGGTGTGGGAAGAAGCATTTTCACCAGCGCTCAATGCCGAACAACGCAGCAAAATCGGCGATACCGTTGCCAAGGCCATGGCTGATATGAAATATTCCGGTGTCGGTACGGTTGAATTTTTGTATGAGAATGGCGAGTTCTATTTTATCGAAATGAATACCAGATTGCAGGTCGAACATCCGGTAACCGAGATGATTACCGGTCTTGATCTGGTGCAGCAGCAGATTAGAATTGCGGCAGGAGCCAAACTCGGGTTTAGCCAGGAAGACATCACCTTTAATGGCCATGCCATCGAAGTGCGTATCAATGCCGAAAACCCCAGAACCTTCGTGCCTTCACCGGGAACCATTGAAGCCTATCATGCCCCGGGCGGATTGGGGGTTCGGGTTGATTCGGGCGTTTATGCCGGTTACAAAATACCACCATATTATGACAGTCTGATCGGCAAACTGATTGTACACGGCAAAAACAGAACTGACGCCCTGATGCGTTTGCGCCGCGCTTTGGGTGAATATGTCATTGACGGGATAGAAACCACCATCCCCTTGTACATTGAACTGCTCGGCAATTCCGATATCATTGACGGCAATTATGATATTCACTGGCTGGAAAAACATCTGGCATAGACCCTGTACAAAAATCTGAAAACCTGATGTCGACAATCACACCGGAAATCATACTTGAAGCTTACGCTACAGGTATTTTTCCCATGGCAAACAGTGAAGATGACCCAGAACTGTTCTGGGTCTTTCCTGACCATCGCGGGGTTTTGCCGCTGGATCAGTTTCACCTGCCTAAAAGATTGATGCGTACCCTCAAATCCGGGCGTTTCACCATCACTGTCGATACATCATTTGAACAGGTTATCAGGGCGTGCGCTGCACAACGCGCAGACAGGCCCACCACCTGGATCAATCAATCCATTCTGGATCTGTACGGTCAACTTTTCAAGATGGGACACTGCCACAGTATTGAGGTCTGGTACGGCAGCGAATTAGCCGGTGGGTTGTACGGCATCAGCCTTGGCAGCGCGTTTTTTGGCGAAAGCATGTTCACCCACAGGAGCGATGCCTCAAAAATCGCTCTGGCCTACCTGGTGGCCCGGCTCATTCATGGCGGCTACAATCTGCTCGATACGCAATTCGTTACCGACCATCTCAAGCGTTTTGGTACGATTGAAATTGCCCGTGAGGATTATCTTACCAGATTAGCACAAGCACTTGAAACTCAAGGAGATTTTTATTCTTTAGCCTTGGATGCAGGATCTGATGAGGTTTTGCAATTGATCAGCCAGACATCATAGACGGGATGCTCAACGCCATTCAACCCGGGGCTGGAGGCAAACATCCAGCCGGTAAAAATGCGCTTTTTCGCACCATCGAGACGCACTTCGTCCACTTCGACGAAGGCCGTCGTCTGCGGCGGCTCGGTTGGCGGTCTGGTGTAACATATTCGCGGCGTTACATTGAGTGTGCCAAACCTGATTGATTGATCAATCGGCACTTCAATTGTTGTGACCACCGCTGTAATTTTATCCATGGCTGAAAATACAGCAATGGGGTTTTCTATTTTCTGGGCCTGGACAGGCCCGACAAACGCTATTGCCGCCACAGCACAAACTACGGCAAAAGCCATATGTCTGCAGAAGATAAAAGGCCTGGACAAAATCACTTAGTTCCGCTCAATCATTCGGACTTGCTGCTGCCAAATACCGCGCGGCCAATCAGACTTATAAGGTCAACGGAACTGGTGGTGAACTCTATCTCGCCGCCGTCCTTGATAAATTCTTCCGCACCGCCTGGCTCCAGTGAAATATAATTTCCACACAAAAGACCTTCACTGGTGATTTTGGCATTTGTATCCTCCGGCAATTTCACCGGCGTTGTGATCGCCAACGTGACGATCGCCTGATAGGTTTTGCCATCGAGCTCATTTTTCGAAACTGTGCCGATTTTGATGCCGGACATTCTCACGTCACTACCGGTCGAAATACCATCTATTTTATCAAATTTAGCGGTAACAGTATATCCCTCCAACCCAGTGGTTGAGCCCGATATTCTATAGGCGTAGGTGAAAAAAACCACGGCTATCAAAATAACAATTGCACCAACAGTGGTTTCGACAAAACTGTTTTTCATAAGATCCACTCTTTAGATTTTCATGATTGCTCAGTGCAATCAGCGGGTATAAAATAAACTTCAGGACTCTGTTGAAAACTACACGCTCGGGTTAGATTGTCAACAGGTGCCGAAACCGGTTCGGGCGTTAGGATTAGCGCAATTATTCCGGGCGCCAGGCCTTATAATCTCCGGTTGCCCGGGGCCGCTTGGCGGTATTTAAAACACTTCCCTTCGGGCGATAGGCTGCCGGTGTTCCCGTCAGGTTTTGCACGTGTGGCTGTTGCCATGAGCGTGGCTGATAGTCCTCGTCAACCGGTGCCACATCAACCGTATGGTGCAGCCAGCCGTTCCAGCCCGGCGGCACGCTGGAAGCTTCGGTCACACCGTTATAGATGACCCAGCGTTTGTCACGTTTGGCCTCACGGTAGTAAATGTTGCCAAATTCATCACGACCGACTTCTTCTCCCTTGCGCCACGTATAAAAACGCGTCCCCACGGTTTGACGGTTCCACCAGGTGAATATCTGTATGAAAAAATGCTTCACGTTTCGCCCAAAGCTCCAAGTTTTTCCGGTGATGATTGCCTGTCGAAAGTAAGAATCAGCATCGGTTTTTAAATGCCTGTGCGCATAAATACATGGCTCAGCATTATATAGCAAATCTGACTTTTGTAAGACTTGGTTTTTTTCGATTTTAACACGGGTCGAATCGAGCGGTGCGGGAAAATTTCGACTATAAGTTTCCCACAACATGTTTTGGTTTATCTACAGATTTTTATCGTTGGCAAAAACTTCCGGAATTGCCCTTGCGTTTACCTGTGATTCTCGGCAATGCTCACTTTATTGAGAGGTTTTTGCCGGAAGGCTAAGCGCGTTAAAACCTTCTTAACCCCTATATGTAGTATGATGGCAAAACAAGCATACTAATTCTTGTTGCGCCTTAAAACGAGTCGCGTTAGTGTTTCTGAGTGTTAAGGAAGCGCTGGCAATACCAACAGGTGTCACTGTCGGGACTCTCCAAAAAGTGTGAATAAGGCGTAACAAGGTAACTGAAACAGAGCTGAATTTGAATTTTGGCGACGTTGTTACAGTTAGTGGTTTGCAGTTTTGTGTAAAGCCAGCAGCCGTGCTTTGGGCGCACGCGAAGCTGGATGTACAGACGATTTGATGTGGCAATAATGGATAGCAAGCTGATTTGAAAATGCTTGTGCAAGAAAATATAAAGGTAAGGGCAATAAATGAAAATTGAGCGCTGTTTTACGGAAGCTGAAAAATCCCCATATAGTGACATTGAGTTTCGCAGGGCCACGAGCGAAATACGCAATCCCGATGGCTCAATTGTATTCAGGCTGGAAGGCATTCAGGTTCCCTCAAGCTGGAGCCAGGTTGCCAGCGACATCATTGCCCAGAAATATTTCCGTAAAGCCGGTGTTCCGGCAAAGCTCAAACGCGTCGAAGAAAACACGGTACCAAGCTGGCTGTGGCGCAGTGTTGAGGACAAGGAAGCTCTTTTATTGCTGCCTGAAGATGAGCGTTACGGTAGCGAGATCGATTCGCGTCAGGTCTTCGACCGCCTGGCCGGCACCTGGACCTATTGGGGCTGGAAGGGTAATTATTTCAGCTCGGAAGAAGATGCCCGCGCTTATTTTGATGAGATGCGCTATATGCTGGCAGCCCAGCAGGCCGCCCCCAATTCGCCTCAGTGGTTTAATACCGGGTTGCATTGGGCCTATGGCATTGATGGTCCCAGCCAGGGGCATTTCTATGTGGATTTCGAAAGCGGTGAGCTTATACGTTCCAGGTCCTCTTACGAGCACCCGCAACCACACGCCTGTTTCATTCAATCGGTAGAAGATGATCTTGTTAATGACAGCGGCATCATGGACCTGTGGGTACGGGAAGCCAGGTTGTTCAAATATGGCTCCGGCACGGGATCGAACTTCTCCAAAATCCGCGGTGAATCCGAAAGTCTTTCAGGCGGCGGCAAATCATCCGGCCTGATGAGTTTCCTCAAAATTGGTGATCGTGCCGCCGGGGCGATAAAATCGGGCGGCACCACACGTCGCGCTGCCAAGATGGTTGTGGTCGATATCGATCATCCCGACATTGAAGAATACATCAACTGGAAAGTCCGCGAAGAGCAGAAAGTTGCAGCGCTCGTTACCGGATCAAAAATCAACGCGCAGCATTTGAGCGCAATCATGAAGGCGTGTGTCAATTGCAGTGCCGATGGTGATGATTGTTTTGATGTGCTGAAAAACCCGGCCCTCAAACGCGAAGTAAAAGCCGCGCGCAAGTCCCAGGTGCAGGATAATATTATCCGCCGCGTAATTCAGTTCGCCCGTCAAGGCTATACGGACATTGATTTTCAAACCTATGATACTGATTGGGATTCAGAAGCCTATCGTACGGTGTCGGGTCAAAACTCCAATAATTCCATCCGGGTAACCGATGAGTTCCTTAAAGCCGTGGAAGATGATGGCGAATGGAACCTGACAGCGCGCAAGGGCGGTGGTGTTACCAAAACTCTCAAAGCACGCGAGTTATGGGAGCAGGTGGGCTATGCCGCCTGGTCATCGGCTGATCCCGGCATTCAGTTTCACACCACCATCAACGACTGGCATACCTGTCCGGCAAGTGGTGAGATTATCGCATCGAACCCGTGTTCTGAATATATGTTCCTTGATGATACGGCCTGCAATCTGGCCTCGATCAACCTGTTGCAGTTCAAGGGCGACGACGGTGTTTTTGAGATTGAGAAGTTTGAACACGCCGCACGCCTGTGGACCATAACTTTGGAAATTTCGGTATTGATGGCGCAATTCCCTTCACGCCAGATTGCCCAACTGTCATACGATTTCCGCACACTTGGATTGGGCTATGCCAATATTGGCGGTCTGTTGATGTCCTCGGGCATTCCTTACGATTCAGATGAAGGGCGGGCCATTTGCGGTGCTATTACCGCGATTTTGACCGGTGTTGCCTATGCGACATCGGCGGAGCTGGCGGCTGAACTTGGCCCCTTCCCGGCACACGCACAAAATGCCGATCACATGTTGCGGGTGATGCGCAACCATCGCCGCGCAGCCCAGGGCAAGACCCATGGCTATGAAAAACTCGCCATTGATCCGGTACCACTTGATCATGCCAATTGTTCCGACAAGAAACTTATCGAACATGCGGTTGCCGCATGGGACAGGGCCATAGAACTGGGTGAGCGCCACGGCTATCGCAACGCCCAGACAAGCGTCATTGCGCCAACGGGGACGATCGGTCTAGTGATGGATTGCGATACCACCGGAATTGAGCCTGATTTTGCTCTGGTGAAATTCAAAAAACTTGCCGGTGGCGGTTATTTCAAAATTATC
Organism: Alphaproteobacteria bacterium; assembly: GCA_024278055.1. Classification (GTDB taxonomy): domain Bacteria; phylum Pseudomonadota; class Alphaproteobacteria; order Rhizobiales; family JAJFHR01; genus JAJFHR01. The sequence goes on along the minus strand of JAJRTY010000051.1, from coordinate 43,458 downwards.
AACCGCGCTGTTCCCGAGGCGCTGCGCACATTGGGCTACGACCAGAGCGCTATCGAGAACATAATCAACTATGCCGTGGGCCATGGCAGCCTCAAAACAGCGCCGGGTATCAACCATGACGCGTTGTTAAACAAAGGCTTTGATGCAGCCAAGCTGGAAGAAGTAGAGGCTTCTTTAGCGTCCGCCTTTGACATCAAGTTTATCTTTAACAAATGGACACTTGGCGAAGAATTCTGCCTTGAAAAATTGGGTTTGAGTAAAGAACAACTCAGTGATGACGATCTGGAAATCCTGCACGCCATCGGGTTTTCACGCAAGGAAATTGATGCCGCCAACCAATATTGCTGTGGTGCCATGACGCTGGAACAGGCGCCGGGCCTGAAAGACGAACATTTACCTGTGTTTGATTGCGCCAATCCCTGTGGCAAGATCGGCAAGCGTTATTTGTCAGTTGAAAGCCATATCCACATGATGGCAGCAGCCCAGCCGTTCATTTCGGGCGCGATCTCCAAGACCATCAACATGCCGAATGAGGCAACTGTTGAACAGTGCAAAGCCAGCTACATGCTGTCCTGGAAACTCAGCCTGAAAGCAAATGCGCTTTATCGCGACGGCTCAAAATTATCTCAGCCGCTCAATTCACTATTGGCGAGCGATGATGAGGACGAAGAAGAAGCCGCTCACGAAGCCGTTGCAGCGACCCAGCCAGCAGCCCAGCGCGCTGAAGTGGTGGCAGAGCGCATGGTCGAGCGTATCATCGAAGTAGCTGCAGCCCAGGAGCGTGAAAAACTGCCGCACCGACGCAAGGGCTATACGCAAAAAGCCATCGTCGGCGGTCACAAGGTCTACTTGCGTACCGGTGAATATCATGACGGCCGCATCGGTGAAATCTTCATTGACATGCACAAGGAAGGCGCTGCCTTTCGCTCGTTAATGAACAATTTTGCCATCGCCATTTCCTTAGGTCTGCAGTATGGCGTGCCTTTGGAAGAATATGTCGATGCCTTCACCTTTACCCGGTTTGAGCCTGCGGGCATCGTTCAGGGCAATGAAGCCATCAAGAATGCCACTTCCATTATTGATTATGTCTTCCGTGAGTTAGCTGTCTCCTACCTCGGCCGCAATGATCTTGCCCATGTGGACCCGGCAGAAATCGGTTCAACCGTCATGGGCGGTGGCGTCAATGAAGGGGCTACAGAAAACAACACCATGGATGCCAGCAGAATTATCAGCCGTGGATTGATGCGCGGTGCTCCGGGTAACCTTGAGGGCAAGATCGTTTCTCTGCCTGGCAAATCCTCCAGCAGTGGTCCGGTAGCCGTCCTTCAGGCCCAGGCCGAAGCAGCTCTTGGGCAAGGTGCCGGTGATCCGCTTTCCATTGGAGCAGTGGCACTGGATGTCAGCCCTTTGGAGGCAACAGAAGCTGAAAGCCATAAAGTCTCCAGTGCAGAACCTGCCGAGCGCAGCAAAGGCAGCCAGATTGCCGAAGCACGTATGCGTGGCTATGAAGGCGAAGCATGCGGCGAGTGCGCAAATTTCACCATGGTACGCAACGGCACCTGCCTGAAGTGCGACACCTGCGGGGCGACCAACGGCTGTAGTTAAAGATCAGGCTTCGACAAATTGTGACCTGGAAAAACCTTGAGTGTATAAAAGCGTTGTCAGATTGCCGTGGTCAATACAGGCGTTGGCACGCTTTTTCAAGGCTGGCGCCCCATGGAAGGCAACGCCGAGGCCTGCAACCTCTATCATTTTGATGTCGTTTGCCCAATCGCCAACGGCAAGCACATCACGTGGTTGCAGGTTTTTTTGCCGACACAGTTTTTTCAGTGTTTCCAGCTTTGCCGAGCGTCCAAGAATAGGCTCACAGATTTCGCCCGTCAATCTGCCGTTTTCAAATGCCAGTTCATTTGCCTGATGGCTGTGAAAACCAATGCGTTCAGCAATGCGCTGAGTAAAGTAACTGAACCCACCCGATACAAGAATGCCATAAGCGCCATGGTGGCGCATGGTTTGAACCAGGGTGCGTGCGCCTGTTTTCAGGGTAATACGATCCTTGTAAACACTGTCCAGCAGTGCCTGGTCCAACCCTTTCATTAACGCCATGCGACGGCGCAAGGCATCAGAAAAGCTGATGTTACCACTGACCACAGCAGAAGTAATTTCCCTGATCTGTGATCCGACACCAAAGGCATCTCCAAGTTCATCAATACATTCCTGATCAATGACTGTTGAATCCATGTCACAAATGAGCAGCTTCTTGCGCCTGCCCTCGACAGGTGTACACACAACATCCAGCGGTGCCTGTGACAAAACGCTACGGGCCTGATGCGCTAATTCGACCACTGGCAGCGGTGAAACCAGAAACATATCACAAGCTTCCTTTTCAGCCAGCCAAACAGCTTTGGCGCTGATCGACAGGTGTTGCCGCACCTTGTCGATGTGGATCGCTTCAACCGGTCTTGTTTCCGCGTCACCAATAATTGTGATTACATAAGGTATCATAAAAGTTCGGCACCCCCCTGTTGCCAGGCTTCTCATAACGGCGAATTGACTATCTCATTGACACATGAAAACTCAGAACCTAGTGTTACAGCATGAATGAAATTTGGACTATACCACAAATAAGCAATTGGTCTATATCTGACCAGGGACGCAAATCCTGGGATCGGAAAATCCCCTACTATATGCGTTTCAGAGACCATTTTGCTGCCATGATTGAGGCTGGAACGCTGGCTCAGGGGGTTAAGCTTCCACCAGAGCGGGCATTGGCAGAGGAGTTTTCCATCACCCGGATGACAGTGCGCCAGGCATTGATGAGGATGGAGGCAGAAGGCCTGATTTTTCGTGAAGAGCGACGCGGATGGTTCGTGTCACCGCCTCGGGTGCGCTATGACCCGACCGCCAATATCGGTTTTACCGAGAGTATGGCAGAACAGGGCCGCACTGCCGGAACGACCGTCCTGTCCAGTCAGCGGGTTGCAGCTTCGCAATGGGAGAGCACCCACCTGGAGTGTGCGGTCGGTGAGCCGGTCTTTGTCATCTCCCGGGTGAGAACCGTTGATGAGCGAGCGGTGCTGGTTGAAAAAATTCGCGTCAAGGCCAATCGGTGCCCTGATCTGCTGGCGCACCCTCTTGATCAGTCAATGACCGGGTTGATGGCCAGGGAATTTGACATCATTGAACACCGGGCGCGGATTAATATGCGTCCTGCGGCTTTGTCGGAAGTTCCCGCCAAGGCACTCGGGGTCGCCGTTGGCACCCCTGGGCTTTTCCTGTCACGAATAATTCTCGATCAGTTCAACGAGGTGGTCGAGCTGGATGAAGAATTCTGGCGACATGATGCAATAGACGTTTGTATTTCCGCTACCGGGAGAAAAGACTGAGACACATTCTGGTTCAAAAAAACGGGAGAAAACCAAGCATGAATTCTCAAACACCGATTGTCCAGGTCACGGATATAAGCAAAACATTTGAAATTCCCGGGCGCTCGCCCGTACATGCATTGCAGAATGTCAGCAATCACGTTGACAAGGGCGAAGTGCTGGTGGTGATCGGCCCAAGCGGCTCAGGCAAGAGTACGTTTTTGCGCGCCCTTAACGGATTACAGCCGGTTGACAGCGGAACCATCACCATTGATGGCGTCGAACTCACATCTTCCAAAACAGACCTGAACAAACTGCGCCAGGGCGTTGGTATGGTCTTTCAGCATTTCAATCTGTTTCAGCATAAAACTGCCCTGGAAAATATTACCATGCCACAGACCGTGGTCCTCAAGCGCCCGCCGGAAGAAGCTGAGAAGATTGGCCGGGAACTTCTGGAGCGCGTGGGGATCGGCGACAGGGCAGGAAACTATCCCGGTGAACTTTCCGGTGGGCAGCAACAAAGAGTAGCCATTGCCCGTTCACTGGCAATGACGCCTAAGGTGATGTTATTCGATGAAGCCACTTCGGCACTTGATCCCGAAACGGTGGGCGGGGTTCTTGAATTAATGAAAAATCTGGCGACTGAAGGAACAACAATGGTTGTCGTCACCCATGAGATGGGGTTTGCGCGTGAAGCCGGTGACAGGGTGACATTTATGGATGAAGGTAGAATCATCGAAGAAGGGACACCCGACACCTTATTCGACAACCCTCAGCACGAGCGTACAAAACTGTTTTTAAGTCAGATAATTTAGAGATCAATTTTTGGTATAGACCAGATTTGTTTTTTGGTATAGTCTGGACTGATTAAATTGTCTCAGACCTTGTCATCGAGAACATTCAATGTGTTGTCAGCAAGGAGGAAAGAGACCAAAGGGAGATTGGACTTATGAAAAAGATCACTAAATTGCTGGGAGTGGGCATATGTGCAGCTGGATTAAGCATCCTTGCTCAGTCAGCTTCAGCCGATGTCGTTAAGGAAATCGTCAAACGTGGAGAACTGCGAGTTGCCGTGCAAACCCAGGGCCCGCCTGTCAGTTTTGTTAACAAGAACGGTGAGCGCACCGGTTTTGCCATTGAGGTGGTCAAAATGATGGCCAAGGATATCGGAGTTAAACTCAAGCTTCTGGATTATGACTGGAAGGGTTTGATCCCTGCGGTTAATTCCGGCAAAGCCGATTTTCTCGCCGCCGATATGACACCCAATGCCAAACGTACACTGGTGTTGAGTTTCACTGAGCCATATCTTTACAGCGATGTGGTGCTTTATTCCAAAAAGAGCCAGCCCTTCGTAAAGTGGCAGGATGCTTGCAAAAAGGGTGTCTCAATAGGCGTTGTTCAAGGCAGTAGCAATGTTGGCCTGTTGAAGAAAAAGTGCCCGGAAACCACAATCAAGGAATTTGCCGGCGGCGGTGCTGCTGTTGCCCAGGCGGTTTCGGCTGATCGTGCGGATGCCGGCATCAATGATATAGCTTCCGCAGCCGGTTATATGATTGAATATCCCAATTTCAAAATTCTCGATGGCGCGCCAAAACGCTGGCCTTTAAGTTTCGCCACCCGGCCGGATGAAACTCATCTGTTGCGCTGGATGGACAATTATTTCATGCTGATCCGCAACGATGGTCGTCTGGAAAAACTGGCTGATTACTGGATGCGTGGCCCTGGCTGGAAAAAAGACAACTAAGACCTTCTATTGCTTTGACAAAATTGTGGAGCGCGTTTGAATGTCTTTCGCGCTCCCGGTTTGATCCGTGCCGGGCAATTTCCACAGGTATAGCAAATGGACTGGATACTCGACTTCTACAATTACCGGGTTGTCGCCCAGTACCTGCCTGAATTTGCCCGCGGCCTGGGGTGGACCGCATGGATTTCGCTGATTGCCCTGATCATTTCGCTTAGCCTCGGCACTCTTGTTGCCCTTATGCGAATGTCTGCCAATCCGTTTTTATGGCGCCCTGCCGCAGCTTATGTGCAGGCTATCCGTTCAACTCCATTGCTTATCCAGATTTATGTCATCTATTTCACCATACCGGCGCTGCCGTTGCTGGGCCGCCGTCTTGATGAGCTTGAAGGCGGCATTCTTGCCCTTGGCCTTAATGCCGGTGCTTATATGAGTGAAATCATCCGGGCTGGTATCGAATCTGTTCCACGCGGCCAGGTTGAAGGTGCCCAATCTGTTGGTATGACCTACGTGCAACGCATGCGCTATGTGGTTTTGCCCCAGGCGTTTTCCAGTGTCGCCCCTACCCTGCTGGGACAGACATCGGTTTTGATCAAGGATTCGTCGCTGGTGAGTTTTATCGGCGTGTTTGAATTATTCGGTGCCGGATTGCTGGTCTACAATGAACGCCTGATGCCCAATGAAGGCTACCTCACCGTCGCCACCTGCTATTTGTTGATTTACGCTTTCATGCTGTGGGTCACCGGAGTAGCCCAACGCCGCCTTGGCGGCACCGCAACAGCGTGAGGGGGGAGAAATGCTAGACGTCATCAAATCAACCTTCCCATTCCTGCTTGATGGCCTGTGGATCACCTTCCAGATTTCCCTGGTGACTATCTTTTTCGGCAGTCTGCTGGGGGCGGTGATTGGAATGTTGCGCACGCTGGATTATGCCATCATCAACTACCCGCTGGGGGCTTATATTAATGCGTTGCGCGGAACACCGTTCCTGATCCATCTCTACTTTGTTTATTTCATGTTACCGCAAACCGGTATTTCCTGGCTGCAACTGGAAGCATTTCCAGCCGCCGTCATCGCACTCAGCCTGTATACGTCCACCTATGTTGCAGAAATTGTCCGGGGGGCTATTCAAGCCGTGCCAAACGGTCAGGCTGAAGCTGCAAGTTCCACCGGCATGACGGCTTTGCAATCAATGTGGTATGTGGTCCTGCCCCAGGCTTTAAAACTGATGATCCCACCCATGGGCGGGGTCTATGTCATTATCATCAAAGGGACATCAATCGTTTCGGTTATCGGTATTTCCGAGTTGGTACGGGCTGGAGAAAATGCCACCCAGCGCCACCCCAGTGAGCTTATGCTGATATACGGCATGACAGCACTGATGTATTTTGCCTATTGCTATCCGGTACTGCGTCTTGCGCGCTGGGCCGAAACCAAATACGGCGGCGTCCGGCTGCCTTCCTGAGTTACCTCAAGAAAACTATCATTTGCGCGTGCATGTATTAGCTGCACCAGCAAAGAAGCAATATGGAATCATGGGCTAAGCGTATAGTGTTCGCGCATGATAACGAATGTTATAGTCGTCTTTTCCACTGTCCTGATCGGGGCCGTGTTGTTCATTCCCAGGGTGGCCAACAACCCGCTGTGGCGCGCCACAATCACGCCGCTGGCCTCGATTATCGGCAGCGGGTTTCTTATTTTAGGGCCAATTCTCAATCAGGCCTATGGCGGCTATGCACCTTTGATTATGGCAGCGCTGTGTTTGGTTGCCTTTCTTTTTGGTGCAGCTATCAGGTTCAATATCATGTCCGCTACCGTTGCCCGCAATGACAGGGTAATCATCAATCTGGAAAACCTGTCTTCCTGGGTTCTCGCATTCGCCTATATAATTTCAGTGGCCTATTACCTCAACCTGTTCGGTGCCTTTGGCGTCAGGCTGGTTTCACAGGGAAACGAGACCAGCGGCAGGCTTTTAACCAGCGGGATTTTCATACTTATTCTAGTCGTCGGCTGGACGCGGTGGTTTTCCGCTCTTGAGCGCATGGAACAGGTTTCCGTCAACCTCAAGCTTGCAATAATCGCCGGCCTGATCATCGGGCTGGCCCTGTTTGCCGGAGAACGTGCGCTCGACAACCAGTTGATATTCAACTTTGCACAGGAACAGGGCTGGGCCGCCCTCACTCTGGCTTTTGGCCTGATCGTGACGGTACAGGGCTTTGAGACTTCGCGTTATCTGGGGCAGGAGTATGATGCTCCAACCCGCATTTTCTCAATGCGTTTTGCCCAGTATTTCTCGTCTTTGATATATGTGACTTACATCGTTTTGATTGCCTATCTGTTTCGTCCCGATGAATTCAGCTTAAACGAGACGGCTATTATTGATATGATGGCGGTGGTGGCGCCAGTGTTGCCGTTCCTGCTCATTATCGCAGCCCTAAGCGCGCAATTCAGTGCAGCAGTGGCCGACACCGGCGGGTCGGGCGGACTTATTGCCGAACTTACCAAGGGCCGGATAAAAACGCATCAAGCCTACGCGCTTCTTGTCTTCACAGGCCTGGTTTTGACCTGGTCCGTGAATATTTTCGAAATCGTCAGCTACGCCTCACGCGCCTTTGCTCTTTACTATGGGCTGCAATCTGCAATTGCTGTACAATACTCCTTCAAATCCGGGGCTCTCCCAAGGGCCGTGGGATTTGGTTTTCTTGCCATGCTTGGCTTCATCATCGCCATTTTTGGCACACCGGTTGAAGCGTAAAGTTTACCTGTGTCGATTGCGCCACCCTCATTGGCTGTAGTCAGGCAACCACGGGCACCACGACCGCCCAAAGCTCAAATTTGATTCTGGATGCATGATTTTGCCGCCTCAGGATTTTATCTGAGTGGCAGAAATCGGGTTATGTTGTTTGCCGATCATCTCTGTATAGGTGGTGAATTTAAAAGGATCGAAAAACTGTGCAGCACTTCTGAGGCGGTCGCCTGCTTCTTCTTTCAGTTGCTTGATTGCTGCATCGGCGCCGTAACGTTTTTCTGCGGCAATCGCAAATTTCAAGGCCAGTTCATTGTCTCCGTTGGCGATCATCTTGCGGAGCACACCGGCTGCCTGCCGGGCTGATAATCCCAGATAGGATTGCAGCATGCGGCCATATTCAACCGAAGTGATGTTGTCGAGGCCTTCAGGTTCGCGACCGGTGACATCTTCGCGCCAGATGCCGACCATATGATCGCTGACGCGCGCGATGATGCTGTCTCTTGAAGCAATGTAGCAGAGGTAGACATCCCTGTGATCCTGCAGGCCCGGCGGGATCAAATTGAGACGGATAATGTCTTTTGCGGAATAACCATTACCAGTATGATCGCGTATGACCTCCACCAGCCATTGGTAAATCTGTCGGAATTTTATCATCGCCTCGAGCTGAAACATCATAGTCAAAGGGTAATGGCCGTGTAAAATGTGTTTGGGATTTCTTTTGATTACCTCGTCCATTGCCTCGGCAGCACCATCAATAAAACCTTCGTTGACCCAGGGCTCACCGTACCAGGGCATGACGATGTCGCCGACGAACATCACCTCCAGTTCAGGCAGATGGATGATCATCGCGTCTTCAGTTTCACCACCGCTGACGGGGATGAGTTCGAACCTGGTTGCGCCGATATCGAGCTCGGTATGTTGGCTGACCGGAATGTCGGGCTGATAAGAGTTGACCCAGTCCAGGTTAAAGGTGCGCCCACGAAAATTCCTGTAACTGTGGTTCCTCAACACCCGGTTGACGACGCTTTGATAATTGTCACGACCGTAGATTTTGATGTTGGGATTTAGTTTCCGAAGAAACGAATGACCACCGATGTGATCCCAATGGCTATGGGTAATCAGTGCCGTTGTTACCTGGGGCAACTGCGGATGGCTCTGGTGCAGAAACTCGAGCGCGGCTTTCAGTGAATACGGTTGGGTTCCGGCATCAATCGCAATCAACTCAGTTTCGTCTTTGGAAAGTACGAAATAAATATCAGAAAAGCCAAAACCAACCAGCGTAAACACCCGGCCCGGAACCACCTCTTCCAGCATCGGTGTTGGCGCCATGGTGGTGCCAGCATCCCGATTTGATGTGAACCATCCCATGAACAGGGCTTTGGGCTGATAGTTTTTATAACCACTTTTCTCAAGATATTTTGTTGCCAGATCCTTGTTGCCGTCCCGGGCATGAAGCGTTGACAGGAAATGGTAGACTTCCCGGTAAAACCCGAAGACAGGTTCTGTTTCAGGGCGGTCTGCCAGCCAGTTCAAGGCCTCATAGGCTTTGGTTTTTTTTAAAAAAAAGAAAGGTACCTGGGCGTAAATCAATCCGGCCGCCCAGTAGACAAGTGGATCTTCGGCGTTAGTTAAAGCCTGTGCCTGATCCAGAAGTGCGAAGGTCTTATGCATCCAGCCAATCCGCCTGAGCACAAAGACCTCCTCGGCAAAGGTTGCCCTTATAATGGCATAGGCCGACAGGTAATGGGCTTGAACATCATCCGCCATGATGTCTTGATAGGTATCGATCAACTTTTCAAAGAACCGAATTCCACGCGCCTGCTGATTGCAGGTCAGGTAAGCATTGACCAGAAGGAAGGTGATTCTTGGATCGGTGTTAGCGCCGTATGACAGGACTACTTCCATTAAATCTATCGTTGGCTGAAAACTTCTGTCTTTTGAAGCCTTGGAAAATCCCTTAAACGCCTCGGCATAATCAAGGGTCTGGGAGCGCCCGCGAGATGCTGATTGTGTTTTTGAATTTGCTGAGAAAGAAGCGACTATATTGACAGGTGCCTGGTTCATACTTGTATCCTTGGGTGTATATACATATTATTTGGTAAAAAAAGAGACCCTAATCCTGAGATGTCACAATTCTTGAGATATCAGTTAAACCCTCACGCATGTCTGCCCAGCGCTCCTCACCAAATTTTTGCAAAAACTCAGCTTGAGCCTGTTGCCAATAAGGGCGTGTTTCATTGATGGCCGCCCTTGCCTTCTCGGTCAGGCTGATCATTCGTACTCTGGCATCTTTTCCCGGGCACGCTGTAATGTAGTTATCTCTTTCCAACAGCCTGAGGTTGCGTGTAAGGGTGGTCCTGTCCATGCCCATATGGTCGGCCAGGTTTTTGATTGATACCGGCGAGAGATGATCAAGCACCACAAGCAGGGTGAACTGAGTGTTGCGCAACCCACCGGGTTGAAGGCGCTGATCATAAAACTGGGCAATCAATCGTGCAGTTTTGCGCAAATTCATACAGGCGCACTCGCCTGAGGCGGGTAGGTTTTTGCGGGTTGGCGTCTGCGGGGCCATTAGTTCCTGCTCTTTTTGAGATCGTGTAACTGGTTTATTTAGGTGTATATACATCTTATGTCAAGGCGCTTTGAAAAAGTTCATGGAAAAACTCAAATGCGGCAAATTTTTTCTTGAAGCTATAGTAACTAGAGGTCCTATGTAGGGTGCAACTTATTGTTCCTGATCAGGATGGACACGCATGGCAAATACGAAAACATTGGTGATTGACGGCATGGACTGCCCCAGTTGTACCGCTAAAATTGAAGGCATAGTCTGTAACATTCCAGGCGTTGAAAACGTCAAGCTCAACTATACCAACCAGAAGCTCAAATTTGACCTTGAGGACGCTTCTGCCGACACACGCCCGGTGGTAACGGCGATTGAAAAACTCGGCTACAAAGTCAACGAACCCGGGGGCAAAGCCAAAGCGCCAGACCTTTCCTGGTGGCAGACGGGAAAAGGACGTCTGGTTATTGCCTCAGGCGCAATTTTGGCGGTGGCGGCGATATTATCCTACCAGTTACCGGAATATGCCGGCTATGTGTTTGCCCTGGCCGGGCTTACGGCTTTGGTGCCGCTGGCGCGCAAGGCGGTTTTAAGTGCGGTGGCCGGGCAACCTTTTACCATTGAGACACTGGTCACAATCGCAGTCATCGGCGCAATATTTATCGATGAATCGGCAGAAGCAGCCGTCGTTGTATTCCTGTTTTTGATTGGTGAGCTGTTGGAAATGATGGCTGCCGCCAAGGCGCGGCGTTCGGTTCAGGCGCTGGCTGATCTGGTGCCAAAATCGGCTTTTCTGGTAACAGACAGCGGCACCATAGAGGTTGGAGCCGATACGCTTTCAATTGGCGATATCATCGAGGTTCGCCCCGGCGGGCGTATTCCCGCCGATGCCATTATTTCAGAAGGACAGACTTCTATAGATGAGGCTGCGGTTACCGGCGAATCAATGCCGAAAAGAAAACAGATTGGTGACAGTGTTTTTGCCGGCTCCATAAATGTGGACGGTCTGATCCGTCTTAAAGTTGAAAAAGGGCCTGAAAACAACATGATTGCCCGCATTTTGCAAATGGTGGAAGACGCGGAAGCAAGCAAGGCGCCAACGGCGCGGTTTATCGACCGGTTCAGTCTATATTATACCCCGGGCGTTATTGTTTTTTCGGCTTTGATTGCATTTGTCCCCCCGATGTTTTTTGACGGTGATCTGACCACATGGATATATAAGGGACTGGCAATTCTGCTGATTGGCTGTCCCTGTGCGCTGGTTTTATCAACTCCTGCGGCTATTACGTCCGGCATTTCAGCCGGTGCCAGACACGGCCTGCTGATCAAGGGCGGTGCCATACTTGAAGCCATCGGCGCGGTCAGGAAAATCGCTTTCGACAAAACCGGCACGCTGACTAAAGGCCAGCCAAGGGTCACCGATATCAAAGTGTTTTCAGGCAAAGAGGAAGATATGTTAGCGCTTGCCGGAGCAGTGGAAGCGGGATCCTCTCACCCTCTGGCGCTGGCTATTGTTGAAGAGATGGAAGCACGCGGGATAAAGCTGAAGAAAGCAAGCCAGTCGCAAAACCTGAGTGGTCGCGGTGTCCAGGCCACGGTTGGAGGTAAACGGGTGACCATCGCCTCACCGCGCTTTGCCAGTGAGATTTCAGCCTTTTCACCACAACAGGAAAGCCACATCCAGGCGCTGGAAGATAAAGGCAAGACCATTGCCGTGGTTTTGGCGGATGAAACACTGCTGGGAATAATTGCCTTGCGTGATGAACTGCGTGAAGACGCAAAAAGTGCCATGAAGGAACTCAAGGAAATTGGCGTATCCGCTGTGATGCTGACCGGCGATAACAAGCGCACCGGCTCGGCGTTAGCGGCTGAGCTGGGCATAGAGGTTAAGGCCGAACTGCTGCCCGAGGACAAGCTTGATGAAATTGAGGCTTTAAAACTGCATGGTAATATCGCCATGGTCGGTGACGGCATCAATGATGCCCCGGCGCTGGCACGCGCTGATGTGGGTATTGCCATGGGTGGGGGGACTGACGTTGCCCTGGAAACCGCCGATGCAGCTTTGTTGCATGAGCGCGTCGGCGATGTTGCCTCTCTGGTCAAACTGTCACAGGCGACAATGGCCAACATCCATCAGAATATAACCATCGCTCTTGGCCTTAAAGCCGTCTTTCTGGTCACGACATTACTGGGCATAACAACCTTGTGGATGGCTATTCTGGCCGATACCGGGGCAACCGTGCTGGTGACCATGAATGCTCTGCGGCTGCTGGCGTACAGGTTCAATAAATGAAAATAAATTCCCGCCACTGCACATCTGTCCCTGCCTGCTTTTTCATGGCATAAGTTCCTGTAAAATTTAACAGGAGAAAACATGAAAGAACTTGCAGGCAAGGCTGCCATTATTACCGGAGCCAGTCGTGGAATTGGCGAGGCAGCCGCAAAAGAGCTGGCCGGTCACGGCGTATCTGTCGTTTTGGCAGCGCGGACAAAATCGGATATTGATCGCATCGCAGAAGAAATTAATGCATCGGGTGGCAAGGCAATTGCATGTGCCTGTGATGTCAGTAATTACGACGATGTCAGGCAGGTGGTTGAGGCCTGCCTGGAGAGTTTTTCCCGCCTCGATATTCTGGTCAACAATGCCGGCCTCATTGAACCGATTGCACGCCTTGCTGATTCTGATCCCGAACACTGGTCGCGCATTGTCGATATTAACTTCAAGGGCGTCTATTACGGCCTGCACGCCGCTATTCCGGTGATGGAGCAGCAAGGCTCTGGCGTTATCGTCAACCTCAGCTCAGGTGCTGCCACCGGTGCGATGGAAGGCTGGAGCCACTATTGCTCGACAAAGGCCGCTGTTTTATCGCTGACGCGCTGTGCCGACAAGGAATATGGCGACAGGGGAATACGTGTGGTGGGCTTAAGTCCCGGTACCGTTGACACCGATATGCAGGTTGCAATCAGGGCTTCGGGCATTAATCCGGTGAGCCAGCTGGACCCATCGGTACATAAATCACCACAGGTGGTGGCGCGCGCCCTCGCCTGGCTATGTACGCAGGATGCAGCAGACTTCGCCGGAGTAGATTTTTCGATGAAAGATCTGAATAGTTTGCGGCGAGCCGGGCTGGGGTAATTAGTCCATCGGCTTAGAATCAACCGCACCAGCCCGACTCAATGCCGGGATGGTGCGGTTGACCACGTTCTAAAGCGGGATGTTGTCGTGTTTTCTCCAGGGGTTTTCGACAGTCTTGTTGGCAAGCAAATGCAGAGCTCTGGAAATACGTCTGCGTGTTGAGTGCGGCATGATAACTTCGTCTATGTAGCCACGCTCAGCTGCTACGAACGGCGAACAGAAGCGCTCCTCATAATTTGCCGTGTGTTCGGCAATTTTGTCGTCATTGCCAATGTCCTTGCGGAAGATGATTTCAACAGCTCCCTTGGCGCCCATGACGGCGATTTCGGCTGACGGCCAGGCGTAATTAACGTCACCGCGTATATGTTTGGATGACATCACATCGTAGGCACCGCCATAGGCCTTGCGCGTGATCACAGTGATTTTGGGGACAGTGGCCTGGGCATAGGCAAACAGCAGTTTGGCTCCGTGTTTGATCAATCCGCCATATTCCTGGGCGGTACCGGGCAAAAATCCCGGCACATCAACGAACGTTACCAGCGGTATGGAGAAACAATCACAAAAGCGCACAAAGCGGGCGGCTTTACGGCTCGAATCAGAATCAAGAACTCCGGCCAGTACCATCGGCTGGTTGGCGACAAAGCCGACCGTGCGCCCTTCAAGGCGACCAAAGCCGGTGATGATATTTTTGGCAAAGGCTTCCTGAATTTCAAAGAAATCACCCTCGTCCACCACCTTGTTGATCAACTCGTGCATATCATAGGGCTGGTTGGGATTTTCCGGCACCAGTGTATCCAGAGAAATTTCAACCCGGTCACCGGCATCACTGGTTGGCAACTCGGGCACATCGCTGGTATTGCAGGCGGGCAGAAAGTCAATCAGGCGGCGCACCTGTAACAGCGCTTCCAGGTCGTTTTCAAAGGCTTTATCGGCGATTGATGATTTAATCGCATGTACGCTTGCGCCACCGAGTTCTTCGGCGGTTACATCTTCATTGGTGACGGTTTTAACCACGTCAGGCCCGGTGACGAACATGTAGGAGGTATCTTTGACCATGAAAATGAAATCGGTCATCGCCGGGGAATATACGTCACCCCCGGCACACGGCCCCATGATAACTGATATTTGCGGAATGACGCCCGAGGACATGACATTGCGGAAAAACACCTCGCCATAACCGCCAAGCGCTGCGACACCTTCTTGAATGCGCGCACCACCGGCATCAAACAGGCCGATAATCGGGCTGCGATTGCGCAGGGCCATTTCCTGAATTTTAACAATTTTCTGGGCATGGGTTTCAGACAGTGAACCGCCGAACACAGTGAAGTCCTTGGCAAACAGATAGACAATGCGGCCGTTGATCGTGCCCCAACCGGTAACCACGCCGTCGCCGGGAATCTTGTTGTATTCCATGCCAAAATCGGTGCAGCGGTGTTGCACGAACATATCATATTCTTCAAACGAGCCTTCATCCAATAACAGCTCAATACGCTCACGCGCCGTAAGCTTGCCGCGTTCATGCTGTTTGGCATTACGCGCTTCGCCGCCGCCCAGACGCGCGACTTCGCGCCGCCGCGTCAATTGCTCAATGATGTCTTTCATATAACTGTCCGTGTCATTTTAACGCCAGGTGGTTTTGCATAGCACGGTATCGGCTTTTAAGGAACCAGGGCAAAGGTAGGGTAAATCTTAATACCGCAACTGCGCCAGAACACCATAGTGGTCGCTTGGATAGACGTCATTGACCGGTTCTTTGGCGACAACCTCACAGCCGACAATATGACCGGCACCGCGTTCGCGGGGCATGCCGGCCAGAATGTAATCGATGCGCCGGTTGGGCTCCAGTATCTCGGCCACATAGGGATTTTCATTATCCCAGGTAAAACCGGGGCTATGTTTGCGCGCAGCAATCCAGGCATCCTGAAAGGCCAGGCCTTCCACCGGGCAGGTTGTGAGCCCGGTTAACATGCGTATTTCCTCGGACATGGGATCAGCATTAAAATCCCCGCACACCACAGGCGGAAAGGCAAATGGTCCTTTGGCATCGACAAACCGGGCAAGGTCTACCACCTGGCGCTGGCGGATATGGCTGTGATCAAACTTCCAGTTCAAGTGTGTGGCAAAAACCGGCAAAGGCCCTCGTGGTCCGTCAATTTCTGCAAACAGCGCACACCGGCCTTCGCCGTTTTCTTCAGCGCCATGGAGCATGACGCTTTGGCTTTGCGAAATCGGCCAGCGCGACAATAATGCATTGCCAAAGCCAAAACCTTCCCTCTCCATGCTTGAGGCGAAGACATGATGATACCCAAGTTCAGCTGCCAGAACAGCGGCATTATCGGTCTTGTCATCCTGCCATACTTCCTGAAGGGCAATGATATCGCAATCGAGGTTTTTTAAAGTTTCAACAATAGCGGGCTGGCGGCTTTGCCACGGTCCGTATCGCCACCAGATATTCCAGCTCAAAACTCTCAAACGGGTTTCAATTAAGCCGGCGAAGGTTTGTTGATTTGTCATTTTTTTCGTGCCTGATCTAAAATTTACATCCGGGGAATTTAGAGCATGTTTTTCCGCTTTCCCCAACAGTTACAAAAGACCACAAACACAAATTTCTTCGACCAGATTGTTGATTGAACCGATTTCTGTGGAAAGCCTCTAACTTATCCACACAAGCAGTCGCGACGTTAAGGTCTCATTAAACCTCTGAGCGTCATTCTCGCACATACTCTAATCCCAAAGGAGCACTGTAATTGTCACTTAAACTCGTAAAATCGGATACTGTTGCACCCACTTTCCAGATCGAATTAACTGAGCGCCAGAAGATGTTGATTGTGGAAAGCTTTACTCAGTTTGAACCGATTGTTGAATCTTCCGCCAAGGTATTTTTTGACCGCCTGGCCAAGGTTGAGCCCAGCCTTGGTGCTCAATTTTGCGGTGACAGCAACGTACACAGTGACAAGCTGGCAACGGTTATGCAAATTGCGGTGATCTCGGTAAGAAATCTCGATGCTCTGGTACCAATGCTGAGACTGCTGGGCAGCGAATACCGCTCATATGGGGCGCGACCGGAATATTATGAAATCTTCGGCGATGTGCTGTTGTGGACGCTAAGGCAAGGTCTGGGCGAGGCCTATACTGAAGAAGTCAATGAAGCCTGGGCGACACTTTATGGCATCATAGCTGAGATGATGATGCAATCAGGTGTGATCAGAAACCAGCAAATGTCAGCGAGTTTGCTTTAGAGCCCTAGTTTGCGCCGCTCTGGCTGGCGGTTTTTCTGATACACATGGCGTTGGCTTTTTGTTTTGCCCTTACCATGGCTTCAGCAGTCCATTTTTCCGGGTCCGCCGCCGCCATTTTTGCCAGGGTGTCATATTCTGCATCGCGGCAACTTGTGAAAGCCGGGAATATTCCACCGACCTTTTGTTGCGCCTGATCAGCAAACAAATCTGCCCGGGCCAGAAAAACAATCAGGCTCAGTGAAGCTGCAAGTATGATAGCTGCCAGCAATCGCGCACAGGTACCATCCAGAAAGGCTGTGGATTTAGATGTAACTGTTGTCATATTTCCCTCGCTAGCGGCAGGTTTAAAAGCAGGTTCTGCGGTTTCATGCGTAATTTTTTGCCTCGGGTCATTGCCAGACCCAGGTAAATCGGACGCCCTCTCATTGCAGGGTTTATAGCATTTTGATCAATAATTTCGAGTCTAAAAAGTGCAATGATCTGCTCAAGATCCTCTAAACCCAAAACCTCCTGATTATAAAGCGCATTCAACAGGCGTGTGGATTCCACATCCAGACCAATATGCCATGACCATTTTTCATCTTCTATGGTCTTTTTCGGCTGGCATTTAACGTCGAGTTGATAAAAATGTTTGATCCAGGCTTCAATGACGCGGGCGTAGGCATCCAGTGCCGGCTGGGTGAACCTGAAATCTATAACCATGTCAAAGCGGTCGCTGCGCGGCCAGTATAAGTCCTTGTTGTCTTCTGACAGCACATCGAGTTCAACCGAGGGCATGGGCGTATTACTGTCGACCAGCAACTGACCCAGACCGCCTATCCCACCGGTTTTGGCGTACATCTCAACAATCTCATCATCAGCCAGCATGATGCGGCCGTCTTCTGTGGTGACACTTTGCTCGCGAAAGAAAAGTTCTGCCGCCTTGATCCTGACCGGATCGTGACATTGCGTCAGCATATTGCGCACAATGACTGTGACCATTTGATCGACGAATACCGGTGGGATTTTTATATCACCGGATTTCATCAAATTGAGATAAGCGTTTTCTATAGTCTGGTGCTCGATCAACATTTCCTTGAACCCTAAAACCACGCGGTAGTTATCGCGGGTGTCGGGATCAGCAAATCGGGCAATCTCATCTTCTGCAACCACGGCAAAAGGATCGTCCATCAATTTTTCGAAAGCAGCTATTTCATTGTCACAAGATTCGTCAACCGGATGAACTTCAGGCCGGGTGAGATAGGCCTTGATAAAATCCGCGGTAACATCCAGATGCCCCTGATCATTCACCTGCAACAGATGATAGCCGGAGGATTTCCAAAAATCAGCCATTGCTCAATTCCTCATCGTCTTCAACCACATTCCATATGCGGGTATGAATACCATCTGTCGGTGGCTTGATCACTCGAAACTCCTCGTGGATACCATCTTCATCAAGGGTTCGGGAGACAGCAAAAATAGTGTTAAGCAGATTGTCTTTACATAGACTTTCAACAAAGGCTGCTTCTTCGTGTGCAGCATTTTCGGCCGCCTGATGGTTTGGTGCGCCATATACGTCGATGAAATGCCGGCTCAAAACTTCAATCATTTTTTCAAACTCGGCATTGGTTATATCACTGATGGTTGCAAAGGTTGTACGGCCAAATGAGCCCACGCCCAAAAACCCATTGGCAAAAGCCTGACCGGTTTTTCCTGTCAACTCCGTTTCAGAAAGATCGCTGAATTCAAATGCGCCTGAAACTGCAATTTCATTGTACCCAGCCGTGCTTGAATAGACGTGATCATCGGATGCATCAAACCTTACAGCACGCAAAAATCGCATTATTTTTCCCACGTTTGCGTGTTCAAAAAATCCTGCGCGATGAGGGAGATCATTTCCCCCGCCGGTGTTTTAAGCAGCAGGTTGCCATCGCCATCAAGATTAAGGAATTTTCCTTCCCAGGATTTCTCGCCCTGATTGATTGTTATCTCTTGACCGAGCGCTTCAGCGCGTCCGCACCAGTTTTCGTGAACCGGCTTGAAACCTTCATCATTCCAGGTGTGAATCCACACCAGAAAATGGCGGGAAAAAGACTCGATCAGGTCGCGCTGGGACAATTCGCCAACCCCTTCTTCGAACAGATTGGTACGACCCATATCCTCGCCGGGATTGAGGTCGTTGTCTTTTCCTTTGAGCTCAATCTTGACGCCGACCACCAGCCAGTCCGGCGCATCTTCATCACTATTGGTCTCAGCCATAATTATTCTCGCCGAACCTGTGACTGCATCATTGAGAATGAATTGATTGGGCCAGCGATAAAACATACCCAGTTCGGGCGGTGCCAGTGAGCCAAAGGCATCACCAAAAGCTACCATGGCGGCAAACAGCATATGCATCGAACGCGTTGCATCTGTTTCAGGCTCAAGCACCAGGGCGCATTCCAAAAAGCGTTGTGACGGGCTCCAGTAGAAGTCACCCGACTGGGCTTTTTTGGCTTTCGCATCGCGATGAGCGCAATCGAACGGGCGCGGATGGCCTTTGACTTTTACGCCATTGAGCAGCGGTGGAAACAACGGCTCAGCGGTCCAGCCATATTCATCTTGCAACATGAGATCACCCGATTTCGATAGTCTCTTCGATCACATGATTGAGATCCGTACCTTCAATGGTCAGGACGACTTTGGCGGTAATCGCCGATTGGCCGGAAAGGTTGCCTTCGCGCACGGTTCTCTAGATCTGTTGTTGCGAGGTAACACCTACTTGTTTAAGGAATTTTCGCATCGACATATTGAACTTTTCTTCGTTCATTGAGTTTCTCCTGTCATTCAATGATTATCTGATTTTCAATCTAAAGGAATTTAATGCTGATAGGGAACTATTTCACTTTTCGGGCAACTGAATTTCCAACGTCATTTCAGCCTTGTTGCGAATAATTTTCAGCTTAAGTTTTGCCCCCGGCGGGCTGGTTACAAAAGCACTTTTAAAATCAGCCGGGCTTTTGATGCGGCGCTTTTCCAGCTGCAAAATCACATCACCGTTTTTCAGCCCCGCCTTCTGTGCCGGGGTGCCGGGGCGGACATTTTTGACGACGGCGCCCAGTGTCCCCACCTCGCCGCGCGATACAGCGGGCCCAAGTTTAAGACCGCTGAAGCGCCAGTTTACTTTACCGTCCTGCACCAGGGCGGTTGCCACGATTTTGGCAAGTGCGGAAGATACGGCAAAATTGACACCGATGTTGGCATCGGTTTGTTTGGTGAATATGGCCGATAAGATGCCGAGCAGGCTGCCATCGCGGGCCACCAGTGCGCCGCCTGAGGCGCCGGGATTAACAGCTGCATCTGTTTGAACAAAGTCCTCTATGGGGTTAAAGCCCACCCAGGATTTATTGACTGCCGACACAACGCCACAGGTCATTGACAGGCCAAGACCAAAAGCATTACCGATAGCGCAGGCGCGTTCCCCCACTTTAGCATCACGGCCAAAGCGCATGGGGATCAGCGTTTCCTCGATGGCAAGAACAGCGAGATCGGTCAATATGTCCTCGCCGATAACATCGGCTTTCAGCACCCGGCCGTCACCGGTCCTTACAACAATCGACACGGCGTTGTTAATGACGTGACGGGCAGTCAGGATTGTGCGGCCATCGAGAACAACAATACCACTGCCTTCAGGTTCTGCCGCGCGCGCAGCCGGGTTGGGCCATTGGGGCAGAACACTGACAACGGAATTATAGACCAAAGCTGATTGAGCCTGCACCGGCCCGGATGCCACCACCTGACTAAAGCTGAAAATCACATACAGAAAGAGCAGGCGGTTGATCAAAGTTTTCAATCTACTTTGTCGCGCTGTCCAGGCGCACATTACCGGTTTGCGTCTGGAAAACGTCCTGGGCTGACATCTCCATGCTTCCCAACACGTAAGATGCCCCAACAGAAACAATGGCGATAACTAACAGGCTGCCCAAAAAAGGTTTCATAAATCTCTCCTAAATTCAGTTTTCTGACTGAACAGTTGTGGTTTGTTTAACAATCTTGCCGGCCTTTTCGAGATAAGCCAGCAAGGCTTCGCGTTCTTCTTTGCTTTGTATGCGCTGCAGGGGCATTTTAGTTCCCGGTGTATATTTCGCCGGGCCTTCATCAAACAAACGCCCAACCGTTTCTTTGCTCCAGACAATATCAGAGTTTTTCAACGCTTTCGAATAGACATAGCCTTCGCGGGTACCGGCGCGCCTGCCGTAAATTCTGTAGAGTGATGGCCCGGCACGATTGCCGCCATCTGGTGCTACTGTATGACACACGGAACACCTGCGGGCAAACTGGCGGGTGCCAAGATCTTCATCATTGACAAACCGAAACCGTCGCGGGGTTTTTCTTCTTGCCACATCAAACTGTTTATCGCTGTTAAAATCCCATTCAAGCACGTGTTCATCCAGACCGCCGTATAGGACTTTCTGGTTGTTTTTGGAAAATGACAATGCCCAGATGGGGCGGTAGGGTTCGTCATGCTGATACAGCAGTTTCCAGGTATCCATAGACCACACATGTATCTTACCATCGCCACCGCTGGTGGCGGCAAGTCCGCTTTTTGCAGCAACAAAGCCCGCCAGAACCGGGCCTTCGTGGGGTTTGAGACGGCGGATGATTTTACTGCTGTCAATATCCAGAATATTGACGGCTCCATCAAGGGTGCCGATAAACAGGTTTTGATTATCCGGCAAAACCCGCACCACATTAACGCCCCAGCCGTGGTTGTAGATGGTGCGGATGAATTCACCGCTGGCAGTATCCCACATTTTCACCATGCCATCATAGCCACCGGAAAAAAGGAATTTCCCATCATTGGAAAAAACTATTGAGTTGATGTTTCCCCGATGGCCTTCAAGAACAGCGGTTTGGGTTTTTGTTTCAACATCCCACAGGCGAATAGTGCTGTCCCAGGAGGCGGAGGCTGCGATACGGCCATCGGGGGAAGCTGCCACATCGGAAATTTTGGCGCTGTGCCCCTTCAGGCGGGTTAACAGTTTTAAATCCCCCAGGTGCCACAGCCCGACTGTACCATCGTCACTGCCCGACAGGGCCAGCGCATTACCGGGTACAAAAGCTACCGTATTAACAGCGCCATCATGACCGATGAGGCGTTTGATGATTTTGGACCCACCAGGCGAAATTGCCCAGTAAATGACAGTATAATCAAATGAGCCGGTTAAAGCGGTATAGCCGTCGCTGGATAACACGATCGATTTTACCGGCCCGCCATGCCCCTGCACTTTGGCGGTTGCCAGCGTTGATGGCAAAGAAATAAACAAAAGAGCAAAAAAGCCTGTCAGGACGCTGGAAATTACGCAAAAATCAAGGGAACCGGATTTTTTGACATCATATGTCCAGCACATGAATTTGGTCCTGCATGTCCTATTCTGCGGCAACCTGCTTCGAAGCTGCCTTTGCCCGCTCTTTGCTTTCCAGCTCCTCGACCCATACGGAGTGGTGCTCTTTGGCCCAGTTTTTATCAACCTCGCCAGAACCCATGGCATCGAACGCACCTTCCATGCCGACACTGCCAATGTAAATATGGGCGATGATGACACATACCATGAATATACTGGCGATAGAGTGCCAGACCAAAGACAGTTGCATTTCTTCTATGCCGGTCAATTCTGTCGGCAGGTTAAACCCGAGCCGATTTACAATTTCAAACGTATCGGCGAACAGCGACAGCTGGAACGGAAACATCAGCGAGATACCCGAAAGGGCTATTGAAGCGCCGCCGAAAATTATCAGCCAGAACAGTATCTTCTGCCCCGCATTGAACTTCTTTGCCGGTGGATGAGAGCCCCTGGTAAACATACCGCCACCTTTCAGCAGCCAGATTATGTCATGCCTGTTGGGGAAGTTGTGCCGGATCCACAACAGCAAGATTAACACCAAACCGAGAATAAAGGCGAAAGCGACAAAATTATGCAGCCACTTGCCAGCCATGGCAATGTCGCCATAGCCGCTTTTGCCCACCAGCGGGGTAAGCAGGTATTTGCCGTAGACCATGTTGAGGCCTGACAGTCCGAGAATTACGAATGAAACCGCCAGCAACCAATGGGAAAAACGCTCAAAAGAATTGAAACGGGTAACAGTAACATTGCTTTTGCCGCTGTCTATACGGATGCGTCCGCGCAACATATAGAACAAAGACAAAATGGCAATGACACCGATGATGGCCGCGGCACCATATGTAAACATTGGTCCATTACGTATGTCGCGAAAAATCTGGCCGCCGGATTGTATCAATACGCCGGATTTTTTATCGCTAATGGAAACACTGCCCCGGTCGCCGCGTTTTACAGCGCGCCACAGGTCAGAATCTGAATCATTGCCTAAAGGCGCACCGGCAAGGGACTGGGGTTTTTGAGTTTGAGCTTGAGTCTGGGCCTGAGCCGATGACCCTGTTTGGCTAAAACTGCCGGTTAAAAACATGGCCACAAACGCCAGCAAAAATATTGCGGCAGTTTTTCTGGTACATGCAGCGGCGTAATTTGTCATCATCGCTGCAAATGTTGTGGACTTGGGCATTAAAGCGCCCTCCTAAAAATCATCAATGTCAGAACTGCCTAAATTAAAATCGCTTTATCAGTTGATTTTCCCGGCGATTTTACAATTTCGCAAAGATGCAGAACAACCCGGTTTGCACCAGTCTACATCCCAAATGTCTAAAGACCACCGGTCAGACCGCTGATTTTCACAATATAAATACGGGTAAATTCAAGGGTGCCGACTTGCGGCCGACACCCTTGAGTTATCTTGCTATCAACTACCGCTGGAAGGATAGGCACGACCCCATCCCCAGGCGCCAGCGCCAAACCCGCGATTGACTACGCGTTCGCGATAGATGTCCGATATAACAGCACCGTCACCGGCAAGAAGTGCTTTGGTCGAGCACAACTCGGCACATAGCGGCAATTTGCCTTCCGCTATGCGGTTACGGCCATATTTGCGGAACTCAGCTTCGCTGTTTTCTTCTTCAGGCCCGCCAGCGCAGAATGTACATTTGTCCATTTTGCCCCGGGAACCGAAGTTTCCTGTCTGCGGAAATTGAGGAGCCCCGAAAGGACATGCATAAAAACAATATCCACACCCGATACACAGGTCTTTGGAATGCAGCACAATGCCGAGTTCCGTCTGGTAGATAGTGTCCACCGGGCACACCGCAATACACGGTGCATCCGAGCAATGCATGCAAGCGATCGATATCGAACGCTCACCCGGCGTACCGTCAGAAATAGTGACGACGCGACGCCGGTTGATGCCCCAGGGGACTTCATTTTCGTTCTTACAGGCTGTGACGCAGGCATTGCATTCAACGCAACGTTCAGCGTCACTAAGGAATCTCATCCGTGCCATAACGTTTTCT
This sequence comes from Alphaproteobacteria bacterium, assembly GCA_024278055.1. Taxonomy (GTDB): domain Bacteria; phylum Pseudomonadota; class Alphaproteobacteria; order Rhizobiales; family JAJFHR01; genus JAJFHR01. Next base: position 19,290 of record JAJRTY010000051.1, on the reverse strand, counting down.
CCCTAGGCTTTTTCTATATTACAGAGTGTGGCTTTGGTTTCCTGCATGTTTGTTACAACATCATACCCATAGGTCTGAGCCGTATTGGAAGCTTCGCCCAATACATATGGATCAGCACCTGATGGATACTTGTCGCGCAGGTCCTCGCCCTGGAAATGGCCAGCAAAATGGAACGGCAGGAAGCAAACGCCGCGGCTGACACGTTCCGTCACCTGGGCCTTGACTTTTACCCGGCCACCCGGTTTGCCATCAAAGGTCGGCGCACCATTAACCCAGACCATTGATCCATCGCGAATGCCAAGATCGTTTGCATCAACAATATTGATTTCAACAAACATATCCTGTTGCAGTTCAGCCAACCATTTGTTCGACCGTGACTCATCACCGCCACCTTCGAATTCAACCAGACGACCAGAGGTTAGAATGATCGGGAAGTCTTTTGAATAATCATTCTTCTGGATGGTCTCAAAATACGTTGGCAGACGGAACTGTTGACGATCCTTATAGGTTTTATATTTCGGCAACAGATCACGACGCGGTGTATACAGCGGCTCACGATGAAGCGGTACCGGATCAGGGAAAGTCCACACAATTGCGCGGGCTTTGGCATTACCAAATGGTGCGCAGCCGTGTTTAATGGCAACGCGCTGAATACCACCGGACAAGTCCGTTTTCCAGTTTGTCTTTTCACCGGCAACGGCATCAATTGCTGATTTTTCGTCCGCTGTCAGATCGCCATCCCATCCAAGCTTTTGCAGCATGGCCATGGTAAATTCAGGATATCCATCCTCAATTTCCGACCCCACAGGGTAAGATCCTTCAGCAAGAAGGTTTACACCGTTGCGTTCAACACCGTAACGGGCGCGGAAACACAAACCACCTTCAGCCACGGGCTTGGAGGTATCATACAGGTTAGGTGTGCCTGGATGACCCATTTCAGCCGTACCCCATGCGGGCCACGGCAGACCATAATACTCACCATCAACAGGACCACCGCGCGCTTGCAGGGTTGTCTTGTCAAATGTGTGCTGGTTGGCCATATGTGCTTTCAGCCGGTCCGGGGATTGCCCGGTATAGCCGATTGTCCACATGCCCTTGTTGAATTCCAGCGTCACATCTTCAACCAATGGCTCGTCATCGGTAACCTTGATGTTTTTGAACATCTGGTCAGCAAATCCGAATTTCTTGGCGAATTTGTACATGATGGTGTGGTCAGGCAGACATTCAAACAATGGATCGACAACCTTGTCGCGCCACTGCAAGGACCGGTTGGAAGCTGTCACAGACCCATAGGTTTCATACTGGGTTGCAGCAGGCAACAGATAGACCCCATCCTGGCGATCATGCAAAACCGCTGTCATGGTCGGATAAGGATCGATAACAACCAGAAGGTCCAGCATCTTCATTGCTGCACGCATCTCCGGCAATCGTGTCTGTGAGTTGGGAGCATGTCCCCAGAACACCATGGCTTTGAGGTTATCAGGCTGATCAATCTTGTCTTTCGGAGTCAAAACACCATCAATCCAGCGTGACACCGGCATACCCTTGGACTGCATCAGTTTTTCTGAAGCAAAATTGCCCAACAGATAATCGTACTCAACATCCCAAACACGGGCCCAATGTTTCCACGACCCTTTCTTGAGACCGTAGTAGCCTGGCAGTGAATGTGACAACACGCAGAAGTCCGTTGCGCCCTGCACATTATCATGGCCGCGGAAAATATTGGTGCCGCCGCCGGTTGTGCCCATATTGCCAAGAGCAAGTTGCAAGATGCAATAAGCGCGGGTGTTGTTGTTACCGTTGGTGTGCTGGGTCCCCCCCATGCACCAGATAACCGTACCTGGCCGGTTGTTAGCCATGGTGCGGGCAACGCGACGCATCTGGGATGCAGGAATGCCGGTAACACTTTCGACTTCATCAGGTGCCCATTTTGCCACTTCGGCCCGGATGTCTTCCATTCCATAAACACGCTGGCGGATAAACTCTTTATCTTCCCAGCCGTTTTCAAAAATGTGCCACAGGATACCCCAGATCAAGGCAACATCTGTACCCGGGCGCAAGCGTACATGTTCAGTGGCATGTGCAGCTGTGCGGGTAAAGCGCGGATCACAAACGATCACGGGTGCATTGTTGATTTCCTTGGCGCGCAATACATGCAACATGGACACGGGATGTGCTTCTGAAGGATTGCCACCGATAATGAAGATGCACTTCGAATTGTGGATATCATTGAAGGAATTGGTCATGGCACCATAGCCCCAGGTGTTGGCAACACCGGCAACTGTGGTTGAATGACAGATACGTGCCTGATGGTCACCATTGTTGGTGCCCCAGAAGGCATAGAACTTGCGGAACAGATAGGCCTGCTCATTGGAATGCTTGGCCGAACCGAGCCAGTAAACCGAATCCGGTCCTGACGTTTCACGGATCGACATCATCTTGTCGCCGATCTCGTTGATGGCATCATCCCAGCTCAATCGCTGCCATTTGCCGCCGACAAGCTTAGTCGGGTACTTCAAACGGCGCTCACTGTGAGCGGTGGCGCGAACGGCGGCACCTTTGGCGCAATGGGCACCAAGGTTAAACGGACTGTCATAACCAGGTTCCTGGCCAATCCACACACCACCTTCGACTTCGGCCAAAACGGTACAACCAACCGCACAATGAGTGCAGATTGTTTTAACCACTTTAACACCACTTGTGTCACTTGCGGCTTCGGCTTTTTCCACCATGCTGCCTGTAAAGCTTGCTGCCGCTGCCAAACCGCCAACGGCGAGGCCGGAACGACGCAGGAACGAACGCCTGTCTATCGTTTCCGATGCAACATCCTTAAGGGCTGATGACAAACGGGAGCCAATCGCCATCCCGCCGGTCTTCTTCCTAAGCATATCTATTCTCCTAAATTTTTCCCAAAATCTTCAACAATCCGAATTACGAAGACTGTTTTCTTGTTTTAAATCCTAAAACACCACGCACGGGGGACACCCCGAAAAACATCGCGGGTTAGAATTTGGCACTTTCGTAATAGGTCTGTATGTGTTCAGTTTCGCGATACGAACCTGTCGATTCAACAGATGTATCGCTGGCCTCGGCTTGTGATTTATCCAGCGCAAGCACGGCTCCGCCGGATAAGGCACCCCACCCTGCAAGCTTTAGAAAGCTGCGGCGGTCTGCTTTGGCTGTTTGCCTGTCTTCAGACATTTAGCACTCCTCCTTTGTTTGGCCCCGCACAAATGCTGGCGGAACATTACCCAGTCTCATTATAAATGAGCCTGAATTCCCAAAAATCACAACACAGCCTGCCAAAGCCCGTGCGACGTGACCTAATCCATCGTGAACGCAACTTCCTCAATATCGAGAAAGATGCGCCCTATCGTTCCCAGGGCGGCGTAGAGTATGGAAGCTTTCGCGCCCTCGAGATCGGTCATAAAATGTTTGGCCCAGGAGCCAATGTGCTTATTAAAAAACTCACGTTGTTCGTCGAGGTCATAGACCGTGCCGTATTTCCCCTCGATCATCCCGGCCATCATTTCGAAAATTGTCGCGATATGGTCCTCTGGTATCTTCACATCAGCCCGACGCGCGATGCCTAAACGCTCCATATCCTGACGCAATACCGCCAGCGGCTTTTCATGTAAAAATCCGGTGAGATAATATGACGCAAACGGTAACAATGCGCCACGCCCGACCCCAATAAACAAATCCTGATATTCCTGGGCAACCAGAACCACGTCGGTCTTTCCGGCAATTGTTGACAGGCTGGCAATAGCTTCGCCCAGAGGGGAGGAATCGCCACTCATGGCGGCGAGGTTATCGAGGTCTTTTTGTGAGGGCGGGTTGCCAAGGAAATGCGAGAGCATCTGATATAACTGAGCCCGCAGCATATCCTCCTCTGCCACACTGGAAATCGATGACTTCGTCATTGTGTTCATTTTTTTCCCTGCCACCTGCATCCTACCAAAGGTGGGCTTGCCTGCAATCAATTCCGTGTGGTCGATGTTCTTTGCATGCCCGACTACAACATTGATTCAGGGGTCAGCCTAGTCCAGCCAACACTGAACCGCAACTCAAAACCCTACTTCTCCAGTCACGTTTCCACTAGGTGAAATTCCTTCCCGCTAAAACAAAAGGGCCGAAGAAGTTTTCTGGCTCAAAACTGCGATTTTTTCCGGCTGTGATGACACGTTGTATCTTATGGTACTTTATGCGGCATTGTCTGCTTTGATATTCTCCGGCTTCTATGGCAAGCTATATTCAATGTCCAGACAAGGGCCGGTATAAACGGTACGTAAACCGCGTAAAATCCATCACAGCGCGAAGACGGGGATGCAAAATTGAATAGTTTTTTACCACCGGAAGATGCCGCTGCTTCCAAAAGCGTCAACACCGGATCTGAAATGATTGACCCGTTTGGCCGGGCGGTCAGCTATCTGCGGGTTTCGGTCACTGACAGGTGTGATTTCAGATGTGTTTACTGCATGTCGGAAAACATGACATTTCTGCCCAAGCGCGAGTTGCTCACGCTTGAGGAACTGGATCGCCTGTGTTCGGCTTTTATTGATAAAGGCGTTAAAAGACTCAGGCTTACCGGCGGTGAACCGCTGGTGCGCAAGAACCTTATGTCAATGATCAAGTCACTGTCGCGCCACCTGGAAACCGGTGCGCTTGAAGAGTTGACCATGACCACCAACGGCAGCCAGCTGACCCGCTTTGCCGATCAGCTGTATGATCTTGGCATGCGCCGCATCAACGTCTCCGTCGATACAATCAATGCCGACAAATTCAAGGCCATCACCCGCTGGGGGTCGCTGGACAAAGTCAATGCCGGCATTGACGCCGCTGTGGCTGCCGGTCTCAAAGTCAAAATCAATGCGGTAGCGCTGAAAGGCGTCAATGATGATGAGTTTGACGAAATGATCCGCTGGACCCACGGTCGCGGCATGGATCTGACTCTGATTGAAACCATGCCGCTGGGCGAGATTGAAGAAGACAGAACCGATCAATACCTGCCGTTGTCCCAGGTGCGCGCGCAATTAAGCGAAAAATGGACGCTTGAAGACATCCCTTACAAAACCGGTGGTCCGGCGCGATACATGGAAGTCAAGGAAACCGGCGGGCGTATCGGCTTTATTACTCCAATGTCGCATAATTTCTGCGAAAGCTGCAACCGGGTGCGCGTGACGTGTACAGGAACGCTGTATATGTGTCTGGGTCAGGAAGATGCCGCTGATTTGCGCGCTCCTTTGCGATCCTCGCCAAGCAATGGCCCGCTTTATGCGGCAATCGATGAAGCGATTTTACGCAAGCCCAAAGGCCATGACTTTATTATTGATCGTGACCGCAAAGCTCCGGCAGTTTCCCGTCATATGAGTGTTACCGGTGGATAGTGGATTTTATGCCATTTTCCCGTGACTGTTTTGAATTTTCCTGTAATGATAAACCCTGAATTTGATAAACGGTTCAAACATCTGGTTTTGTTGATATTTTTGTTATGGTTTTTCAGTACAATTGCCATGATAGTATCGCCACCCATGATCAAGGGGAAACAGTGTCATGGCGCTAGCTGCCTATGAGAAACAATATAATGATCGGCTGCGGGTGCCTGAGCACGCAAAAATCCAAGCATCCTGGGTACAGCAGGCTGAAGAATATCGCAATGGCGACAATGTAGAACTCGATATTTCCTACGGACCGTCAGAACGTAACAAATACGATCTTTTCCACCCCGACAATGTCAATGACGACACACCGATAGCTCTGTTTATCCACGGTGGATACTGGCAATCGCGTGATCGCAAAATGTTTTCCCATGTGGCCAAGGGGCTGAATGAGCTGGGATATTCGGTTATCATCCCGTCTTACGATCTGTGCCCGGATACTTCTATTCCAAAAATCATTTCGCAAATGCGAAAGTGCGCCGGGAAAATCTGGCAGCAATACGAAAAAAAACCTGTGGTTTACGGTCATTCTGCCGGGGGGCATCTGGCCGCGTGTCTGGTTTCCACCGACTGGACCTGTCATCCCGGTTTGCCTGAAGATCTGATTACCCGAGGGTGTGCTCTGGGCGGTATTTATGATCTTGCCCCCTTGCGCGGCACCACCAAGAATGATGCGCTCAAGCTGTCTAAGGAAGAAGCCCGCCTCGCCAGCCCGCTGTTTCGCCCGGTGGCCAAATCCGCTGTCAGGTTTATTGCTGCTGTGGGGGAATCTGAGAGTCACGAATTTCATCGCCAGGCCACTGCCCTGGCCCGGTTCTGGAATGCCCAGGGAGTTGAAACCGAAACATTGACAATTGCCGGTGCCAACCACTTTACCATTCTCAATGAAATGCAAAATCCGGACAGCCTTCTGCTTCAGAAGATGGTGGAACGCTAAACTCAGCCCATCCGGGCAAGAATTTGCTGCGTTGTAACCACCGTCGCAAACTCTGCGTGCATATTGCTCAACGTCATCGAATGCACTTCGTCGGCTGTGTGTGATTTGCCATCAGGACCCACCGCGCCATAGGCCCAGACACCGTCACTGACAAAATAGGTATCAAAACCCAGATTACCGGCCATGCGCGTTGTGGTTTCAACGCAATGATTGGCGGTGGCACCGCACATAATCAGGTGCTCAATCTCGTGTTCACGCAAATCCGCCTCCAGCGTGGTTCCAATAAAGCCGCTGTTGACGTGTTTGATATAAACCGTCTCACCTTGCGCTGGGGTGACAAACTCCTGAACCGCTGCTCCGGCAAGCCCGGCTTTAAAGGGTGAACCCGCCACCCTTGAGTGATGATGTATATGGATGATTTTCAGGTTGCCCTGACGAAAAATGCCTAGCAGCCGAGCGATGTTTTCCTCTGCTTCGGGTGCGCTGCGCGGTTCGTTTTTGTCATCGCGGTGGACAAAAGCCATCTGCACATCAATGATTAACAAAGCTGTTTTTGACAGGTCCAATGCAGCCCCTCTTTTTATCAAAATTGCCCGCGCCAAATTCTGTGATTGGTGATAGAATGAACATCAATGCCAGTCAATTTTTAATCACGCCTTACCCAAACGATGCCCGCAAAACTCCCCAATATTCTCATGTTCATGAGCGACAACCAACCGGCTGAGCTGCTGGGGTGTTATGGTAATGATGAAATTCACACTCCGCATATTGACCGGATGGCAGCGGCAGGCGTGCGCTTTGACAATGCCTTTTGCGTCAATGCCATGTGTTCGCCGTGCCGGGCATCGGTGCTGACCGGGTTGATGCCGAGCCAGCATGGTATTCACACCTGGCTTGATGATCGCATAATGGAGAACTGGCCTGACAAGTGGAATGCAATCGGTGAGTACAAAAGCTTCCCGACCATTCTCAAGCAACATGGTTATCTTACTGCATTAATTGGGAAATATCATCTCGGCGTGCCGTTTGAACCACAAAACGGGTTTGATCACTGGGTAACGTTCCCCCATGGCCACACCATTGATTTCAACAACAATACTTTTATTGATAATGACGCGCGCTATGTGTTTGAGGGCCACAGTGTCGATTATTTCACCGACAAATCCGTCGAGTTTCTGCAAAGCTATGACCGCAATGGCGATGAGCCATTCTTCCTGTTCGTCCCTTATAACGCGCCTTATGGCCATTGGCCGGCGATCAAAGGTCCGTCAAACAACCGTTTTGCCGATCTTTATGAAGAAACCATGATGCTCAATGTGCCACGTGAGGGGCTGAACAAAAAAGTCATCGACCGGTTTTTGCAGCGCATGGGTGAAAGCGGCGGCGGCATTGATTATACCGCACATTTGCGTATGCCCAATGATCTCGAAACCATGCGTAATTACTATTCACAGATGTCGATGGTGGATGATGGTGTCGGTCGCATCATGCAGGCTCTGGAAGGAAATGATCTCGATCAGGAAACCCTGGTAATCTACACCGCTGATCATGGCTATTCGCTTGGCCACAATGGGTTTTGGGGTCATGGTCAGGCGACCTGGCCCGCCAATATGCATCGCGCAGCCTTCAACGTACCGCTGATTGCTTCGCGGCCCGGCCATATTGAACCGGCGCAGGAATGCCACGAACTGATCAGCCAGCTGGACCTGTTTGCCACGCTGCTGGATTATATCGGCATTGATTCCGACAATCTCAACGGCAATTCAGATTCACAGAATTTTTCACCTTATCTCAAGGGCCAGTCCAACCAATGGCGCGATGCCGTTTTCATGGAGCAGGAAGAAACCCGGGCCATCCGCACCGCCAAATGGCTTTATATGAAGCGCTTCAGCACCAATATAACTCATCCGCTGGAAGACGAGCTTTATGATCTCGAAAATGATCCGATGGAGAAGAAAAACCTGATTGATGATGCCGCTTTTTCAGAAGTCGCAAAGGAGTTGTCTGAGCGTATTGAAGATTTTTTCAGCCGTCACAGCGATCAACGCCATGACCTGTGGCGCGGCGGCACCACCAAATCAAACTCAGACAAACCATGGTTCTGGAAAGAAGCCTGGGGGCCGGACTGGGAACCTGATTTCGGGCGTCAGTTTTAACTCACCCTTTCAGGTTTCTTGCAAACAGTGCAAACATACGCTCCCAGTGACGTTCACCGGCGGCCTTGTTGTAGGCCGGGCGCTGGGGGAAGGCAAAGCCGTGGTCGGTGCCGGGGTAGATTTCCATGCGGTAATTTACGCCTGCCTGATCGAACGCTGCGGGAATTGCCTCTAACAATGGTTCGGGCACATAGACATCGGTTTGGGCGAAGGCGAGATAGACCTCGCCGGTGATGTTCTTTGCGGCGAGATGGGGGGAGTTATCCTCATCGGTCATAATGCCAACGCCATAATATGAGGCTATGGCGGCGAAGTTTTGCGGGTAGCTTGCAGCCACCGACACGACAATTCTGCCGCTCATGCAATAGCCGACACAGCCCACCTGCCCCGGCGCTGCCTCCGGTTCGCTTTCGATGAATTTCAACAGGGGCGCGGTATCGGCAACTACGCGCTCGTTGGTGGTTTCGTTCATAATTTTGAACATGTTTTCAAGTTGTTCAGGATCGGAGCGAATGCGCTCAAGGTCAAAGCCGTAGTGGCCCTCACGTCCGGTGCGGTAATACAGGTTCGGCAGAATAACAAAATAGCCCACGGTGCCGATGCGCCGCGCCATATCGCGCAATTCCTCGCGAATACCCGGTGCATCCATATAGAGGATAATTGCCGGGAACGGTCCGCCTTCTTCAGGATGGCAGACAAAGGCATCCATGATGCCGTCATCTGTGGCGATCTCAGTTTCAAATTCATGCATGTTTAGAAACTCTCACTGGTTCGAGCTTAATACTCATTGCCGCGAAACCCTCTGGCGAGCACATAGGTTTCGGCTGAATCCGACCGGCTGGCTTTGGGTTTTACGTGTTTGACCACTTCAAAGCGCTGCTTCATTTTAGTCAGCAACTGCCTTTCGGTGCCGCCCTGCAAAACCTTGGCGCAGAAATGCCCGCCCGGCGTCAGCATTTCATAGGCGAGTTCCAACGCGATCTCGCACAGGGCCATTATCTTGATGTGGTCGGTCCGCTTGTGGCCGGTGGCCGGTGCCGCCATATCAGACAATACCACGTCAACGCTGCCGCCAATGGCCTGCTTGATAATGTCAGGTGCATTGTTGTCGAGAAAATCGAGCTGGATGAAATCAACCCCGGCAATCGATTCCATTTCATTTATGTCGATACTGACTATTTTGCCATTGGCAGGTGCGCCAATGCGTTGGGCTGCAACCTGGCTCCAGCCACCTGGTGCTGCTCCCAGATCAACCACACGCGCACCCGGCTTCAACAGTTCGTGCGCATCATCAATCTCAATCAGTTTATAAGCTGCGCGTGAGCGAAACCCGTCTCTTTTGGCCGCGGCCACATACGGATCGTTAAGCTGGCGCTGTAGCCACCTGGTTGAGGAAATCTTGCGGTATTTGGCAGTTTTTACCCGGACGGTGAGATCACGGGCACCGCGTCCCGGTCCGTCTTCACCGCCGCTTTGTCTTTTTTTGTTCACGAAACTTAAGACCTGTTTTCAGTATTTTCAGATTGAGAATTGGTTTTTTGCGACCTGTTCGAACGCTTGCGACGGCGACGAAAAGGTCCGCGGCGGGGATTGTTGCCGATATGCGAACAATCCATCCCGAAAGTTTCATCCTGACACATCAAGCTGGTAAGGATACCTTCACGCAACCCGCGATCGGCCACCCTTACGCGTTCGCATGGCCATTGCAGGCGCACTGCTTCAAGGATAGCACATCCGGCCAACACCAGATCAGCGCGGTCAGCACCGATGCAGGGACATTCCCTGCGCGCTTCAAAAGGCATGTCCAAAAGCCGCCTGTTTACTGCTGACACCTCCTCGCCGGACAACCAGCAGCCATCAACCTTTGAGCGATCATAACGCGGTAAATCGAGGTGAATACCGGCGATGGTTGTCACTGTACCGGACGTGCCAAGCATATGGGCATTGTGACGCTTGAGTTCACAGGAAATCTGAAACTCATCTTCAAATTTTTGCAAAAAAGGAGCCACATATTCAACCATGGCGGTGAATTCGCGCTGATTTATCTCAATGCCGCCAAATTTTTCCGCCAGCGTGACCACGCCAACAGGGATCGAGGTCCAGCTTAGAATTTTATAATCGCAGCCCTTGTGCGCCAGCCACATGATTTCGGAGGATCCGCCGCCGATATCAAACACCAGTGCGCGCTCACTTTGCGGGCATAACAGTGCGGCACACCCGGCAACGGCCAGTTGTGCTTCGGTTTTTCGATCAATGATTTCGAGGTTTAATCCGGTTTCGCTTTTTACCCGGGCAATAAAGCGTTGGCCGTTTTTGGCACTGCGGCAGGCTTCGGTGGCAATCAGGCGTGAACGCTCGACGCCGCGCCTGATCATTTTATCGGTGCAGATTTTTAGCGCTGCAATGGCACGCACTTCGGCTTCATCGCTTAAATTGCCGGAGTGCATCAGTCCCTCGCCCAGACGCACGATGCGCGAAAAGGCATCAATCACCCGAAATCCGGTGTGGCGATTGGGATTGGCCACCAGCAGACGGCAATTGTTGGTGCCGAGATCAAGGGCGGCATAGACCCGCGGGCGTGGCGGTGAATTCGAAGACCCGCGTCGGCGGTGCGATTTTCCGGGTTTAGCTTGAGATTTACCAGAGTTTCCAGCCAGAGGACTGTTACCGGAATTGACTGATATGCTGTTATTACTCGCAAATGCCCCCTGCCCCTCGCCCTGAGGTGGCTTGTCCGGCACCGCTTTATCAACGCTGCCAGCGCCATTTGCACCAATCGGTATGCTCACGGTCCAACCTGCCAGATCCGCCAGTTCACACGATCAGTGTAAAAACTGTAGCGGCATATGGCCCTAGAAATTTTCAGTTGAGGTTAGTGTACACGTTATTTGTTAAATGGGAACTTGTGAATGTGCCAGCGACGTAAATGGGGCGGTATTCCTGTATTTCAGAACGAATTAACCGCACCACTCTAATTTCCAGTACCCTGCTGCTCATGCGGTCCATACCACCTTGCGCTTCTCAATCGCTTGACAATCATATGGTTGCGGTGTCGGCGGTGCCTTGGTACATCATTACAGGTTAGTTCACGCAGAAAACAGTTCAGAGGTTTTATGACGACACAGCCCCCGGCCGGTAATGCGGGTAACCCGGACGCCGAACCAGCAGAAACTCAATCCGAAGACGTTGAATTCTCGGTTTCCGGCGGGCTGGCGGGAACATTGGCAAAGTTCAACATCTCCCTGGCCATGACGTCATATTAATCCGGTCTTTTCTATCTGATCGGCCGCAACAAGGATGGCGGTATCAATATCCATCAAACCGCCATGCCTAAACCGATGGGGTTGAGCACCGGTGAGCGCGGCGACCTGACGATGACGGCAGGTTATCAGATCATGCGACTGGAAAACATCCTGCAACCGGGCCAGGAAATCAACCACACGTTTGATGCCTGCTACGTGCCAAGAACCGTCCATGTCACCGGCCAGCTTGATGCCCATGATGTGGGTATTGATTAGCGTGACCGTGCGGTGTTTGTCAACACGCGGTTCAACTGTCTCGCCGTGCCGTCAGCGAGACACTCCTTCGAGATGATCTGGAAACCTGATTTTATCTCAGGCCTGGTTGATGAAGACCGCTGCCACCTCAATGGCATGGCGATGGAGAACGGCAAGCCCAAATATGTTACTGCTGTTTCACGTTCAGACACCATTGACGGCTGGCGCGACCGCCGTAGTGATGGTGGGATTGTGATTGATGTGGAGAGTAATAAAATCGTCTGTGGCGGCCTGTCGATGCCGCATTCGCCACGCATGCACAATGGTGAACTGTGGCTGCTGAATGCGGGTACCGGTGAGCTTGGCACCATAGAGTTTGCCAAATCAGGGAAAGGCACATTCAAGCCGAAGACCTTCTGTCCCGGCTTTTTACGCGGGTTGTGTTTTCATGGAAACCTAGCCTTTGTCGGCCTGTCGAAACCGCGCTACAAGCGCTTTGAGGGCCTCGCACTTGATCAAAAACTGAAGGATGCTGATTCCGAAGCCTGGTGCGGTATTCAGATCATTGATCTCAATACCGGCACTTGCGTCGACTGGTTCCGTATCGATGGCAAAATTGGCGAAATCTATGATGTGGAAACATTATCCGGCCCCATTTGCCCAATGGCGGTACCGCCAATGTCAGATGAAGCTGCATCTTTAATAACTTATGATGGCATGCCGGGAGCATAGGGAAAAACCCTTTCTTTGTATGATACTCGATACCCGCAGCCAGATTAACGTGCCCTTCTATAGTGCCGGCATGTGAGTTATGCGACAGCTATCAATAAATAAGCACTGCTGATATAAAAGACACTTCCGCAGCTTATTTACAGGTTTACAGCATATGGAAAAATACCTTGTTTGGAAGCCGGGTTGGCAAAGCACACACTGGCTGCTTACTTGCACGATGATGGCCGGGCTGATTTTCATTGCCAGTGTTGGCAATAGCCTTGCAAAAGATACCCTGGAAGAGCATCAAGCAAATAAAACCAGGCAGAAAACACCTGCAAGCGAAAATGTGCAATTTGTTTCCACCAACTGGGGCGTAAACTGCCAGCCGCAGGCCAATAGTAAAAAGCTTGCCTGTGTGTTGTCGCAATCGATACTCATGGCCAAAACGCGTCAGGTATTTGTGTCGGTATCAATTCATGCCGCGCCGGCCAAAGCCAACTCAGCGCCTTATATGGCGACTGTACGCCTGCCTCATGGACTGGCTCTGGCCTCCGGCATTCAGTTTCAGATTGACAAGCAAAGACCCGGACGACTGACGGTTTATACCAGCAGCCCGCAAGGAGTGTTTGCCCGCGTTGGCGTGATCAACAAATTATTGTCATCGCTGAAAAAGGGCAAGCAGTTGAAAATCATCTTCCAGGGGCGCAATGGCCGCAAGTTCACCATGTCGATGTCGTTGAGAGGATTTACCGCCGGGTTTGAAAAACTCAAATAATCCCAATGGTGGTTGGTTTCCACTAACCCATTGAAATTATTGGCTGGGGACCCAGGATTCGAACCTGGACTTACGGAGTCAGAGTCCGGCGTCCTACCATTAGACAAGTCCCCAATTGGTTATGCTGAAAAATCTTTACGGTTCATACTCTTAGGGTTTTGTCATGTCAAATGTTTTTCATTGCAGATTAACATTGAGTGGCAAAATCAGACCAGATTGAAATCCTGCAATCCAGACCATACCAGGTCACCGGCAACATACACAATTATTGCCAGTCCGATGTAGCCCAGCCAGTAAAAGCGATCGAGGAGTTTGGCTATCCATGTGGCCCCTACCGCCATAATGGCAACAGACAGGACCAGTCCGAAAACCAGAACTTCCAGATTGCCGCGCGAGATGCCGGCAACCGCTATAACGTTGTCCAGTGACATGGAAACATCAGCTACGATGATGTTGAACATAGCCTTGCGCATGGTCATGGCACCATCGAGCACTGCACCATCCGGTTCAGCGCACTCTTCAACCATATTGCCGTTTTGGGGATGGCTGTCGCGTAAGTCATTCCACAATCGCCAGCACACCCAGAACAGCAGCAGGCCACCAATCAGTTCAAGGCCTTTAATTTGCAGCAGGTAGAAGGCAAACATGGAAAACAGGATACGGAAGACAACAGCAGCACCAATGCCATAAAGAATTGCACGCCTGCGGTATTTCAGAGGAACCGCACAAGCTGCCATGCCGATGATAATGGCATTATCGCCTGAGAGAATAATGTCGATCATAATGACCATCGACACTTTCCCTGGCTCAAAATTGGCCAATAACATCCAGTCCGGCATATAGTTCCTGCAGCAATAAGTTGGCTGCCAGGCAATATGCAGCCCCAAGATTCCATCTATTTAAAATAAGGTGTCGGCTCACCTTTATGTCATTATTGTGACGTTAAAATACAAGATACAAAATATGATTTAATGAAAATTTATTTCCGGCGATGATCCTCCAGGCGTCCTATTTCATAAGGTCGTTCGCCTTTATTCGGATCATATCGGGCAAGCTGGCCGGGCGGCGCTTGTCCAGGTCAAGGTGTACACCGGCCTGGGTCAATGTGGCCAGCAAGCGGCCTGTGCAGACGTTCCACAGCCCGTGGGCAAACCCCAGTGATGTGCCGCCGACACTGGTGATTTGACTTCTGATTTCCAATATATCTCCGGGGCGCGGTGCAGGCTCATGGAAGGTGAACCTGAACTCCATGGTAGAAAAACCAATACGGTTGTCACGCATGTATCGGGGGGTCATGCCAATCAGCATTTGAGATTGAACACTGGCGTCAGAAAACAGATGCACAATGCCTTCAACACTCAATTTGCCCTGAAGGTCGAGCGGTGATGTCGATACCACGTCAGTTGCTGTAATAGTCCAGCTTAGTGAAGGTTCCGGGGTTATCTGGGCGCGTTTTTCAGGCGCTGCCCAGTCAACAATTGACGGTTCTGTTTTAGCGGCACCTGCCAGTGTCATTTAAATCAGGGTACATTCCTCGCCACTGTCAGCATTGACAATACGGTGGCCAAGAACGAGTGCATCGGGTTTTATATCAATCACACCGCTGTTGATGAAATAAGTATCACCTTTGCGAAGTTCCTTTAAAAACCGGGTATAAATATGTGTGGTGACCGGGAAATCTTCGTCGAAGGCATGAACCCCAAGTTCGTGCAGCAGACGCAACTGGGCGGCGGCAGCGCTTTTAAAATAATAGGCGACGGTAAAATGCTCCACATGGTCACATTCCCACGCCTTCACCGTTCCCCGGAAACTCTCAAGATATTCTGTCATTGTTACTCGTTCTGTAGTTAAGCTGAAGGTAAAATCAGTTTGTTTTCGCGGGCGCAGTCTTCGGCCAGCCCGTAGCCTGCATCGGCATGGCGCATGACGCCGCTGGCCGGATCATTCCACAAAACACGGGCCAGACGCTTGTCAGCCTCTTGGGTGCCATCGGC
The DNA here is from genome assembly GCA_024278055.1 of Alphaproteobacteria bacterium. GTDB lineage: Bacteria > Pseudomonadota > Alphaproteobacteria > Rhizobiales > JAJFHR01 > JAJFHR01. The sequence goes on along the minus strand of JAJRTY010000051.1, from coordinate 3,779 downwards.
GACAATCACCATGCCGGAATGTTGTGAATAGCCCATGCCGACACCACCGCCATGATGCAGGGAAACCCAGGTGGCGCCGCTGGCACAATTGAGCAGGGCATTGAGCAGGGGCCAGTCAGAGACAGTGTCGGAGCCATCTTTCATGGCTTCGGTCTCGCGGTTGGGACTGGCAACGGAGCCCGAATCAAGATGATCGCGGCCAATAACGATGGGGGCATCAAGTTCGCCATCCCGAACCATCTGGTTGAAGGCGAGACCAAGCTTGTCACGAAGCCCGAGCCCAACCCAGCAGATGCGGGCGGGCAGGCCCTGAAACTGGATGCGCTCACGCGCCATATCGAGCCAGTTGTGCAAGTGCCTGTCATCGGGAATCAGTTCCTTGACGCGCTGGTCGGTTTTATAAATGTCTTCCGGGTTACCGCTCAAAGCTGCCCAGCGAAAGGGGCCGATGCCGCGACAGAACAATGGTCTGATATACTCGGGAACGAACCCGGGAAAATCAAAAGCATTGGCAAGACCTTCGTCTTTGGCCACCTGGCGGATATTGTTGCCGTAATCCACAACCACACTGCCCGCGGCCTGAAAACCGAGCATGGCTTTGACATGGGCTTTCATCGCTTTTTTTGCCTCCAGAGCGACGGCATCAGGGTCATTCGCGCGCCTGTCTTCCCATTTGGCAATACTCCACCCGATCGGCAGATAGCCGTTGGCTGGATCATGGGCCGAGGTTTGGTCGGTCACCACATCTGGTTTGATACCCAGTGCCACCATTTCAGGCAGGATTTCAGCGGCATTGCCACACAGGCCCACCGAAATTGCTTAACCCTTTGTGTGCGCATTTTCGATCATCTGCAAAGCTTCGCTTAAATTCTCAGCTTGTGCATCCAGATATCCGGTTTTAAGACGCATTTCGATGCGGCTGGGCTGACACTCTATGGCCAGCATCGAGGCACCGGCCATGGTGGCAGCCAGCGGCTGGGCACCGCCCATACCGCCCAGTCCGGCGGTGAGTATCCAGCGGCCTTTCATTAAGCCGTCAAAATGCCTGCGGCCTATTTCAACGAAGGTTTCATAGGTGCCCTGCACTATTCCCTGAGAGCCGATATATATCCATGAGCCCGCCGTCATCTGGCCATACATCATCAGGCCCTTGCGATCGAGTTCGTTGAAATGTTCCCAGGTTGCCCATTTGGGCACGATGTTGGAATTGGCAATCAGCACACGCGGGGCATTTTCATGGGTTTCAAACACGCCCACCGGCTTGCCCGATTGCACCAGTAACGTCTGATTGTTCTCGAGATTGATCAAAGCCTGCTGGATGCGCTCAAAACTTGGCCAGTCGCGGGCTGCCCGGCCAATGCCGCCATAGACCACCAGTTCTTCGGGGCGTTCGGCGACCTCGGGATCAAGGTTATTCATCATCATGCGCAACGGTGCCTCGGTAAGCCAGCTTTTGGCGCTTATTTTCGTGCCCCGGGGACTGCGGATAACCCGCGTATTGTCCAATCTTGATGACATATCAATCCTCACCTTTCGTCAAAACAACCCGACCGCCTTTAAGCACTGTATGGCAGGGGTTTTTTCCCAGAGAATACACCAGATCAACCGCCGCCTTTGCCTGCCAGATGACCAGATCCGCCTTGTTGCCAACGGCTATGACACCGCGATCCTTGAGCCCCAGAGCCTTTGCCGCATTGGCCGTTACACCCAACAAAGCCTCTTGCGGCGTCAATCCAAATAATACGCAAGACATGTTCATGGTTGCCAAAATCGATAAAAGCGGCGAGCTGCCGGGATTGTGATCTGTTGCAACGGCAATGGGTATGCCCGCATCGCGCAAAGCCTGAACCGGCGGTTTTTGACTTTCATTGAGATAGTAAAAAGCCCCCGGCAGCAAGGTTGCCACTGTACCTGAGGCAGCCATGGCATCAACGCCTTTTTGGTCGAGGTATTCGATGTGGTCAACTGACAAGGCACCGTAGCGTGCGGCCAATGCCGCACCACCGAGGTTGGACAATTGTTCCGCGTGCAATTTAACGGCAAGATTATGTAACGCTGCGGCCTTGAAAACACGTTCTATCTGATCGCACGAAAAAGCGATGCCTTCACAAAAGCCGTCGACGGCATCGGCCAGACCTTGTGCGGCTGCCGCAGGCAGCATGTGGCTGCACACATGGTCGATATAATCATTACTGCGTCCGGCATATTCATCAGGCAAGGCGTGAGCACCGAGAAAACTGGTCTTGACATCGACGGGGCGCATTTCTTCGATTTTTCGGGCAGCGGTGAGCATCTTTAGTTCAGTTTTGGTATCCAGCCCATAGCCTGATTTGATTTCAACGGTGGTCACGCCTTCAGCCAACAGACAGTCCAGCCGTTCGGCAGCGGCTTGGGCAAGAGCCTCCACGGAAGTTTTTCGGGTGGCGGCAACAGTGGCTTTGATACCACCGCCACTACGGGCAATTGCCTCATATGACAGGCCGGTCAAACGTTGTTCGAATTCCTGTTGACGGGTACCACCGTACACCAGATGCGTATGGCAATCTATCAGGCCGGGCGTCGTAAGCCGCCCTTTGCAGTCGATCACCTCTGCAATTTCATTGCCGGTGTTTTGCGGCAGGTTCGACATGTCACCAACCGCTGCAATAACACCGTTGGTAATTTCCACGTAGCCGTTTTCAGTTGTTCCAAATTGAGGCTCGCTGGATGCTACAATGGCCAGGCGGGCATTTATCAGGCGGCAGCTGCTCGGCGATATTGATTTAGACATTTGCTATCTTGCTGTTACGAAGGCACATAGATATATATACCAATTACAATGGTGCAGGCTACAGGCCTTGAATTATTCCGATTTGCAAAGTCTGAATTTGAAAAATGCAGGATCACGCGACATTTGTGTGTCACCGGTGTCTAAACGGTTGGCGAAAGTGTAGGGCTTGGGTTAATATATCAAGTTTGAGTAGCCAATACGCCATAAAAGTCCATTCAACGATGGTCAAGTGTTAGCAAGAGTTAAGGAACAGGTAAGATGACAGACAGACTTTTTAAAATTTTCCGCCCCGTAAGCCTGACGGCGATTTTGTTTGCAGCAAGCCTGTTACCGGTTCAAGCTTTCATCGTTACCCCCGAGCTGAACACCATTCCGGTTCAAAAACCTGCCCTATTGTTACCAATCAACCATGATGAAGTACCGGGAACAAGTCCCCGGAAAATCAAAAAAGATGTCAACGGCAAGAAAAAAAGCCCGTGGGCAGTACAATGCGGCGAAGACCCGAAAACCAAAAGAAAATTCTGCCGCATGCAACAAAGCCTGAGGTATAGACAGACCGGGCAGCGTTTGCTTGCTGTGGTCATTCAACCACAGGCTGTTGAACCAAAAATCGCCATTCTGCTTTCTCTGCCCCACGGGTTGTTCCTACCTGCGGGCACCGCTTTTAAAGTCGATGATGGCAAGGAAACCCGGATGGTCATTGAAACCTGTGACGTGGAAGGGTGTTATGCTTCGGGTGCTCTCACCACAGAACAGGTGGCGGCCATGAAAAAAGGTAAAAAACTGCTGGTTGCCTTTCAGGCCAGCAACAAAAAACCTATAAATATTCCGGTTAATCTTGAGGGTTTTACTGCAGCTTTCAAGAAAATCACAAAAGGCCAATAATCCACCTTAGTGTCTGACCCGAAAGTCGCTTTCAGCGACATTTTAGTCCTGAAGCCAGCCCGCTCCCCCGGCCCAACCACCCCTCAGGGTACCTTTACGGGTGGTTGGGCCGGGGGAGCGGGCT